>JBBISK010000023.1:13321-18776 GCA_037441295.1 Candidatus Aminicenantota bacterium | reverse complement strand
ATCAGGCCCCATCTCGCGCGCATCATCGCCTCAATATATATAGATCTTGGCCCCGAGCGGCACGATCTTGAAGATCTCCTTGAGGTCGTCGTCGCCGACCCGGACGCACCCGTGCGTCACGTTCCGCCCCAGCAGCCGCGTGTAGAGCGTGCCGTGGATGAAATACCCATCCCCGAAGCCCAGGGCGTAGTCGCCCAGGCTTCCCGCCTCCACCCGGTCCTCCTGGTTCTTGGGGATGGGCTCGCCCTCCTCGATGAAGGCCCAATCGGGCTTGACCCAATAGGGATTGATAATCTTCGACTTGACCGAATATTCCCCGCGGGGGGTGTCGAAGACCCAGGTCCTCTTGCCGTGCGGGTCCTGCAGGATGTCCCCGCTCCCGCACGAAACGACTGCCTGCCGTACGACCTCCGAGCCCTTCTTGACATAGAGCCGGTTCTCTCCGGTGTCAACGACGATGTAGACGCCCCTCGGCTGGAGCGCCGCCATCTTCCTCTCGGAGTTTTGGATGTTCCGCTGAACGCGCGGCAAGTCCTTGTCGGCCACGGACGGCCCGGCGGGCGGCCACCCGGAGGCCATCTTCAGCCCCGACCGATAGGACAGGCCGACGACCGCGAGAGCCCCGATGTAACCCAGAGCCAGCAGGACGACGAGAGCGCGCTTCCCCATCTTCAGCCTACTTCCTTAGCCTCCGGATGACGTAGTTCTCCGTCTCGTTCGTCCCGACGATCGTCACCGGAGTGCCGACCGAAACGAGCGAGAACAGCTCGTCCATCTTGTCGTTATCCATGGAGATGCAGCCCCGGGTCAGGCTGTCCGGCCCGCCGCCGTGGATCTCGATGTCGCCCCCGATGCCGATCGTGACCGGGATGGCGCCGCGGCTCTTCTCCCGGGCGAAACTCTTGCGGTCCTCCTCGTTCGGGTAGTCGATGAGGAGGGCCTTATAATACTGGCTCGCGGCGATCTTCTGGAGGACGTGGTAGCGTCCCTCGGGCGTCGCGTTGTCCCCGGAATGCAGCTTGCTCGACAGCCCGTTGAAGCCCAAGCCGACAGGGTAGCTCCTGACGGCCAGGCCTCCCCGGTAGACGGTCATCCGCCGCTCGAGCTTGCTCACGACGAGGGCGATCGTCCCCTTGGACCGGGATTCGGCGATGGTCTCGTCGGTCCACTTTTTCCAGACCTCGACCTGGCGGCGGTCCAAGTAGCGGGCGATGAAGGCCATGACAGCCTCCTCGGCGTCCTTGACGCAGTCACCGGCCTGCGAAAGGCGGCGTCCTCGAACCTCGCCTGCCCCATGAGGGCCTTCGTCTCCTCCAGATAGACCTCGGCCATGGCCAACTGTTTCCTCGCCCGGCCCCGCTCGGTCAGGGACAGCGTGATGTCCTTGAGCGTCGCGATCTTCGCCCGGACGCTGGCCTCCCCCGTCTCAAGCGAGGAGCGCTTTTCGGCTTTCGAGGCCTTGACCTCGGCCATGACGCCGTCGCCGGCGGCGAGAACGGCCCGGAAATCGGCCGCAGTCCGACCATAGTCCCGGGTCCAGCCGAGCTTGAGGTTCTCGCGGTCGAACCCCTGCCGGGCGGCCCTCAGGGCGTGGAGGTAATTCGCGTAGTCCTGGCCGGCGAAAACAGAAGCGCCGGCCCTCCAGAGGTCCTGCTCCTGGTCAGCGGACTTCCGGACCTCCGGAGGGGCCGGCGGGATTTGACAACCGGCAAGAAAAACAGCCAGGACGAGCGAGGCTGTTCCGTGCAGCTTCAAGTTCGGGAAAAAACCTTCCTTCTTATCTCTTGCCCTTGACCTTGTCGATGGCCTTCTGGACCTGCTCGGCGATGGCGGCCGCCTTGTCCTTGATGGCCGTGGCCTTGTCCTTGGCCCCGAAATAGTCCTCCGCCGTCATGGCGTTCTGGACCTCGGTCATCTGGGTGTCGAGACCGGCCAGGTCGGCCTTCATGGCCTCGATGTCGGCCTTGGTGCCCTTGCCCTTGGGGGCCTTTTCGAGGAGCGCCTTGGCCTTGTCATAGGCCGCCTTGGCGTCGTTGATGGCGGCCTGGGCGGTGTTCTTCGCCTCCTCGATCCGGGCCGGGATGATGCCCTTCACGGCGTCGGCGTCGGCGATGACCTTGGTCAGCATTTCCTTGGCATGGCCGTACTTCTTGAAGAACTTCTTGGACTGGGCCGTGACCTCGTCCAGGGCCGCCTGGAGGTCGCCCTTGAGCTTGTTCAGCTCGTCCTTGGCATAGACGTTGCCCTTGGCCGTCTCAACGGCCTGGATGGCGGCCTTCGCCTGATCCATGAGCTGGGTCGGCTGCTTGGCGCAGCTCGTGAAGACGAACGTGACCAGCACCGCCAGCGCTAAGACTTTCAGCAGGTTTTTCATACGATGTCCTCCTTTAAGGATTATTGATGATGATTTCCTATGGGATCGACCTTCGCTTCCGGGTTCACCGACGATTCCCACCTCCTCTCTATCCGGTCGTCTCCCCCCTCGAGGAATGCCCTCTTCGGGGGCGCTGTATCGATGATGACTGACTAAAGAATTAGGGGGGATGGAGGTCTTCGAAAAATGAGGCTTCGGCGTTCTCGGTCATGTGGTTGTACTGTTGTTTTCGATCCGGTTCAGTTTTTCCGTAATAAGACGTTGCGGGATATATACCATAAGATCTTGCGCTTGTCAATCAGGGCGGGAAAGGGAATCGGGAGGGGGTCCGGGGCCCCCTCCCTGACATTCTCAGGCCTTTCGAACGGTCCGGTCTTCGCCTCGCCCGGTCACTTCTTGTCCGGGTCGAGGATGACGCCTTCCCGCATCTTCTTCTGGACGTCCTCGCGCGAGGCGCAGATGATGTCCTCGGCCATCTTGAAGCGGACGTCGGCCGGGATGTTGAACCGGGCGACCCCCTCTTCGATGGCCTTGCCGCCGACGGCCACCGCTTCTCGGGGGAAAACCTCCCACTCGTCCATGTTCGGGATGATGTACTCCTCGTGGATGCCTTTATCCTCGGCGACCTTGGCCAGCTCGCGGGCCGCGGCGATGCACATGCCGTCGGTGATCGTCTTGGCCCGGACGTCCAAGGCGCCGCGGAAGATGCCGGGGAAGCCGAGGGAGTTATTGACCTGGTTGGGGAAATCGGACCGCCCCGTCGCGACGATGCGGGCCCCGGCCTCCTTCGCCTCCCAGGGCCAGATCTCGGGAATGGGGTTGGCCTCGGCGAAGACGATGGCGTCCTTGGCCATGGTCTTGATCCACTCGGCCTTGACGGTCCCCGGGCCGGGCGTCGAGCAGCAGATGAGCACGTCCGCTCCCTTGATGGCGTCGGCCATGGAACCCTGTTTGCACTTGGGATTGGTCCGCAGGCAGAGGTCCCATTTCTCCTTGAACTTGGCCTGGAGGGTCTCCTTGTCGGCCCGGTCGCGGGAGAGGATGCCCTTGGAGTCGACCGAGAGCATGTTGGCGGGATTCGCCCCGGCCAGTATGATCTGCCGGGCGATGTTGATGCCCGAGGCGCCGGACCCGACGACGGTGCACCTGACCTCGGCGATATCCTTCTTGACGATCTTGAGGGCGTTGATCAACCCGGCCACCGTGACGCAGGCCGTACCCTGCTGGTCGTCGTGCCAGACCGGGATCTCGCACTTCGCCCGGAGCTCGTCGAGGATACGGAAGCACTTGGGCTGGGCGATGTCCTCGAGATTGTAGCCGCCGAACGACGGCTGAAGGGCGCGGCAGATCTCGATGAGCTTGTCCGGGTGCTTTTCGTCCAGGCAGATGGGGTAGGCGTCGACGCCGCCCAGGTACTTATAAAGGATCCCCTTGCCTTCCATGACCGGCAGGCCGGCCTCGGGGCCGATGTCGCCGAGCCCGAGCACCCGCGTGCCGTCGCTGATGACGGCCACGGAATTCCACTTGTTCGTGTACTCGTAAGCTTTCTGCTTGTCGACTTGGATCTCCTTGCAGACGGCGGCGACGCCGGGCGTGTACCAGATGGCGAAATCATTGAAATCGCGGACGCGGCACTTGACGGCCGTGCCCATCTTGCCCCTGTAGAACTTGTGGAGCCGCGGGGCGTCCAAGGAAGGCTGCTGGGCCTTGGCCAGCAGTTCTTCGACAGTCACCTTCTTCATGAGCCTAAACCTCCTGATGATTACGGACGGACCATCACGTGGATGGGAAGGCCATGATAAGAACCCCGGCCCGAAAAGTCAATCGTTATTTGGCGGCGCGGCGGGGACGAACTCCGGGCGGCGGACGGACCCCCTCAGGGAGCCGAAGGCGTGGCCGAGGTCGTGGCTGAAGCCAACGGTCCATCTCTCGGCCAGGGCCCGCGCGTAGAGCCTCTTCTTACTCTCGAAAGTCTCGACCGGGTAGAGGTCGTAGCTCATGATGTAGGGCAGGTCGATGTGGGCCGCGGTGGGCACGGTGTCGCCGAAATAGAAGAACGTCCTCCCTCCCGAGGAGACCTTGACGCCCTGGTGAAAGGCCGTGTGGCCCGGCACGAGGACGGCTTCGACCCCTGGGCAAATCGCCCCGTCGCCCTCGAGGAGGGTCAGGACCCCGGAGCTCTCGAGAGACCTCAGCCGTGCCGGGAGATAGCTCGGCTTGTCGCGTTCGACGGGCCGGAGGGCCTGCTCCCACTCCCCGCGCTGGACGGCGTACCTCGCCCGCGGGAAGGCGGGCGCCCAGCCCTTCTCCCCCGCCCGGACGGTGTTCCCGCCGCAGTGGTCGAAGTGGAGGTGGGAGTTGACGACGACGTCGATGTCAGCCGGCCGGACCCCGACCTCCTCGAGGAGGCGGAAGAGGCCGGGCTCGCGGCGGATGCCGTAGAAATCGGCGTGCCTACGGTCGACGTCGGGGCCGACGCCGGTCTCGATGAGGACCGTCCTTCCCGGGCCCCGGACGAGGTAGCAGTTGAGGGCCAGGGCAATGCGGTTCTCGCGGTCCGGAGCGGCCCGGTGCTCCCAGAGGGTGCGGGGGACGACACCGAACATGGCCCCGCCGTCGACGAGGAACGTCCCGTCGAGAAGCCGGAAGACCTCGAACTCGCCGACGGTGATCCTCTCCGGGGCCGCCCGGCTCATCGGAGGAGCTTCCCGAGCGGGTATTCCAGGTCCTTCCTCCCCGTCGCCGAGAGGCGGATCTCCCCGGTGTCCATGCGGATGGCGTCCTCCGGACAGGCCTCGACGCAGAAGCCGCAGAAACAGCAGCGGCTGAGGTCGACAACGAAGGTCGCGGGATATTTTTGGACCTCGGGGTCGTCGGTCTCCGCCGCCTCGATGAAGATGCACTCGGACGGGCAGACCGTGGCGCACATCATGCAGGCCACGCACTGGGGCAGGCCGTTCTCGCGCACGAGGATGCGGTGGAGGCTCTTGTGCCGGGGGGCGAGTGGCTTTACCTGCTCGGGGTACTGGAAGGTGACGGCGCCGGGCCGGGCGGGCCGGAGGCCGAAGAGCCGGAGGGTGT
>JBBISK010000023.1:6932-13279 GCA_037441295.1 Candidatus Aminicenantota bacterium | reverse complement strand
ATGATCTCCTTGAATACGGTCCAGCTTCTTTTCATGGGCGCCTATTTCAGGACCAGGACGAGACCGGTCAGGAGGACGTTGACCGCCCCGGCCGGGACGAGGAGCTTCCAGCCGAAGGCCATGACCTGGTCGTAGCGAAAGCGGGGATACGTCCAGCGGATGAGGACCTGGAGCCAGCAGAAAAAGACGACCTTCAGGTTGAAGGACACGACCTGGAGGACGGTGACCGTCCAGGCCGGAAGCGCCCACGCCCCGCCCCAGGGGAAGCGGAAGCCGCCGGCGCCGAGCCAAGGCACTTGCCAGCCGCCGAAGAAGAGCGTCGCGGCGAGGCAGGCGACGACGATGACCTCGAGGAAATCGGTCATCATGAACAGCCCCCACTTGAGTCCCCCGTACTCGGTGTAGAACCCGATGATCTCCGACTCGCCCTCGGGCAGGTCGAAGGGCACCCGCTTCGTCTCGGCCAGGGCCGCGACGAAGAAGACGGCGAAGCCGAGCGGCTGGAGGAAGATCCCCCACTTCGGCAGGAACCCGAACAGGAGCCCGCCCTGGAAGCGGACGATCTCCGACAGCCGGAGCGATGGAAAGACCATGACCAGCCCGACGAGCGACAGGCCCAGGGCGACCTCGTAGGAGATGAGCTGGGCCGCCCCCCGCAGGCTGCCGAGGAGGGGGAAGCGGCTGTTCGAGGCCCAGCCGCCGACGAGGATGCCGTAGACGCCGAGCCCGAGCATGGCCAGGACATAGAGCAGAGCCGCGTCGATGTCGGCGACCTGGAGCGCGACCGTCCGCCCGGCGAGCCGGATGGTGTCGCCGAAGGGCACGGCCACGACCGCGACCGCCGTGAAGAAGAACGAGAGGAGCGGGGCGAGGGTGTGGAGGGCGCGCGACGAGAAGGTGGGCGAGAAATCCTCCTTGAAGATCATCTTGAGGGCGTCGGCGAACGGCTGGAACAGCCCGAAGGCGCGGAGGCCGAAGACCGAGGCCCGGTTGGCGCCGACCCTGTCCTGGATGACCGCGCTCTCCTTCCTCTCGACCCAGGTCAGGAGGAGGGCCAGGAGCATCGTCCAGGTCAGGGCCAGGATGATCTTGACGAGGAGGATGAGGGCGTCGGTCATGGCGTCAATCCGCCTTCACCCCGAGGGCCGCGGCCAGGTCGGCCAGGATCCGGCCCTCCGGCCGGCAGCCCTGCGGCCGCCGCAGGGCGGGCTCGAAGCGCTGCCGGAGCCCGTCGACGTTGGTGAACGAACCCGCCTTTTCCTCGGACAGGACCGTCGGCAGGACGACGTCGGCCAGGCCGTCGAGCGGGCTCCTGCGCGCGGAGAAAAGCCAGGTTCTCCGGATCCCGGCGAAGGCCCGGGCCGCTTCCTCGAGCGGGACGCGCTCCAGGAGATGGGGGCCGAAGACGAGGAGGACGTCGACGGCGCCGGTGAGCGCGGCGAGGTCGGGCGGCCTCGGCGCGAACCCCAGGGCCTCGGCGCCGCGGCGGTTCGGCGCCCTGTCGGACGTGAGGAGAAGACCGTCGGCTTCGCCCGGCGCCGGGTCCGCGAAGTGAACAGCCGTTACGCCGAGCGATTCGACGAAGACCTGCCGCGCGGTCTCCAGCTCCTCGTTCGTCAGAAGGCTCGTTAGGACGACCCCCAGCCGGGGCGGGCGCCCGGCGGCGGCCGCGCCGCGGATGTCGGCGGCCAGGGCCTTCATGGCCCCGTCCCAAGTGAGCGGCATCGCGGCGGCCTCCCCTCCCGCCTTCACCATGATCCTCTCTTCGCGGCCCTCCTCGATGTCCCGGACGGCATAGCGTCCGCGGTCGCAGATCCAGTAGCCGTTGACCGCGGGGTTCTCGGCCGGCACAATCCGGTAGACCTTGCGGAGGTCCCCGGGCAGGGGGTAGCCGCAGACCGACTGGACGACGATGGCGCAGCCGCGGCCGCAGCGCGGGCAGACCGTCCGGCCGTTCCTCAGGAACCAGGCCCGGGTCTTGAACCGAAAATCCTTGTCCGTGATGGCCCCGACGGGACAGATGTCGACGAGGTTGCCGGAATAGTTGTTCCCGACCTCGACGCCGTCGTCGAGGCCGACCTCGGACCTGACGCCTCGCTCGAAGATGCCCAACTCCCCAGTCTTCGTCACTTTCCGCAGGAAACGGACGCAGCGGCTGCAGAGGACGCAGCGCTCGCGGTCGAGAAGAAGGGCCTTGCCGAGCGGCACCTTCTTCGCTCTCTTTTCCTTGACTTCGAGAAAGGCGCTCGGGTAGCGGCCGTGGGCGCCGTAATATTCCTGCAGGAAGCATTCGCCGGCCTTGTCGCAGATCGGGCAGTCGAGCGGGTGGTCGGCCAGGAGGAACTCGAGGACATCCCGCCGCGCCTGAAGGACTCGCGGCGTCGCCGTCCGGACCTTCATCCCCTCCCGCGCGACGGTCGAACAGGCTAGGTCGAGCTTGGGCAGGCCCTCGATCTCGACCAGACACATCCGGCAGCTCCCCTCGGGCTCGAAGGCAGGATGGAAGCAGAAGCGCGGGATGACGATGCCTAGCCGTTCGGCGGCCTTGAGCACGGTCGTCCCGGCCGGGACCCGGAGGGCCTGGCCGTCGATCTCGAGGTTGACTTCCGCCATGGCCATCACTTGGAGACCGTCTCCAAGAGCTCCTTTTCGAATTTCGCCAGGATGGAGAGGACGGGGAAGGCCGCTGCGTCCCCCATCGGACAGAGCGTCCTCCCCTTCATGCCTTCCGCCAGACGGCGGATGAGAGCCGGGTCCCCGCCGACTCCCCCGCCGGCCGCCATCCGGTCCACGACCTTGCTGATCCACGTCGTCCCGATCCGGCACGGCGTGCACTGGCCGCAGGATTCGTGGGCGTAGAAGCGGGTTACGATCCTGAGGACCTCGATCATGGGCGTCCGGTCGCCGATGTCGATAATTCCGGCCGACCCCAGCATGGACCCCGCCCGGGCGAGCGATTCGTAATCCATGGCGACGTCGAGCTCGTCGGGCGTGAGGAAGGGCGCCGAGAGCCCGCCCGGGCAGACGGCCTTGATCGTTTGTCCCTCGGCCGGCCCGCCGGCCCATTCGTCGATGATCCTGCGGAGGGGCGTGCCGACGGGCAGCTCGTAGAGGCCCGGCTTCCTGACGGCGCCGCTCACGCCGAAAAGGCGTGTGCCGCCGTCCCTGGGCAGGCCCCGCGACGCGAACGCTTCGGCGCCGTCGCGGAAGACGAGGGGGACGTTGGCGATCGTCTCGACGTTGTTGATGACCGTCGGCGCCCGGAAAAGCCCGACCGCGGCCGGGAACGGCGGCCTCAGCCGTGGCCAGCCCTTCTTCCCCTCGATCGACTCGAGGAGGGCCGTCTCCTCGCCGCAGATATAGGAGCCGGCGCCGCGATGGACGAGGACGTCGAGGTCGAAGCCGGAGCCGAAGACGTTCAGGCCCAGGAACCCAGCGGCGCGGGCTTCCTCGACCGCCGTTTCCAGCCGCCGGGCCACGGCTTCGTACTCCGCGCGGATGTAGATGAAGGCCGTGTGGACGCCGACGGCATAGCTCGCGATGAGGATGCCTTCGAGGAGGAGGTGGGGGTCGCGGGTCATGACGGCCCGGTCCTTGAACGTTCCCGGCTCGCCCTCGTCGGCGTTGACGCAGAGGTATCTCGGCCGCCCGTCCTCTGGCGGCACGAACGCCCACTTCGAGCCGGCCGGGAAGCCGGCCCCTCCCCTGCCCCTGAGGTTGGCCCTCTTGACCTCTTCCATGACCTCCCCGGGCTTCTTGGAGAGGAGGGTCCGGCGGGCCGCGTCGTAGCCGCCGCGACTGATATAGGAAGGGAGCCGGAACGAGATCGCATCGAGGGGGAGGAGCGTCGCTGCCGGGACGGTCATGTCAGGGCAGCTCCTCGAGCAGGCGGTCGACGAGGCCGGGAGTGACGGGACCATGGTCGTCGTCGTTGACCATCAAGCAGGGGGCGTGATCGCAGTTGCCGAGGCACTCGACCGCGAGCAGCGTGAACTTCCCGTCCGGCGTCGTCCCGCCCGCCTTGACGCCCAGGCGGGCCTCGAGACGCGCGAGGACGTCGTCGGCTCCGGCCAGCGAGCAGCTGATGTTCCGGCAGACCTGGATGACGTACCGGCCGGCCGGCTCGCGCCGGAGCAGGCTGTAGAAGGACAGGACTTCCCGGACGCGCAGGGCCGGGACGCCGAGCGCGGCGGCGACCCACTCGACCGCCTCGGGCGAGATCCTCCCCTGCTCCCTCTGGATGACGTGGAGGACCGGCAGCAGGGCGGCCGGTTTCTCCGGGTAGCGGCGCACGAGCCCGTCGATGCGGGCCTTGGCCTCGGAGGAGAGAACGAAGCTCACCGGTCGAGCTCCCCGCCGATCATGTTCATCGAGCCGAAGGTCGGGACGATGTCGGCCAGGAACCGGCCGCGGATGAGCTTCTCCAGCGCGGCGACGACATGGAAGCAGGGCGCGCGGAGATGGAGCCGGTAGGGCCGGTCCGTCCCGTCCGAGACGATGTAGTATCCGACCTCGCCGTTCCCCCCCTCGACCGAGAAATAGACGTCGCCCTTGGGCGGCCGGATGCCGTGCCCGTTCATAAAGAAGAGGAAGTGGCCGATCAGGCCCTCCATCGTCGTGTAGGTGTCCTCTTTCGGCGGAACGGCGACGAGCGGCGCGCCGGTGAGGATCCGCGGGTAGACGTCCTTTTCCGAGCCCTCGAGGTTCGGCGAGAGCCGGATCGCCTGCGGCGGCTTGCGCAGGCGCCCCAGCCGCAGGGCCTCGGTCGGCGCGATCGCCCCCGACATCACCCTCGGCTCCGCTTCCGGGATGAGGCCGGCGACCTGCTCGATGATCCGTAGGCTCTGCTCCATCTCCCGCATCCGGACGCTGTAGCGGTCGTAGTTGTCGCCGCTCTCGCCGACCGGCACCTCAAACTCCAGGCGATCGTAAATAAGGTAGGGATGGGCCTTGCGGACGTCGTAGGGGACGCCGGCCGACCGCAGGCAGGGCCCGGTCCAGCCGTACGATAGGGCGTCCTCCTTGGAGATGGCGCCGACGCCCCGCGTCCGGCCGATGAAGATCTGGTTGCCGTCGAGGAGGCCGGAGACATCCTTGAGGACGCTCCGCGTCTCCCGGACGCCCGTGGCCACGGCCTCGCGCCAGCCCGGGTGGAGGTCGGCCCGGACCCCCCCGATCCGGATGTACGAGGTCGTCATCCGCGACCCGGTCGTGAACTCGATGACGTCCCAGAGGTATTCCCTGGCCTTCATCATATAGAGGAAGACGGTGAAGGCCCCGTTCTCCATGGCCATGGCCGCGAGACAGGTCAGATGGTCCGAGACTCGGGAGAGCTCGCTCATCAGGACGCGGATCTGGCCGGCCCGCTCGGGGACCTCGACCCCCAGGAGCTTCTCCATGGCCATGGCGTAGCCGACATTGTTGATCTGCGGCGAGACGTAGTTCAGCCGGTCCGTGTAGGGCAGGAGGTTGAAGTACGTGCGGTTCTCGCACGTCTTCTCGAAACCCCGGTGGAGGTACCCGATCTCGACCTCGGCGTTGAGGATCCTCTCCCCCTCGAGCTCGAGCAGGATGCGGAAGGTGCCGTGCATGGCCGGGTGGGACGGGCCCATGTTGACGAGCATCGTGTCCGGCCGGGCGTTCCTTTCGAGGCGCGTTTCCATCTCAGTCCTTCATGGGGAGGAGGGGCTGCTCCTTGCGCCACGGGTAGCTCTTGCGCAGGGGATGGCCATCGAAGCCCTCGTACATCAGGATCCGGCGGAGGTCGGGGTGTCCCGCGAAGCCGACCCCGAACATGTCGAAAACCTCCCGCTCGAGCCAGTCGGCGTTCTTCCACAGCCCGGTCAGGGAATCGACGACGGGATTGTCCCCCGGGAGCGAGACCTTGACCCGGAGCCGGCGGTTGCGGCTGAGGGAGAAGACGTGGTAGACCATCTCGAGCCGGCCCTCCGAGGCGAGGAAATCGACGCAGGTCAGGTCGAGCAGGACGGCGTAATCGTACGGCGCGCCGCGGAGCCCGGTCATCAGGGCGACCAGGCCCTCCCGCCGGACGACGAGCGTCTGGTCGCCGAAGGTCTCGGCGTATCCCTCCACGGCCGGGAAGCGGAAGCGGATATCGTCGATCAGGTCTTCTTTTTCCATCGCCAATCCTGGGGTTGGTTCTGGATCTTGTCCTGCAGCTTCAGGAGCCCGTCGAGGACCATCTCCGGCCGCGGCGGACAGCCCGGGATGTAGACGTCGACGGGGATGACGCGGTCGATTCCCTGGACGGCGGCGTAGTTCCGGTAGATGCCGCCGCTCACGGCGCAGGCGCCGAAGGCGATGACCCAGCGGGGCTCGAGCATCTG
>JBBISK010000023.1:0-6922 GCA_037441295.1 Candidatus Aminicenantota bacterium | reverse complement strand
TAGACCGTCTTCAGGACCGGCGCGAGCTTGTGGCTGACCGTGCCGACGACAAGGAGGAGGTCGGCCTGCCGCGGCGAGAACCGCGTCAGCCCCGCTCCGAAGCGGTCGATGTCGAAGTGGGCGCAAGCGGCCGACATGTATTCCATGCCGCAGCACGCCGTGATGAACGGGTAATGGAAGAGCGAGAACTTGCGGGCCCAGCCGAGGGCGGTGTCGAAACGAGTGGCCAGGAAGTCGAAGCCGCTCATGACCAGTCGAAGATGCCTTTCTTCCAGGCGTAGGCGAACCCCGCGCCGAGAACGAGGAGGTAGCCGCCGACGGCGGCCAGGCCGGCCGCGCCATGGCCGCGGAAGGCCAGGGCCAGCGGGAAGAGGAACGCGGCCTCGACGTCGAGGAGGAGGAAAAGGAGAGCGACGAGGAAGAACGGGACGCGGACCGGGGGGATGCCGGCCTGGAGATAGGGACTGCCGCACTCGAAAGGCTTCTCGCGGGCGGGGTCCGGCCTCCGCGGCCCGAGCAGGGCGTTCATGGAGATCATGACCAGGGCGAGGAGCCCGAAAACGAGGAAAGAAAGGGCCAGGGCCATCATGGGGCTTTGAGGTCCTCAACGATTGTATAGAAACGGCCCGGGGATTTCAATTGCTCCGCGCTCCGCAACGAGCGTCCGGTCAATGAGACCATATCCTAGAGAAGAGGGCCGCGGCTCGCATCGCGCCACCCGTTGAGGTCGTCTCCTTGCTAAGAATTGAGGATATGCAGCGCCCGGCCGTTCGCCTTGAGGGCCGCTTCGCCGATCCCCTCGGATAGGCTCGGATGGATATAGATGATGCCCTCCAGGTCCTCGAGGGTCATTCCCCTCGCCACGGCCATGGTCAGCACAGGGATCAGGTCCGAGGCGCCCGGCGCGACGACGTGCGCCCCGACGACCTTGTCCGTCCCGTCGGCCAGGACCTTGATCAGGCCGTCCGTGGCGTCCATGGTCATGGCCCGGCCGCTCGCCTGGAGCGGGAAGACGCCGGACTTGATTCTCAGGCCCTTCGCCGCGGCCTCCTCCTCGGTCAGCCCGACCGAGGCGAACTCCGGCTCCGTGAACACGGCCATGGGCACGGCGGCGTCGTCGGCCTTGCGGTCGAGCCCGCAGGCGTTCTCGACGGCGACGACGGCGTCGCGGTAGGCCTTGTGGGCGAGGAGCTTGCCGCCGATGACGTCGCCGATGGCGTAGACCCCCGGCACACCCGTCTCGAGCCTCGCGTCGACCTTGATGAAACCGCCCCGGTCGAGCTCGAGCGAAAAATCGCCGTCGAAGAGCCCCTCCGTATTGGGCCGGCGGCCGGCGGCGAGGAGGCACTTCTCGGCGGTGTAACTGAACGCGGCGCCCGTCTTGAGGCAGGTGCCGCTCAGGGTCACGCCGGCCTCGCCGACCGCGGCCGCCTCGATCCGCATCTGGGTCAGGACCTTGGGCCCCTGCTTCTTGAAGACGCGGTCGAGGCGCCCGGCCGCCTCCCGGTCCGCGCCCGGCAGCAGGCCGGGCAGGATCTCGAGCACGGTCACGTCGACGCCCAGCCGGCGGTAGATCGACCCGATCTCGAGCCCGATCGCCCCCGCCCCAACGACGATGAGGCTCTTAGGGACCTCGGCGAATTCGAGCGCCTCCCTGCTGGTGACGACGAGGCGCCCGTCCGGCCTGAGGAAGGGCAGGCTCGCGGCGCGGCTGCCCGTGGCGACAATGACCTTGTCGGTCTCGAATGTCCTCTCCCCTTCCGCCGTCCGGGCCGTGACGACCCGGCCCGCGCCGAGGCGCGCCGTGCCCTTGACGATCTCGACCTTGCCCTTCTCGAGCAGGAAGACGAGGCCCTTGACGAGCGAGTCGACCACGGCTTGCCGCCCCCGCTGGGCCAGGGCCCAGTTCAGCCGGACCTCGCCTGTTGGGCCCTCGAGCGTCTTCGTCCCGGCGACCTCCTTGAGGATCTTCGTCTGGTGGAGGAGGTACTTCGTTGGGATGCAGCCATAATTGATGCACGTCCCGCCGATCCGGTCCGCTTCGACGACCGTGATCCTCTTCCCGAATTGCGCCGCCCGCATCGCGGCCAGGTAGCCGCCGGGGCCGCCGCCGATGATGACGATGTCTCTTTTCTCGGCCATGAAGGTTCCTTTCTGAGTGTTACGGGAGCCCCATTATATGCGTTTCGCCGTCCGCTGTTAAGGGGAGTCGAGGGCTGGAAGGGATGGTCTCCACTCCAGCCCTCTCCTCACCAACCAGGCCCCTCCGCCCCTCGGCCTCAGCGCGAAGGCGTCCCTCAGTTGGCTTCCCCATTTCTTGACAGCCCCGGGCCAAACCGGTAAAAAGGGGGCGGCAGGAAAGGAGAGTCCGATGCTCAGTCCTTGGGGAAAGATCGTCCTGTGCGGCCTCATCGCGGCGACGGCCGCGGCGTTCTTTGTCCCGATCCTCCGCAGGGTCAGGATCATCCTCGCCGGCGCGGCCGAGGACCGCTTCCGGGACCTCAGGAAGAGGTTCGGGCACGCCGCGCTCAAGGTCCTCCTCCAGCGGTGCACCCTCCGCGACGAGCGCCTCTTCACCGGCCTGATGCACGTCGGCATCTTCTACGGCGCCCTGGCCTTCGACACGATGACGGTCAGCCATACCTTCGAGGGCTTTTTCGAGGGTTTCTATATCTTTGGCCGCTCCGGCTTCGGCCTGCTGTTCTCCTTCGTCATCGACGTCGCCGCGTTCACCGTCATGGCCGGCGTCCTATTCCTGGCTTTCCGCCGCTTCGTCATCCGTCCCAAGGCCTACGCCACGACGCCCTCCGACTCGGCCAGGATCTACCTCCTGATCACCCTGGCCACGGCGACCTATCTTTATTTCGAGGGCTTCGCCGTCGCCGCTCATCCCGAAATGGCCCGCTGGTCGTTCCTCGGGCCGTGGCTCGCCGGCCTGATCGCGCGGTCGGGGATGGGCCCGGCGGCGGTCGCCTCGCATTTCCACATCGCCTGGTGGGCCCACCTCGTCGCCGTCTACGGCTTCATCGCCTACGTCCCCCACTCCAAGTACCTCCATATGTTCGCCGGGCCGGTCAATGTCTTTTTCCGCCGCGCGACGCCGAGCGGCGAGCTCCCGGCTCTCGACCTCGAGAAGTCCGAGGTCTTCGGCGTCGAGAAGCTCCCGGACTTCACCTGGAAGGACGACCTCGACGCCTTCGCCTGCATGGAGTGCGGGCGCTGCCAGGACGCCTGCCCGGCCTTCGCCAGCGGCAAGCCCCTCTCGCCCAAGATGATCCTGTTCAACATGGAGAGGGCCCTCCTCGCCGGGGACCGGGCGCTGGTCGGGAAAAAGCGGGACGACCTCGCCGGGCTCGTCCCGGCCACCTTCACCGAAGGCGAGATCTGGACTTGCACGACGTGCGGCGCCTGCCAGAAGGAATGCCCTGTCGAGATCGAGCACATCCGCAAGATCGTCGGGGCCCGCCGCAGCCAGGTCCTGATGGAGAGCAAGTTCCCGCCCGAGCTCAACGCCTTCTTCCGGAACATGGAGACGAACTCCAATCCCTGGGGCCTCGGCTTCGCCAAACGGGCGGAGTGGGGCGAGCCGCTCGGCGTCCGCCACATCAAGGACGTCCCCGGCGCCGAACTTCTCTTCTGGGTCGGTTGCATGGGAGCCTACGACGACGGCGGCAAGGCCATCGCCGCCTCCCTGGTCAAGGTCCTCCGCGCCGCCGGCATCGCCTTCGGGACGCTCGGCACCGAAGAGAAGTGCTGCGGCGACTCCGCCCGGCGCCTCGGCAACGAATATCTCTTCCAGAGCCTGGCCCAGGAGAATCTCGCCCTGTTCAAGACGTACGGGGTCAAGAGGATCGTCACCATCTGCCCCCACGGCTACAACACCGTGAAGAACGAATACCCGAAGCTCGTCGACCTCGTCCCCGGGCTGACGGACGGGGACAAGTCCGAGCTCCGGGCGATCGAGGTCGTCTCCCACGCCGAGCTCATCCTGGAGCTCATCGCCTCCGGAAGGGTCACGCTCAAGCCGGCCGCCCCGCGGGCCTACACCTTCCACGACCCCTGCTACCTGGGACGCCACAACGGCTTGACCGGGGAGCCGCGGGCCGTCCTGGCCGCCGCGCTCGGCGCCAAGCCGACGGAACTCGGGCGGCACGGCGACAAGAGCTTCTGCTGCGGCGCGGGAGGCGGGCTGATGTGGACGGAGGAATCGCTCGGGACGCGGGTCAATCATCTGCGCACGGAAGAGGTCCTCGCCTCGGGCACGCCGCTCGCCGCGGCGGCCTGCCCCTTCTGCCTGACCATGCTCCGCGACGGCCTCAAGGATAAGGGCCGCGAGGACGTCTCGGTCCGGGACATCGCCCAACTCGTCGCGGAGAACCTCTAGCGGATACGGATAGGAATTTCCCTTTTTCGCGCCGCATGCATGCCACGCCCCTGCGGACCTTACCCCGGTGGGCATTGGCGTAGAGCCCGTAGTAGCGGACCATGACCTGGCCCTTGTCGGGGATGTGAGAGGTCACCCGGGCGATGAGCTCCAGGTATCCATGCGCTCGAGCTCGGGGCCGTCATCGCGATGCGCGCCCTGGCCGAGCTCGGCTTCATCGTCAGCCAGTGCGACGGCATGGGCGCGAGCAACCGCTCCAAGGCCTTCCATGATTACTGCTACAAGGACCTGGGGGACGCCGGCTTCCCGGACCGGACCCTCTGGCACAAGGCCGTGGCCGCGAAATACCCTTCCTACGATATCAGCCGCGTCGGCCTCTACGGCAATTCGGCCGGGGGCCAGAACGCCCTGGGCGGCCTTCTCTTCCACCCCGAGTTCTACAAGGCCGCGGTTGCTTCGTGCGGCTGCCATGACAACCGCATGGACAAGATGTGGTGGAACGAGCAGTGGATGGGCTGGCCTCTCGGGCCGGAGTACGCGGCCTCGTCGAACGTCGACAACGCCGGCAAGCTCCGGGGCCGGCTCCTGCTCATCGTCGGCGAGATGGATACGAACGTCGACCCGTCTTCGACCATGCAGGTCGTCAATGCCCTGATCAAAGCCGACAAGGTCTTCGACCTGCTGGTCATTCCCGGCGGCGGCCACGGCATGGGCGGGGCCTACGGCGAGCGCAAGATGTACGACTTCTTCGTCCGCAGCCTGCTCGGGGCGGAGCCGCCCAATTGGAACGGCGGCGCGCGCTAGGCCGGCGGCCGTCCGTCTCTGTCGCTCGACGGGCCCGCCCGGGCGGTCACGCGCCGGTCCGCTTTACGACGACCAGGGTGATGTCGTCGCAGGGCTGGGAGCCGCAGGCGTAGCCGCGGACGTCCGTGAGGACCTCGCGGCAGATCTCCGCGGCCGGCAACGTCCGGCGCTCCCTGACGAACGCCGTGAGCCTGTCCTCCGAATAGTCCTCGCCCCGCTCGTTCCGCCCTTCGATGACGCCGTCGGTGAAGAGGACGGCGAGCTCGCCCGCGGCGAGGGGAGATGTCCGAGCCTCGTACGTCGAGCCTGCGAACATACCCAGGGGGAACCCCGAGATCTCGAGGGGCCGCACGTGCCCTTCGCGGTCGAGGATGAAGGGCGGGTTATGGCCGGCGTTGACGTAGCGCACCTGGGACTGCCGGCGGTCGAGCTCCGCGAAAAAGAACGTGACGAAGCTCGTCGGGCCGGAGCTCTTGTAGACGAAATCGCTCAGATGGGACGCCATCCGGCCGAGGTCGTAGTCGGGGCGGACCTCGGCCAGCAGGGCCGCCCGGAGCGAGGCCATGAGGAGCGACGCGCTAATGCCCTTGCCCGAAACGTCGGCGATGGCGATGCCGACTCTGTCCTCATCGATAGGCACGAAATCATAGTAATCGCCGCCGACCTCATAACAGGGGACGTTGACGCCGCTGATGTCGTAGCCTTCGATCTTCGGGCTTTCCTTGGGCAGGAGGCCCTCTTGGATGCGGGCCGCCTGCGCGAGGTCCGCTTCGATCCGCCGGAGGAGGCCTTCGGACTTCGCTTTCTCTTCGGCCAACTCGCGGTGGGCTTTGTCCCTCTGGATAACGAAGAAGTAGATCTCCCCGAAGATGAACGCCGCCATGACGACGAATCCCAGCCATAACATGATGGGATCCAACCCGGCGATCCCGGGCTGGCGCGTCTCGGAGCCGGGTCCGGCGACGGCCAGGGCAATGACGAGGGCGCAGTAGGCGGCGAACAGGCCCACGGCGAGCCGCCGGTCTCTGAAGTAGATCAGCCCCAGGAGTGGGCCCATCAGGCCGATCATGATCGTGCCGTCCGTTTTCCAGATGCCCCCGAGCAGGACCGTCACGAGAACGGACGTGGCGACGAAATAGAAAAGCACGACGGCGGCGATGGCCCGGAAGTGGGCCGGGTGGAGGATGCCGTCGACGAGGAGCGCTGAGAAGAGAACGAACGAGATGAGGTAGAGCCAGCCCAGGACGGGGTTTCCGGAAAGGAAAAAGAAAAGGGTCCCGCCGAGCTCGACGAGGATCCCGAAGCAGGCCGGGACCCAGTAGATGCGCTTGATCGTCCGCGTGTATTCGTCGTCGGCGGGGTCGGCCCCGATGTTGAGAAGGATGTTCAGGATCTTCCGGAAGATCCCCTGCTTATTTTGGCTCATGGCTTTCCCGATCACTTATTATCAGGATTTTCCCGCCGGGCGCAAGCCGGGTTGGCCTTCTCGTCCGGGGCGGCGACGGGTACGGTCCGCCCGAAGCCTCGGACATCCCGGTCTCGGGAACCCGCGCGCGACTTTGTGCTAGAATACGCAATGCCGCGCGCCTGTAGCTCAGCTGGATAGAGCGTCGGACTTCGAATCCGCAGGTCGCCCGTTCGAATCGGGCCGGGCGCGCTCTCTCTTTTTCCTCATATTCCCCGATAAAGTGGGTCCCAAAAGTCCTCCGAGCCAGGTTTTATGACTGTCGCATA
>JBBISK010000022.1:0-18866 GCA_037441295.1 Candidatus Aminicenantota bacterium | reverse complement strand
CTGTCCCGGTTCCCCCGTACCGTTCCGCAGCGGTACGGTACGGGTCCCCTTCCAAACGGGGGCTTTCGGATGGCCTTGGTGCCGCCTCCGCCGATCCCCGGCGATTCTTGACAACGGCGGGCGTTTATTGTGAGATAGGAAAAATCACGGCGCGTTCAAGGAGTGACGAGATGCTCAAAGAGATGCAAGACGCCCTCATCGCGGGCCAGAAGGCCGAGGTCGAATCGCTCGTCGACGGGGCTCTTGGCGCGGGCCTGCCGGCCGCGAAGATCCTCAACGAAGGCCTCATCCCGGGCATGGAGCGCCTCGGCGAGCTGTTCAAGAACAACGAGGTCTTCATTCCCGAGGTCCTCGTCGCCGCCAGGGCGATGAACGCCGGCCTGGCCAAGCTCGAGCCGCACCTCCTCAGGGACAAGGTCCAGCCCAAGGGCGTCGTTGTCATCGGCACGGTCAAGGGCGACCTCCACGACATCGGAAAGAACCTCGTGGCCATGATGCTCCGCGGCAACGGCTATAAGATCGTCGACATGGGCATCGACGTCTCCCCCGAGAAGTTCGTCGAGGCGGCCAAGGCCAACGCCGCCAGCGTTGTCGCCTGCTCCGCCCTTCTGACGACGACGATGGTCCAGATGAAGAACATCGTCGAGGCCGTCGCCGCGTCCGGGCTCAAGATCCCGGTCGTCATCGGCGGGGCGCCCGTGACGAAGGAATACGCCGACCAGATCCGGGCCGGCGGCTACGCCCCCGACGCCGCCAGCGCCGTCGAGGAGGTCGGCCGGCTCCTCGGCCTGTGAGCGCGCCCGGCCCCGGCCCGGCGCGGTCGTTTGGGATGAGCATGACCTCGCGCGAGCTCGTCGTCGAGACCCTGGAGCTCCGCTCCCCGCCCCGCGTCCCCCGTCAGCTCTGGACCCTGCCATGGGCCGAGCGGACCTACCCGGCCGAGCTCGCGGACATCCAAAGGCGATACCCCGACGACATCCTCCGCTGTCCGTCCTTTCTTAGGACGCCGATCCGGACGACCGGCGACGAGTATGCGCCCGGGCTCTACGTCGACGAGTGGGGCTGCCGCTTCGAGAGCCGGCAGGCGGGGATCATCGGCGAGGTCAAGGAGCCGCTCGTCACGGATTGGCGGGACGCGGGCCGGGTCCGCGTCCCTGAGGAGAGGCTGAGCCTCGACGTCGCCCGGGTCGACGCCTTCTGCGAGACGAGCGGCGCCTTCGTCTACTCGTACCCCCTTATCCGTCCCTTTGAGCTCCTCCAGTTCCTGCGGGGGCCCGAGAACCTCTACCTCGACCTGGCCGAGCGGCCGGACGGCCTCTTCGCCCTCATCGGGCGCATCCACGCCTTCTTCATGGAAGAGCTCGAGCTCTGGGCCTCGACCGGCGCCGACGCCCTCTTCTTCGCCGACGACTGGGGAAGCCAGAGGTCGCTCCTCGTCTCGCCCGCGCTCTGGCGCGAGGTGTTCAAGCCGCTCTACCGCGACTACGCCGAGGTCGCCCACCGGAACGGGAAGTACGCCTTCATGCACAGCGACGGCTTCATCTTGGACATCCTGCCAGACCTCATCGAGATCGGCGTCGACGCCCTGAACTCCCAGGTCTTCTGCATGGACGTCGGAGAGGTCGGCCGGCGGTTCGGGGGGAAAGTCACATTCTGGGGCGAGGTCGACCGCCAGCACCTGCTGCCCTACGGGACGCCCGCGATGGTCGCCGAAGCCGTCCGGACCGCGGCCGGGGCCCTGTGGCGGGGGGGCGGGGCCGTCGCCCAGTGCGAGTTCGGCATCGGGGCCCGCCCCGAGAACGTGGCCGCCGTTTTTGAGGCATGGAATAAAATAGGATAAGATACGTCCAAATCCAGGGAGGAGTGCGCGAAGCCTCTTCCCGGCGCAGGGCCCCCGCGGGCCTGAGGAGGTCACATGAAAAGACAATGGATCGCCATTCCCTTGGTCGCGGCCGCCATCGGCGCCCTTGGCGTCCCCGGCCTGGCCAAGGACACGCCCGTCTCGAGCCAGTGGGCGGCAGGCCCCATGAAGATCGACGGCTTGGACTTGGACTGGCAGGGCGCGACGTTCCTGACCGACCCGAGTTCCAAGGCGCAGTACGCCGTAAAGAACGACGGCCGGAATCTCTATGTCCTGTTCCTGTTCAACGACGACAGGTCGGCCTCGACCATCGATTACACCGGATTGACCGTCTTCTTCAACACCGAGGGCAAGAAGAGCAAGGACCTCGGCGTCCATTTTCTCAAGAAAGACGTCACGGCCGACGCCCTGATCGCCTCTCTTGAAAAATCGGGGGAGACCCTGACGGACGAAAAGAAGGCTGAGCTCCGGAAGCAGCAACTCTACCAGATGTTCGAAGCCGACGTGATCAACGCCAAGAAAATCCCCGCGCCGTCCGACCCGGCCGTCAAGACCGACCCGCCAGCCTACCGGTCCGCACGCAAGCAGCGCGCCCGGAGTTGGGAGCTCCGGATCCCCCTCAGCCGCATCAACCAGGCCGGCGGCATCGGCGCCGAGCCGGGCAAGACGATCAAGCTCGGCTTCGAATGGGGCGGCATGACCTCCGAGGCCATGAAGGACATGATGGCCGGCCAGATCTCCAGGGGAGGCGCGGCCCATCAAGGGGCCGAGCTGACGGATTCCATCGCCAATCCCAGGGACAACGCGGGCACCCTCTCCGGCGGCGGCGATTACCGCCGCGACCAGCGGACCATGCTCCACTCCTTCTGGACCGACCTCAAGCTGGCCGCGCAGTGAGCCCGGGCGCCGCGCGGGCCTAGAACGGCACCGCGGCGAGATAGGCGCCGAGGAAGGCCAGGACGACGGCCGCGATCTTCCAGAAGCCCAGCCGCTCCTTCAGGAACAGGGCGGCCAGGACGACGATGAAGATCGTGTTCAGCTGATTGAGGGCCGCGGCCACCGAGACCTTGGCGTATTTCATGCCGCCCATCCACAGAATGAGGGACAGGTAAGAGCCGAAGAACGAGGCCGGGACCATGGCCTTCCAGTTCGCCCGGTCGAGCAGGGGCTTGAGGATGGCCCGCCTCTCCGGCAGGAGCGGGATGAGGAGGCCGAGCGGGATAGTCCCCCCGACGACCCGGACGAGCGTCGCCCAGACGACCGACTCCGTGGCCAGCACGGGCTTGACGATGACGATGCCGACGGCCACGAAGAACATGGCCAGCACCCCGTAGACCAGTCCGGCGACGAGGTCCTTCCGCGCCACGGGCGCCCCATCGCCGTTCGAGCGGGAGGCGGCCAGGACGGCCGAGATGATGAGGGCGACGCCGACGATCTGCGAGGCCGCCATGCGCTCGCCGAGCATGACGTAGGACAGCCCGATGACGAAGGGACTATAGAAGCAGTCGACGATGGCCACCAGGCTGGCCCTGAGTCGGTTGAGGCAGTAGAAGAAGAGCGTGTCCGAGACGGCGATCCCCAGGAAGCCGCTGAGGAGGAGCAGGCCGACCGACTTGGCCGGGACGGCGGGCAGGAGGCGCTCGCCGAGGAGGAGCATGGTCGGGGCCATGAAGACCAGGGCCAGGACGTTCTTGAAGAGGTTGAGGCCGAGGGGATGGACGGTCCGGCCGCTGATCTTGTAGAGGATGACGGCCGCGGCCCAAACCAGGCCGGAGCCGATGGCCATGACCTCGCCGAGCGAGCGGAACCCCGTGAGCGTGTCGAAAAACGAAGTCACGGGTCGTATCTCCTTGAAGGTCGAACGGAAAACAGAACGTCATTTATAGCAGAGAAGCCGCCCGGGGTCAAAGACACGGCAGGCAGCGCGGGACGGCCGGGGGGGTCGAGGGGCTGTCCCTCTTGGTTGACCGGCGCCGGAGGCGCGTGTTATAAACGGAAAAGACCGCCGCGCCATGGAACGAACGAGGAGCTCCCCATGAAGAGACGCCGAATTCTTTTCCCGGTCCTGGCCCTCCTGGCCTTCTGGTCCCTGTCCTCCCTCCCGGCCCCGGCGGGGGTGGGGACGAGCCTCGGGCCGCCGCCCGACTTCGACTCCTGCACGAGCATCCTCGTCGGCCGGCTGGCCTCGGCCGACGGCTCGACCATGACCTCCCACTCCTGCGATTCGGGCTCCGACCGGACCTGGATGACGATCGTCCCCAACCGGAAGCACAAGCCGGGCGAAACGGCCAAGGTCTACCACGAGCCGAAGCTGACCAAGGGGCCCAACGACCCGGACCGCCTGGAGACGGGCGAGATCCCGCAGGTCACCGAAACCTACGCCTACCTCAACGCGGCCTACCCGATCATGAACGAGCACCAGCTGGCCATCGGCGAGACGACGATCGGCGGCCGCCGGGAGCTCCAGAGCGACGCCGGCATCATCGACGCCCCGGAGCTCTACCGGCTCTGCCTCGAGCGGGCGCGGACGGCGCGCGAGGCCATCCGCGTCGCCAACGAGCTGACGGCGAAGTACGGCTACAACGACTGGGGCGAGTGCTTCACCTTCGCCGACCCGAAGGAGGTCTGGCAGTTCGAGATCTACGGGCCCGGCAAGGGAAGGACGGGCGCCGTCTGGGCTGCCCAGCGGGTCCCGGACGACGAGATCGGCTGCTCGGCCAACGCCGGCCGCATCCGCCGGCTCGACCTCGCGAACGGGGAGTTCTTCATGGCCTCGGCCAACGCCCTGACGCAGGCCGAGGAAATGGGCTTCTGGTCGAAGGCGGGTCTCGAGCCCTTCGACTTCACCTACGCCTACAATCCCGGCTCGCGGACGAGCCTCTACTGCCGACGCCGCGAGTGGCGCGTCCTGAGCCTGCTCGCCCCGGGCCTCAAGCTTAACCCCGAGTCGGAGAACTTTCCGTTCTCGGTCAAGCCGGAGAAGAAGGTCACGGTCCGCGACCTCCTGGCCATCTTCCGCGACGCCTACGACGGGACCGAGTACGATATGACCCGGACGCTCTTCGCCCTCAACAGGAAGGGGGAGACGGTCAAGAGCCCGATCGCGAGCCCCTTCATGTCGAACGAGCTGCGGGAGCTCCTCCGCATCAAACGCGAGCGGACGATCTGCGCCCCCTACTCGACCTACCTCCAGATCACCCAGTCGCGGGATTGGCTGCCCGGGCCGATCGGCGGCGTCGTCTGGCTCGGCTACGACAATCCGGCCACAACGCCCCACACGCCGTTCTACATCGGCATCGAGCGGATGCCGGACTCCTACATGGTCGACGGCCGACGGGCCTACCGCCGGGACTGCGCCTGGTGGGCTTACCGGACGGTCAGCAAGCTGGCCCTCTTCCGCTGGCAGGAGATGGCCAAGGACATCGAAAAGGTTTGGCGGCCGATCGAGGACGCCGCGTTCGCGAACCAGGCCAAGCTCGAGGAGGAGGCGCTGACGCTTTGGAAGAAGGACCCGAGGAAGGCGAAGGAGCTCCTGACCAAGTCCTGCCTCGGGCAGGCCGACCAGGCCGTGGCCGCCTACTGGAAGCTCGCCGACGAGCTCTGGATCAAGTACTCCGGGAATTTCTAGGGCCTGACGGCCTCGCGATGACCGTATCCTCTGCGAGAGGGGCGCGATGAGGATCTTCGGACTGCACTGGCTCGACTTCGGGATCGTCGTCGCCTTCGTCCTGACCCTGCTCTGGGTCGGCCGGCGGGCAGGCCGCAGGACCAAGAGCACCGAGGACTTCTACGTCGCCGGCCGCCGCCTCGGCCGCTTCTATCAGTTCTTCCTCAACCTCGGCACCTCGACCAACGCCGACCAGGCCATCGTCGTCTCGCGCGAGGTCTTCCGCCAGGGCATCGGCGGGATGTGGATCCAGTACCTCGTCCTCTTCCTGACCCCGTTCTACTGGTTCACGACGGGCTTCTTCCGCCGCGTCCGGCTGGTCACGATCGGCGACTTCTTCGCCGAGCGCTTCAAGAGCCGGTTCCTGGCCGCGGCCTTCGCCGTCTTCACCCTGTTCATGGCCTTCCTGGGCAACGGCGTCGGCTACATGGTCGCGGCCAAGACGATGATGGCCCTGACGCCCAAGCCCGCGGCGAAGTATACGGCCGCGGAGAAGACGAGCGTCGACCTCTTCCGCGATTACCAGGCGCTCCAGAAGCGGCCGGCCGCGGCGCTGACGGCGGACGAGCACGGGCGTCTCGACGAGCTCACGGAGCGCTCGAAGAAGGACGAGCTCCGCTCCTTCATCTCCTACACCGACCCGGCAGCGATCTATCTCATCTACACGGCCATCGTCGCCGCCTACACCATGATGGGCGGGTTCCTGGCCGCGGCCATCACCGACGTCATCCAGGGGGTCCTGCTGACGATGTTCTCGCTCATGCTCATCCCGATCGCCCTCTCGCGCGTCGGCGGCTTTGCCGGGCTCCACGCCTCTGTCCCCGACTTCATGTTCCGGCTCTTCGGCTCGGCGGCGACGAGCGAGTACGCGTGGTACACGATCCTGGCCATGGTCCTCTCGAACCTCGTCTCCATCATCGCCGTGGCCACGGGGATGCAGACGGCCGGCTCGGCCAAGGACGAGACGACGGCCCGCGTCGGCATGATCGGCGGCATGTTCTTCAAGCGCTTCATCATGATCTTCTGGGCCCTGACCGGGCTCCTCGCCATCGCCCTCTACTCCGGCCAGCTCCATGACCCCGACCTCATCTGGGGCCACATGACCATGGACCTCCTTTTCCCGGGCGCCATCGGCCTGATGATGGCCGGCATCCTGGCGGCCAAGATGTCGGCCTTGGCCGGGTCGAGCCTCTCCTATTCGGCCCTCTTCATCCGCAACCTTTACCAGCCGTTCGTCAAGCCGAAGTCGGACCGGCACCTCCTCGCCGTGGGGCGGGCGGCCATCGCCGTGACCCTCGCGGGCGGCGTCGGCGTCGCCCTCTTCATCGGCAATCTCCTCGACATGTTCAAGTACTTCATCTCGCTCCCGGCCATCTTCGGCGCGGCCATCTGGCTCGGCTTCATCTGGCGGCGGGTGACGAAGGCGGCCGTCATCGCCCAGGTCCTGGTCTGCTTCGCCATCTATGCCGTCGTGCCGAACCTCTTCCAGTCCCTGGAGTGGGCGCGGACGCGGCCGGCCTTCCTTCGCGAGACCAGGCCCCAGGCCCTGACGATCACGACGAAGGCCCTGCGCGAGGACGTCGCGGCCGGCCGGGCCTCGGCCGTGGGCGAGAGGATCCGCAAGGAGCGCGTCAACCCCCCGGCCGGGATCTTGTTCGAGAAGGTCGCCCTGACCGACCCCAAGGACCCCGGCTCGCCCCGGATCGGCATCGGCCGCTTCCACGCCGAGCTCTGGGTCCTCGGCTGGTGCGGGGTCGATTTCTCCGGCTGTTCCAAGGCGCAGCTCAACGCCGCGCGCTTCGGCTTCGACGCCCTCTTCCCGTTCGTCCTGCTCTTCCTTCTGAGCGCCGTGACCCGGCCGGTCCCCAAAAGGGACCTCGACCGCTTCTTCGCCAAGATCCATACCTCCGTCCGGCCGACGCCGGAGGACGAGGAGCGGGCCCTGCGTCACGCGGTCGAGCACTACGACGAGATCGAGCGCCGGAAGCTCAGGCCCGGCTCGAGCTGGGAGTTCATGAAGCCGGTCAAGGCCGACGTCATCGGCTTTTTCGGCAGCTGGGCCCTCGTCGGCGTCATCATCTTCTTGCTCTGGCTGATGGTGAGCATCAAGTAGCCTCGAGGCCGATGGCTCCCATCCGTGTACGTCGCCAGCAACGGTGCCGCCGAGGCCGCCCTCATCCCCCGGCCCCCGGGAACCCGTCCCGGTTCCCCCGGAAACAAGACCGAGAGAAACTTCTAAGATATTTCCCAGAAGCGCGCCGTCGAGTTGCTCCGTCACGCTTCTGATGGTCGCTTTGAAGACTCCGCTCCCCGCCGGTCCCCCTCCAAACGGGGGCTTTCGGACGGCCTCGACGCCACCTTCCCCGGTCCCCGCTCGATTGCCCAATGGCCCGTTATCTGTATAATTGAGGGATGATGGACATCCAGGACCTGACGCTCGAGGAGCTCCGGGCCGAGCTCGAGACGATGGGGGAGCGGCCGTTCCGGGCCGCCCAGGTCTTCGACGGACTCTACCGCGAGGGGCTCGCGGATTTCGCGGCGTTCTCGACCCTCTCGAAACCGCTCCGCGAAAAGCTCGCCGGGCGTTTCGCGATCGGCCGGCTCGAGCTCGAGGCGCGCCTCGTGTCCCGGGACGGCACGGCCAAGCTCGTCTTCCGGCTCCGCGACGGCGACTGCGTCGAGACCGTCCTCATCCCGGCCGGCCCGCGGACGACGGCCTGCCTCTCGACCCAAGCCGGCTGCAAGTTCGGCTGCGCCTTCTGCGCCAGCGGCCTCCACGGCTTCCGGCGGAACCTCGCCCCGTCGGAGATCACGGGGCAGGCCCTCCATCTGACGAAGACGCTCGGCACCGAGGTCACGAACTACGTCTTCATGGGCATGGGCGAGCCCCTCGACAACTTCGACAACCTGGCCCGGGCCATCCGCATCATGAACGCTCCCGAAGGGATGGGCATCGCCGCGCGCCGCATGACGGTCTCCACGGCCGGGCTCGTCCCGGGCATCGAGCGGCTCAAGGGCCTCGACCTCCAAGTCAACCTCTCCGTCTCCCTCCACGCTGTGACCGACCGGCTGCGGAGCCGGCTCATGCCCATCAACAGGAAGTATCCCCTGGCCGAGCTCACCGCGGCCTGCGAGGACTATATCCGCTCCGGCGGCCGCATGATCACCCTCGAGTACATCCTCATCAAAGGCACGAACGACGGGCCGGCCGACGCGGAAGGGCTGGCCGGGATCGCCCGGCGGCTGCGGGCCAAGGTCAACCTCATCGCCTACAGCCCCGTCGCCGGCCTGCCGTTCGAGACGCCGTCCGAGGGGGACGTCGCCCGTTTCAAGCGCCGGCTCGAGGAGCGCAGGGTCCGCGTCACGGTGCGCCTCTCGAAAGGCCAGGACATCTTCGCCGCCTGCGGCCAGCTCGCCGGACGTTTCGGGGATAAAGACCGCCCTGCGGGGGCGGAGAAATGAGCCCGACGATAGACCGGACTTCGAGATAGGGGAGGACGGGATGAAAAGAAGCGCCATTGGGATGGTGACTCTTCTGATCGTCATCGCGGGGTCTGTCCCGCCTCTTGCGGCCCAGGACGCGCAGCGCTTCTTCCCGAAGGCCGACCTGATGCGGGTCGGCGTCTACTACTATCCCGAGCAATGGCCGGAGTCCCAGTGGGACCGCGACTTCGGGAAGATGGCCGAGCTCGGCTTCGAGTTCACCCACTTCGCCGAGTTCGCCTGGGCCTTCCTCGAGCCGTCGGACGGAAAGTTCGACTTCGGCTGGCTCGACCGGGCCGTCGGGCTCGCGGCGAAGCACGGCCTCAAGGTCATCCTCTGCACCCCGACGCCCTGCCCGCCGGCCTGGCTGGGCGAGAAGTATCCGGAGATCTACCTCGTCGGCGCCGACGGCCGCCGCCGGGAGCACGGCACGCGGGCCAACGGCTCGCTCGCCGACGACGTCTTCGTCCGCTATGCGAGGCGGATCGTCGCCGAGCTCGGCCGCCGCTACGGGCGGGACCCGCGGGTCTGGGGCTGGCAGCTTGATAACGAGCCGAGCGCCCCGGCCGACTACAGCCCGGCGGCCCGGTCCCGGTTCCAGGCCTGGCTCAAGGCGAAATACGGCTCGGTCGAGGCCCTCAACGCGGCCTGGGGCGGCGCCTTCTGGAGCACCAAGTACGACTCCTTCGCCCAGGTCCTCATCCCGAACGAGGGCCTCTTCGGCGAGGACGCTTTGAGCCCGCACGCCCTGCTCGACTTCCGGCGCTTCACGGCCGATACGCAGGCCGAGTTCCTCGAGCTCCAGCGCGACATCCTCCGCGGCCTGGTCCTGGCGGAGCAATGGATCACGACGAACTACATCAACGTCATCGACTCGGCCGACCCGCGGCGGGCCGGCCGGCTCGACTTCGCCGCTTTCACGATGTACCCGGTCCGCGGCGAGAAGAACCTGGGTCCGCTCGGATTCCGGATCGGGTCGCCTTACCGGCTGGCCTTCGCCACGGACTACTACCGCTCGATCAAGGGCGTCACGGGCGTCATGGAGCTCCAGCCGGGCCAGGTCAACTGGGCGCCGGTCAATCCCCAGCCGCAGCCGGGCGCCGTGCGGATGTGGCTCTGGCACTCTTTCGCCGGCGGCTGCTCGTTCGCCTGCACCTACCGCTTCCGCCAGCCGCGCTACGGCAGCGAGCTCTATCACGCCGGCATCGTCGGCCCGGACGGCGTGACGCCGTCGCGCGGGGGTCTCGAGTACGCGGAGGTCGCGGCCGAGATGAAGAAGCTGCGCGCCGTCTACGACCCAAAGGCCGCCCTCCCGCAGCGCCTCGCCGGCCGCCGGACGGCCATCCTCTGGAGCCACGACGTCCTGTGGGACCTCGAGCTCCACCGGCAGACGGCGCTCTGGGACACCTGGGACCACCGCTTCAAGCTCATGGCCGCGGCCAAGGCCCTCGGCGCGCCGGTCGACTACGTCGGGGAGGACGACGACTTTGCCCGCTATCCCTTCCTCATCGCCCCGGCCTACCAGCTGGTCGACGCGGCCCTCGTCGAGAAGTGGCGGCGCTACGCCGAGGGCGGCGGGCACCTCATCCTGACCTGCCGGACGGGCGAGAAGGACAAGAACGGCCAGCTCTTCGAGGCGCCGTGGGCGGGGGCGATCGCGCCGCTCGCCGGGGCCGACGTCGAGCTCTCGGACTGCCTCTTAGCCGACGGGAGGGGACGGGTGAAAATGGGCCGGAGCTCGTACGAGTGGAACCGCTGGGCCGACGTCCTCGTGCCGCGCGGCGGGACGGAGACCCTGGCCGTCTATGACGACCAGTTCTACGCCGGGCGGGCGGCCGCGGTGACGCGCAAGGCCGGTCGCGGCACGGTCACCTACATCGGCGTCGACACGCTTGAAGGCAAGCTCGAACGCGACGTCCTGAGGACTGTCTACGCAAGGGCCGGGGCGGAGGTCGAGGACTATCCGCCGGGCGTCTATGTCGAGTGGCGCGACGGGTTCCTCGTCGCCGTCAACTACTCGTCGGCGGCCTACGCCGTGCCGCTGCGGCCCGGCGCGAAGGTCCTCGTCGGCGCGAACCCGCTCCCGCCGGCGGGCGTCCTCGTCTGGCGCGAAGACTGATCAGGGCCGGCGCAGGACGGCCAGGCTCTCGATGTGCGGCGTATGGGGGAAGAAGTCATAGACCCGCAGGCTCCGCAGCTCGTACGCCGCGAGCAGGGCCTTGAGGTCGCGGGCCAGGGTCGTCGGGTTGCAGGAAAGATACAGGACGAGCGGTACCTCGGAGGCGGCCAGCTCCGCCAGCAGCCCCTGGTCGGCGCCTTTGCGGGGCGGGTCGAGGATGACCGCGCCGATGTCCCTCTCGAGGAGCGACGGCAGCCAGCGCTCGCTCGTCCCCTCGCAGACGGCGAAGTTGCCGGCCTTGTTGAGCTCGATATTCTTTTTGAGAAAGCGGATGTTCCCCGGCTCCGACTCGACGCCGAAGACCTCCCGCGCGCCCGCCGCGAGGATGATGCCAAAGGTCCCGACGCCCGTGTAAAGGTCGACGAGGCCGGACTCGGGGACCTCCGCGACGGCCTCCTTCATCTCCTCGACGACGCCGCCCAGGATGGCCACGTTCGCCTGGAAGAACGAGCGCGCGCCGACCCTGAACGCCTTGCCGCCGGCCGCCTCCTCGAGCCGGGCGACACCGCCGAGCGTCTCTTCGCGGACCGCGGGCCCCTCCTTGACCAGGGCCACGATCCCCGAGAGCGGGAAGCGATGGTGGAGACCGGCCAGCTTCCCCGCCATCTCCTCGAGCCGCGCCGCCGACTCGAGGTGGAAGACGACGAGCGACCGGGACCGGGCCCGGCTCTCTCGGACCTCGAGCCCCGACACGGCCTCGAAGCCCTCACGGCCGAGGAAGGCGACGAGCTCGGCGAGGAGGTCGTTGACGGCGTCCGAGACGAGATAGCAGCGGTCGACCGGGAGGAAGGCCGTCTCCTCGCCCGGCTCGTGGTAGAAAGCCCGGGCCTTTCCGTCCTGCCAGAGAATCCGCAGCCGGATGCGGTTCCGGTAGCCCCAGACCTCCGGGGAGGGAACGACCTCGAGCCGGTCGAGCTTGAGCTTGAGCTCGCGGCCGACGATCTCCTCGACCTGGGCCTTCTTCGCGGCGAGCTGGGCTTCGTAGGCCATCTCCTGGTAGGGAGAGCAGGCCAGGTAGTGCGCGCAACGCGGCTCGACGCGGGCCGGCGAGGGCACGACGACCCTGAGGGTCCTGGCTTCGGCGAACGTCTTGCGGTCCCTGAGGACCTCGACCTCGACCGTCTCGCCCGGCAGGCCCCGGTCGGTGAAGACGACCTTGCCGTCGTCGAGGGCCAGGCTCCGGCCCGGGTAGACGAGCTTCTCGACCTTTAAAATCGGGGACACAATACTAATTCCCCAATTTCTCTCGGAGCCCGCGGACGGTCATGGCTCGCTCCTTCTGGGAGACACATCAATCCGGGTCCTTCTGCTCGGCATAATTCGGAAATGAGTATTGTGTCCCCAAATCAATTCGGCGGCCGCGCGCGCTCCAGGGAAAGCCGAGCTCCGAGGGCAGGGCGTTGGCCGCATAGGCCGCTTCGAGCGCCTCGTCCAGCCCCTCGACCGCCACCCGCCGCGCCCCTTCCTCCTCGACCGTCCGCCTCATGGCCGCCGGGAAGTCCCTGACCTCCGGCATCGAGTCCTGCATGCCGTCGACGCAGAGCGTCTGGCTCGCAGCAGCCTCCAGGCCGCACGCCCCCGCCTCGCCGCTCCGGACGCTGCGGATGGCCTGCCAGAGCTTGGCCATCGGGGCCTTGTCCGGCAGGCCGTAATCCTTCCGCTCGCCTCCTTCGAACTCGGCCCACACGCCGGAGGTCCGGCTCGAACAGCGGACCGTCGCCCGCTCGAACTCGTAGGCGAAGACCGGGCCCTTTTCCCGGCGCGGGACGTGCGTCGCGTAGAGAAGCACCTCGACCCCGTCCACGGTCCGGGCCCGCATCGCCGCCGTGTCATAGTTCTCTATGCCGTAGGCCCGGTAGAGCTCAGCCTCGACCTCGACCGGCCGGGCGGCCGTGCGCCGCTCCGGGCCGAGGACGTAGAACATGTTGTGGAGGTCGTGGGCCATGGCGTTTTGGGCCGGGCCGTCGAGGATCCAGCTGCCGCCGGCGTCGCGCTTTTTGCCGGCCCAGTCGTTCCTCCGATAGTACGCCTCGTCCCGCGGCCAGAGGTAGAGGCATTTGAGCCGCCGCGGCTGCCCGAGCCGTCCGGCCATGATGTCTTTCTTCAGCTCCTGCACGGCCGGGCTGAAGGACCACTGGTAGCCGACCGAAACCGAGCGGCCCGACTCCCTTTCGGCCTCCATCATCCGGCGGGCCTCGCCGATCGTCCCGGCCGCGGGCTTTTCGCAGAGGACGTGGCTGCCTCTGGCCAGGGCCAGGCAGGTCTGGTCCGCGTGGTGCTGGATGGGGGAGGAGACGACGGCCAGCTCGGCCGTCCGGTTCCTGTAGAAGGCCTCGAGTGAGGCGAAGACGGCGACGCCGCCCGCCCTCAGCTCCTGGAGGCGGGGGCACCGCTCCGGCTCGGGGTCGACCGCGCCGGCGATGCGGAAGGTGCCCGCCTCCCGGTGATCGAGAAGCTCGCCGACATAGACGGCGCCCATGCCGCCGATGCCGACGAGGACGAGGGACACGGGGCCCCGGATCATGATCCCTCCGAGGCCTCATATTGGCACAGTTTCCGGTACTCGTCCAGCATGGCCATGTAGTTGTCGTATTTCGTCCCGACGGCGACGCTGTGGCTCGAGCCGAGGATGAACCGCCCGCCCGGCTTGGCGCAGGCCATGGCCCGCCGGACGTCCCGCCGCGCCTCCTCCGGCGTCCCGCCGACGAGGTGTTCGACGGCCACCCCGCCCCAGAGCGTGAGCCTGTCGCCGTGGCTCTTCTTGACGGCGCAGAGGTCCATGCCGGCCGTCGGCTGGATGGACTGGTAGGCGTCGTAGCCGATGGCGACGAAATCGTCGAGAAGCGCGTTGACGTTGCCGCAGCAATGCTTGATCAGCTTTTTCCCGAACTTCTCCTTGACGTTCCGGGCCCGGGACTTGTTCGCCTCGAGGAAGAGGCGGCGGAAGGCCAACGGGGAGATGAGCGGCCCCTTGCCGTAGCCGAGGTCCTCGGCCCAGAGCACGGCGTCGGAGTCCGGGTGGATCATGACCTCGTCGGCCAGGTTCTGCTCGCGGACGAAGAGGGCCGTGGCCGCCCGGACGGCCTCTGGGTTCGCCGCGATCTCCAACAGGCCGCGTTCCATGCCGCCGAGGAGGACGATGCCGATCGAGCCGCCCGACGGCCCGCAGATGAATTTCTCGTCCTTGAGCTCCCGGATGACGGCGTCGAGGATGCGCCAGGACCGCTCGTCGCGGCGCGCCGGCTTCGGCTCACGCTCGAACTCGGCCGCGGTGAAGACGTGGGCGTCCCGCACCGGGTCGCGGACGCAGGTGATGTCGTGGGTGATGTCCGAGAGCTTCCAGACCCGGCCGTGCCTGTCCTCCCACGTCCCCGCGTCGACGCGGCGCGGCGGGGGGGCGTCCGTCTCGGGCGGCATTTCCCAGGTCGCCGCGGGGAAGGTGACGATGTCGAGGTCGAGCCGGCGGTGGAGCTCGAGGTGGTCCTCACGCCAGCTCGCCGCGACCTCGTCGGCGCGGCCCTCCCAGAAGGCGACCTGCGAGCGGGCCTTGGCCCGGAGGTAGGTCTCGTGGCCGATGATCCTCTCGACGGTGTCGAAGTCGACGGCGAATTCGGCGTAGGGGACACGGTCGGGGATACGCCCTTCGAGGACCGCGGTCACCCTCTCCTTGGCCGTCACGCCGTTTTCCGGCGCCTTTCGACGAGGTCGGTCTCCGTCCATTTCCTCGTCCGCGGGCTGAAGCGCAGCGTCTTCACTTCGAAGCCGCCGAGCCGGACTCGTTTCCGGACGCCGAAGGCGGGCAGGCGCAGAGTCGCCTGACGCGGCTTTCCCGTCGGCTCGAAGAGGCGGATGACGAGGTCGCGGCCGTCCTCGGACTTCTTGAAAGCGGCGAGCTCCACGGCGTCGCCCTCGAGGACGAGGCCGGGCTTCGCCGGCCGGCCCGTCCCGGCAGGACAGTAGGGAAGGACGTAGGGCTTCTCGTTCCGCGCCGCCGCCTCCCGCCCGACCCGCTCCAGGCGTTCCTCGAACCCGCCGCCGTTGACCCAGAAGCGGAAGAGCCGCTCGCCCTGGTCCTGCCGAGGGATGAAGCGGTCCTGGGCCACGGCGAGCTTGTCCTCCCAGGTGTCGGCGGCGTAGGCGGGCGACCGCAAGAGCGAGAGCCGGAGCTCGCCGTCGCGGAAGTCCGAGCCGTAGACGCAGTCGTTGACGGCGGTGAAGGCGGCGCCGTCGCTCTCCGAGACAAGGGCCAGCCACTTCTGGGCGACGGCCTCGTCGCCGTCGGACGGGAGCTCGTCCGCACCGAAAGCGACCTGGCCCAGGAAGCGCGGCGTCCGCAGGGACGACGGCAGGGCGAGCTTCAGCATGCGGTCCTTCTCGGCCCACATGACCCGGACCCCGACCTCGACCTCGGCGCCCTTCTTCGGGATCTTGTAGGTAAGGACGAGCGTCGACCTGCCATAGGCCAAGATGGCCTCGATGACGGTCCGGACCGGGCCGTCCTCGACGACGCGCACGGGCGGGAGCGCCGCGCCGCCGAGCCCGGCCAGTGCCGGCGCCTCCTCAGGGCTCGCCGCCCGGAACTCGCCGGCCACCTCCCGGAAGCTCCGGACCTTCATTCCCCAGGGGTCGGCGTTGTCCCGGATGACCAGGGGCCGGAAGGCGCCCGGGCCGAGGAGCGGCCGGCCCTGGACCTCGTAGCGATCGAGGAGGCCCGTCCTCGCGTTGACGGCGGCGACGAGATCGTCCGTCGCCACCGTGAAGGCGCCGCCCGACTCGGCGATGCCGGGCCGGGGTTTTTCCGCGACCGGCTCGAGCCGGCAGTCGAAGCGGACGAGCCGCGACGGGGCGAGATCGGCCTCGAAGACGACGCGCTTGCGCCACTCGAGGCTGAGGTTGCTCACTTCCTTCTCGACCTGGCAGGGGACGTCCCGGCCGCCGGCCGAGAGCCGCGGCTGCCAGAAGTCCTTCTTGGCGTAGTTCGGCTCCCAAGGCTCGAACTCGCACTCGACGACGGCGCGGACCGGGTAGGGATGGGGGTTGTGGACGAAGATGGGCATGACGCCCGCCGCGGCCTTGGGCTCGCCCGCGGCCAGGGCGAAGAAGGCCCGGGCCTTGACCCGGGCCAGCGTTTCGAGGCCGTGGCCGATGCGGCGCACGGCCGCCTCCTCGCCGGCGGGAATGGCCGAGCCGGGCAGGATGTCGTGGAACTCCGTGAAGGCCAGGTCCTCCATGACCTCACGGAATTCGGCCTGAGGATAACGCGCCAAGCCCTGGGCCCAGGCCGAAGCGGCCATCTTCTCGGCCGAATAAAGCTCGTTTTCGAGCCGGCGGTGGCCCTGCTTGACCCGGGTCATCGACGTGTAACAGCCGACGGCCCAGGGGTTGAGGTCCTTCTCGCGGCGGGGGAGCGAGTCCCGCCTCGCTTCGAGCTCCTCGAAGTAGGCGTCGGGCGTCGAGTGGACGAGCTCCAGTTCGGGGCGCTCGGCCGCGAGCCGGTCGAGGTCGTCGAGGTCCTGGCGCGACGGCCCGCCGCCGTGGTTGCCGATCCCCCAGAGATGGATGACGAGGTCCTTGCCCGGATTTTTGGCCAGCCACTCCTCCAGGCGCTGGCGCTCCTGGCCGCCGATCGAGCAATAATGGGCCGAGGCCCGATCGGCCAGGACCTCCGAGCCGTCGTAGCCGACCCAGACGAACTCGTCTCCCGGAAGCGGGCACCAGGCGTCGCTCGGGCGGCAAAGGAGGTAGGAGTCGTAGCCGCTCTTGGCCAGGATCTGGACGAGGCCGCGGGTATGGCCGAAGGGGTCGAGGTTGACGGCCGTGCGCGGCTCGACGCCGAGCTTCTCCCGGAAGAAGCGCTTGCCGAGGAGGACCTGGCGGACGAAGGATTCGCCGCTCGGCATGTTGCAGTCGGGCTGAATGTACCAGCCGCCCATGACGTGCCATTTCCCGGCCCGGACGAGTCGCCGGATGCGCCGGAAGAGGGCGGGCTCGTATTCCTCGACCCATTGGTAGAGGACGGCCTCGTTGTGGCAGAAGACGTAACCCTTGCGCGTCTCGCAGAAATCGGCCGCTTGGCGGAAGGTCGAGAGGGCCTCGCCGGCGCCCTCCTCCCATTCCCAGAGCCAGACCGGGTCGAGGTGGGCGTTCGAGATCAGGTGGATCTTTGTCCTGGCCATTGCTAAGCTCCTTTATGTCTCCGGCAGGGACAGCAGTTCTTTATTCAGATGCTCCCCAGAAGTCCGGCTTCACGTCTCTCCGTCGGACTTCTAACGGCCGCTCCGGAGATTCCGCTCCCTGCCGGTCCTGTTCCGGCGCGTCACTAGACGAGGCGGCGCCAAGGCCGTCCTTATCCCCCGGCCCCGGGAACCTGTCCCGGTTCCCCCGCGCCGTACCGTTCCGGCACGGCACGGCACGGCACGGGTCCCCTTCCAAACGGGGGCTCTCGGACGGCCTTGTCGCTACCTGCCCTGGCTTCGGCCCGATGGCCTGAGCGGTCTCGGGGGCGGCCTGCACTCCAGACCGCGGTTTTTCACGCCGCGGGCTTCCCGGGCTAAACCGCTCTATCACGTTCCGGCCATCCACCTTCGGCCCCCTTCGGCCCGCACAGAATCTTATTTGTTGGCGCGTCATCTTGGTATGACCGCCGCGACCCTCACCGTCTTTCCGGCCGCGGGATAAGGTATCACGATGCCGGACTTGCGGTAAGGGAGCTTCCGGCCGTCGACGACGAAGGCGGGGCGCTCGCCGCGGCGGGCGCGGAGGACACTGATCTCGGCCCGGCCGCCGCGGAGCCGGACCGAGGCGTTCATCGACGGCAGGCCGGCGAGCAGGCGCGGCCGCAGCCGCACGCCCCCTTCCTCAGGCCGGACGCCGAGCATGTGATGGATGAAGAGGAACAGCAGCTCGGCCCAGGCCCAGGGAACGATTCCGACCTGGGGATAGGGGGGGACGGGCCGCGGGCCGTAGAACTCGAACCACCCGCCCGACTTGGCGCCTGGGACGCGGTCGAGCCAGTCGAGGACGCGCCGCGTCTTGCGGCCGTTCCCCGCCTCGAAATAGGCGCGGGCGACGAAGAGCGAGGGGAAGGGCCAGGGTCCGGGCGAGTCCGGCTCCGATGTGACGTGATACCGGCCGTAGCCGCCGCCCGTCCAGCGCTGGTCCCAGAGCCTCTCGATCCCGGCCAGCGTGCGGCGCGCCACGGCGCCGGCGGGGTTGACGAACTCCCAGGCGATGGCCAGGGCGGCCGAAGTGTCGGGGTTCAGGAAATGGCGCCCCTTCCCGAAGAGCGGCGCCGCGGACGGCAGCCCCGAGTCAGGGGCCGGCCGGATGTCCGCCTGGACCGCGCCGTCGGTGCCGCGCCGCTTGATGAGGCGCCCGTTCTCGACGAGCGCGTACCTCCCGGGCCTGAGAGCGGCGCGCTTGAGGCGGGCCGCCGCCATCCTCCAGCGCCGCGCCCGGCGCGCTTCGTCCATGCGGCCGGCGAGCCGGGCGGCCGAGTCGAGGCCCATGGAGACGAAGAGCTGGTGAGCGAGCTCCATGCCGTCGCGGAGGCCATGGGCGGCGTGTCGCTCCCAGAACTCGCGGCGGTTCTTAAGCAGGCCCGACGGATCGTGCCGGAAGGAACTCCACAGCGGGAACTCCGCGAGCTTGACGATGGTGGCCCTGTGGCGCCGGAG
>JBBISK010000021.1:18207-19470 GCA_037441295.1 Candidatus Aminicenantota bacterium | reverse complement strand
GGGCTGGTAGAGGACCATCCAATGGAGGTTGTTGGTGACGGCCTCAGGGACGCCCTCGTAGAGCCCGCGGACCTTGACGCGCTTCTGCTCGTACGCCCGGGCCTCCTCGGTGATGAGGTCGTCGATGGCCACCGCGTTCTTATAGCGAAAGATCCTGTCGCCGACGCTCCCGGCGTCCTCGCCGGCCCCGGCCACGAAGTAGAGGGTGCGGTCGTCCGCCGTCGAGAAGGCCAGGGCGACCTCTCCCGCTCCTGCCGCGACCCGTGCGCCCGGTCGGTGCGCCCAGAAGATGTACTGCGGCCCGGGCGTCCTTCCGGCCATGCCGCGGACCTGGTTGTCCGGAAGAACGGCGTATCCCCCGGCCGTGTCCCAGGGGAAATAATGGACGACGGTCAGCCGGAGGTCAGCCGGGCAGAGGATTCGGCCGATGACGGTCCTCTCGTCGCGCCGCGACCATTCCATGGTCAGGGTCTGCTTCTTGGGGGCCGGCTTGAGCAGGATGGGGGTCTCGGCGCCCTTCTTGAAGGGGAGGCCGAGGTCGAACTTCAGCCGGCCGTAGGCCCCGTCGGGCGCGAGCGGGCCGACCTGCGAGACGAGGTAGAAGAAATCCCCCCGCTCGGCCGCCTGCCCGTCCTTCTCCACCTTGATGACGAAGGCGAAGGCGCTCTCCCGGTCCGTGGCGATGACCAGCCCCGGCCACGCCGAGCCCTCGAGGGCGCCGATGTAGGTGGACTTCCAGGGATAGAAAATCTCCGGCCGGAGCCCCGGCGCGAGGACGAGGAGGAGGGCGAGGACGAGGGAGGCGGCGGGCACCGATCTCTTGGTCATGTTCGGAACGCCGGCGGGCGTTCGCCCCGGCCTGCCTAATGTAAGGGAAAGCGCCGTCGAAAGCAAGGCCGGAGCGAGAGAGCCGCGGGGCCGAATCCGCGTGAAATTCGGGCCGAGCTGTGATAGATTAGGGGGGCAAAGCTCGATGGAGGGCGCGATGGATTTTCCGCTGTATTTCCGTTCCCGTCAAGGCGAGATGGTTCATCTCCTCAAGCAGCTCACGGCCCTGGAATCGCCCACGGACGACAAAAAGGCCGTCGACGCGTGCTCCGCTTTCCTGGCCAAGGAATTCCGCAAGCTCGGCGGCCGGGTCACGACCCTGCCGCAGAAGGACATCGGCGACCTGACCGTCGTCGAGTACGCGCCGGGCCGGTTGGCGGACGCGGACGACGAAATCCTGGTCCTCGGCCATGTCGACACCGTCTGGCCGGTCGG
>JBBISK010000021.1:16553-18153 GCA_037441295.1 Candidatus Aminicenantota bacterium | reverse complement strand
TCATCCTCCTCGCGGCCCTGGCCACGATGAGGAGCCTGAACCTGAAGCCCCAGAAGAGGGTCCGGGTCTTCCTCAACTCGGCGGAGGAGACGGGCCACGGAGCGGCCGCCGAGGCCATCCGCCGGCTGGCCAAGCGGGCCTCGCTCGTCCTTTGCCTCGAGCCCGCCCTGCCGGGGGGAGCCCTGAAGCTCGAGCGGAAGGGCCGGCTGGTCCTGCGGCTGGCTGTCCACGGCCGGGCCGCCCACGGCGGCAGCCCCGAGAAGGGCGTCAACGCCATCGAGGAGCTGGCCTCGCTTCTCGTCCGGCTGAAGAAGCTCAGGGCCGGCGATACGACCGTCAACATCGGCCTCATCGGCGGGGGCGAGAAGGCCAATGTCGTGCCCGAGGAGGCCTGGGCCGTTCTGGACCTTCGCTTCTGGAAGGGGCAGGACCGGGAGCGCATCCTGAGGGCCGTCCGGGAGATGAAGCCGGGGCTGCGCGGCGCCCACCTCAAGTTCAGCGTCGAGAGCGCGACGCCGCCGATGGAGAAGACCAAGGCCTCGACCCGGCTCTTCGAGCGGGCCCAAGGGATCGCCGCCTCGATCGGCCAGACCCTGAAGGGCGGCAAGACGGGCGGCGGCTCGGACGCTTCGGTCGCCGCGAACATGGGCATCCCGACGCTCGACGGGCTCGGCCCGGACGGCGACGGCATCCACGCCGACGACGAGCACATCCTCCTCCCCTCGCTCATCGAGCGGACGGCCCTCCTGACGAAACTCCTGACGGAATTGTGATTGACGCGGCGGAGGGATTTTGCTAATTTGGGCTCGTCAGGAGCGGCCATGGATTTCGCGGGCGTGACCGATCGAGCGCCGAGCGGCCGCGCCGATCTCTCTCAGGGGGAACCATGATCAAAAAATACTATCTCCTCTCACCGGGACCGACTCCCGTGCCGGAACACGTCCTGTCCGCCGCGGCCGAGCCGATCATCCACCATCGGACCCCCGAGTTCTCGGGGATCTTCATGGAGACGACGGAGGGCCTCAAGTACGTCTTCGGCACCAAGGAGGACGTCTACATCCTGACATCGTCGGGGACCGGGGCCATGGAGGCCGCGGTCGCGAACCTGCTCAGCCCCGGCGACAAGGCGCTGACGATCAACGCCGGCAAGTTCGGCGAGCGCTGGGGCAACATCTGCAAGGCCTACGGCATCGCCCACAAGGAGATCGTCGTCGATTGGGGCAAGGACTTCTCCAAGGAATCGCTCGAGCGGGAGCTCGCGGCCATGCCCGACTGCAAGGCCGTCTTCTGCCAGCTCTCCGAGACCTCGACCGGGGCCATCTTCGACATCAAGGGCTTCGCCGAGGTCGTGGCCCGGACGGAGGCCGTCATCGTCGTCGACGGCATCTCCGGGACCGGGGCGACGCCATGCCCGATGGACGACTGGAAGATCGACGTCATGGTCTCGGGGTCCCAGAAGTCCTTCATGATCCCGCCGGGCCTGGCCTTCATCGCCGTCGGGCCCAAGGCCTGGAAGCTCGCCGAGACGGCCAAGTGCCCGCGGTTCTACTTCGACTTGAAGAAGGCCCGCAAGAACCTGGCCGACAAGACGACCCCCTGG
>JBBISK010000021.1:0-16534 GCA_037441295.1 Candidatus Aminicenantota bacterium | reverse complement strand
CATCCGCGGCATGGGCCTCGAAAAACTCTACGAACACCACCGGGTCCTGGGAGACGCGACGCGGGCCGGCGTCAAGGCCATGGGCCTCGAGCTCCTGGCCGAGAAGCCGGGCAACATCCTGACAGCGGTCAAGACCCCCGCCGGGGTCGAGGGCGGCAAGATCGTCAAGACGATGCAGAACAAGTACATGGCCTACATCGCCGGCGCCCAGGACCCCAACAAGGGGAAGTTCTTCCGTATCGCCCACCTTGGCTACATGGGCGGGTTCGATATCATCACGGCCCTGTCCGCGCTGGAGATGACGCTCATGGACCTCGGCTACAAGTTCGAGGCCGGGAGCGGGCTCCGGGCGGCCCAGGCCGTCCTCAGGGAGGTCTGGCAATGATCAAGATCCTCGTGGCTGATTCCATGGACAAGGAGGCCCTCGACGAGATGAGGGCCGTCCCGGGCTTCGACGTGACCGTCAAGACGGGGCTCGCCGAGGCCGACCTCGTCAAGACGGTGCCCGGCTTCAACGCCGTCGTCGTTCGCAGCGCGACCAAAATCACCCGTCCGGTCATCGAGGCCGGCAAGGACCTCAAGCTCCTCGTCCGGGCCGGCATCGGGCTCGACAACATCGACGGCGTCGCGGCCAAGGAGAAGGGCGTCGCCGTCGCCAACACCCCGGCCGCGACCTCGATCTCGGTCGCCGAGCACACCTTCGGGCTGATGCTCGGCGTCGTCCGGAACCACGGCAAGTCCGTCCTGTCCATGAAGCAGCACAAGTGGGAGAAGAAGAACCTCGAAGGGACGGAGCTCTTCGGCAAGACCCTCGGCATCATCGGCTGCGGCCGGATCGGCATCGAGGTCGCCCGCCGAGCCCTGGCCTTCGGCATGAAGGTCCTGGTGTACGACGTCATCCCCATCAAGACCGACCTGGCCGTGAAGCAGGTCGCCCTCGACGAGCTCCTGGCCCAGGCGGACCTCATCACGGTCCATGTCCCCAAACAGCCCAAGCCCATTCTGGGCGAGGCCGAGTTCAAGAAAATGAAGGACGGGGTCATCATCATCAATGTGGCCCGCGGCGGCGTCGTCGACGAGAAGGCCCTCCTGGCCGCGCTGAATTCGGGCAAGGTCCGGGCGGCCGCGCTCGACGTCTACGACAAGGAGCCGCCCGAGGAGTTCTCGCTCATCGACCATCCGAACGTCACGCCCATCCCCCACCTCGGCGCCGCTGCCGTCGAGGGCCAGCGGCGGGCCGGGCTCGAAGTCGTCCGCATCCTCAAGGAAAAGCTCGGATAGAAGCCAAGAGGGACCGCCCCCCTCACGGGGGGCCGTCCCTCTTTTATTGTCGCCCGCCGGCCTCCCAGAACAGGGCGGCACCCGCCTCGTTCCCGCCTTTGTGCTAAAATAGTCCCATGATCTATCTCGACCACAACGCCACGACGCCCGTTGACCCCGCGGTCGCCGGGAAGATGTGCGTGTTCCTCAGGGACCATTTCGGCAACCCGTCCTCGCTCTACCCGATCGGCCGCAAGGTCAAAGAGGCCCTGAACGAGGCCCGTGAGCGGGTCGCCGCGGCCCTGGGGGCCGGGCGCGGCGAGGTCTTCTTCACCGGCTCGGGGACGGAGGCGGACAACTTCGCCATCTTCGGGACGATCGATGCCTTCCCGGAACGCAACGAGCTCATCGTCTCCTCGATCGAGCACCCAGCCGTCCTGGAGTCCGCGAAATACCTCGAGCGCAAGGGCTTCAAGGTCACCTACCTCCCCGTCGATGGATACGGCACGGTCGAGCTCGACGCCCTCCGCGACGCCCTGACGCCCCGGACCGCCCTCGTTTCCGTCATGAGCGCCAGCAATGAGATCGGGACGATCCAGCCGATCGAGCGCATCGCCGCGATCGCCCACGAGAAGGGCGTCGCCGTCCACACGGACGCCGTCCAGGCTTTCGGCAAGATCGGCGTCGACGTCCGCCGGCTGGGCGTCGACCTGCTGACCGTCTCTGCCCACAAGATCTACGGCCCGAAGGGGGTCGGCGCCATCTACGTCCGCAAGGGGATGAACCTCCTGCCCTTCCTCCACGGCGGGCACCAGGAGCGGAACCTGAGGGCCGGGACCGAGAACACGGCCGGGATCGTCGGCTTCGGCGAGGCCGTCCGCGTCCTGGAAGAGAAGGGCCGCAAGGATATCCCGCGGATCGAAAAGCTGGCCGAGGCCCTCAAGAAGGGGATCGAGGAGAGGATCCCGAAGGTCCGCTTCAACGGGCATCCGACCAACCGCGTCAGGAGCACGGTCAATTTCGCCTTCCCCGGGCTCGAGGCCGAGGCCATCCTCCTCTCGCTCGCAACCAAGGACATCTGCGTTTCGACGGGCTCGGCCTGCAGCGAGGAGTCGGAGGAAGTCTCCCACGTGCTGACGGCGATCGGCCTGAGGCCCGAGATCGCCCGCTCCTCGATCCGCATGTCCCTCGGCCGGACGAACACGGAAGAAGACGTGGCCGTCGTCCTGCGGGAGCTGCCCGAGATCATCGGCAAGCTGCGGAAGATCTCGGCCTTCAACCCGGAGGCCTGAACCTCTCCCCTCCCCCGCCTCGGCCACCCTGCGGCGTCCGGATCAGGAGGCCGCGTCCTTCAACTGGTCCACGCATTCCTTCCGGACCGCCAAGAAGAACGAGCGGGGGCCGTCTCGTCTCATGTCAGGATAGGTCCAATCGACGCATCGCACGTCCGTCCGGGTGAACACGAGCTCCAGGTGCGCGTAGATGCCGCGGTCGAGCGGGATGCGGTGGGCGAAATCCTTGGCCGGGGCCATGACCAGGGCCGAGGCGGTGACATAGCCGGGGTCGATGTTGACCGGACGGAGAGGGCCGCCGGGCTCCGCGGCGATTCTCGCCTCGATGGCGTTCGTCGCGATCTTGATATCCGGGAGGCGCGCGGGGTCGACGAGTCGGCGGAAGCTCATGAAGCGGCGGGCCAGGCCGGGGCCCATCTCCTTATCGTAATAATCCGTGAGGTCGAAGGGGAAGGCCGGGCTCTCGAGGTCGACGGGGCCATAGAGCTCGATGAGTAGCTCTTTGGCCCTGTCGTAAAGCGCCTCCCGGCCATAAATCAGGCCGCAGATGAGCTTAGCGGGGGCGAAAGCTCTAGGCAAAGCCATGGCACGTCCTCAATCTTCTTATAGCATAGGAGAGTGGGCGTGCAAATAAGAATAAGAGGGACTGTCCCCAAAGCGGGACAGTCCCTCTTTCCCTGAATGGCTGACGGTCCCTCTCGGAGGCGGGCGCGCCCCGCGGATTGAATAAAAGCCGGGATTTGCCTATAATTGGGCCATTATGCAATGGCTCTACGTCGAAGACATCGCCGCCCATGACGGACAGGAGGTCGAGGTCCGCGGCTGGCTTTCCCACAAGCGCTCGTCGGGGAAGGTCCGCTTTCTCCTTGTCCGCGACGGCACCGGCGTCATCCAGGCCACGGTCTTCAGCGCCGAGAAGGAGCACCCCCTCTTCGAGGCCTTCGACCGGCTGACCCTGGAGTCCTCGGTTATCGTTCGGGGCCGCGTCCGGGCGGATAAGCGTGCGCCCGGCGGCTACGAGCTCGCTCTCTCGGCGATCGAGGTCGTCCAGGTCGCGGAGGACTACCCGATCACGCCCAAAGAGCACAGCACCCCCTTCCTCATGGAACACCGCCACCTCTGGCTCCGCTCCTCCAAGCAGCACGCCATCCTCCGCGTCCGGGCCGAGGTCGTCAAGGCCATCCGCGATTTCTTCGACGGCCGCGGCTTCCGGCTCATGGACACGCCCATCCTGACGCCGAGCGCCTGCGAGGGCACGACGACGCTTTTCGAAACCGAGTATTTCGACCAAAAGGCCTACCTCAGCCAGAGCGGGCAGCTCTACAACGAGGCCACGGCCATGGCCTTCGGCAAGGTCTACTGCTTCGGCCCGACGTTCCGGGCCGAGAAGTCCAAGACCCGGCGCCACCTCATCGAGTTCTGGATGGTCGAGCCCGAGGTCGCCTTCGCGACACTCGAGGACACCATCGCCCTCGGCGAGGACCTCGTCCTCTTCATCCTCGAGCGCGTCCTTTCGACGCGCCGGGCCGAGCTCGAGACCCTCGAGCGCGACACCACGCTCCTCGAGGCCATCCGCAAGCCCTTCCCGCGCCTGACCTACGACGAGGCCCTGCCGCGCCTGCAGGAGAAGGGCTCGACGCTCGAATGGGGCGGAGACTTCGGCGCGCCCGAGGAGACGATCATCTCTGAGCTCTACGACTCGCCGGTCTGCGTCACCCACTTCCCGGCCGCTATCAAAGCCTTTTACATGCAGCCGGCCCCGGGCCGGCCCGAGGTCGTTTTGGGCGTCGATTTCCTGGCCACGGAGGGCTACGGGGAGATCATCGGCGGCGGCCAGCGCATCCACGACCTGGCCCTGCTCGAACAGCGCCTCCAGGAGCACAAGCTCCCCCGCGAGGCCTACGAGTGGTACCTGGACCTGCGGCGATATGGCTCCGTCCCCCACGCCGGGTTCGGCATGGGCCTCGAGCGGGTCGTCTCATGGCTCTGCAAGATCAAGCACATCCGCGAGACGATCCCCTTCCCCCGCCTCCTCTACCGGATCTACCCGTGACCCCGGTCCCGCCGCACGACCGGCCACCCCTCGCCTCCCGCCGGAAGACCGTCGCCCTGGTCAGCCTCGGGTGCGCCAAGAACCTCGTCGACAGCGAGGTCATGCTGGGCGCCCTCAAGGCTTCCGGATATACGCCGGTCACCCGCCCGCGCGACGCCGCCATCGTCATTGTCAACACCTGCGGCTTCATCCGGCCGGCCCGCGAAGAGGCCGAGAAGGCCCTCTCCGCCGCTCTCCGGCTGAAGAAGCGGGACCCGGCGAAGACCGTCGTCGCCGCCGGCTGCTACGTCGAGCGCGGGGGCGAAGAGCTGCGCCGCCGTTTCCCCGAGGTCGACGTGTGGACAGGGGTGAGGGACTTCGACCGGATCGTCGGACTCATCGAGCGGCGCTCCCTCCGCGGCCGCGAGGGGACGTTCCTTTACACGGACCGTTCTCCCCGGCTCGTCTCGACGCCCGGCCCCTGGGCCTATGTCAAGATCTCGGAGGGTTGCTCCCACCGCTGCGGGTTCTGCGCCATCCCTCTCATCAAGGGCCCGTATGTGTCGCGGAGCCTCGCCTCCATCATCCGGGAGGCGCGGGCCCTGGCCGCCCAGGGCGTCAGGGAGGTCGACCTTATCTCCCACGACACGACATATTTCGGGCGGGACCGCGGCCAGCGGCACGGCCTCGTCCGCCTCCTCGAGCGGCTCCTGGCCGTGCCCGGGCTCGAGTGGATCCGTCTCCTCTACGGCTACCCCGAGGAGGTCACGGACGAGCTGCTCGGGGTCATGAACGAGGCCAAGGTCTGCCGCTACCTCGACCTCCCCTTCCAGCACGCCGACCCAGGGATCCTCAGGGCGATGGGCAGGGCGCTCGACAGCGGCCGCGCCCTCGACCTCCTGGAGCGCATCCGGGCCAGGGTGCCCGGTGTCGCCGTGCGGACGTCGCTTATCGTCGGTTTCCCAGGCGAGGGCCGCCGGGAATTCGCCGCCCTCCTGCGCTTCGTCCGGCGCGCCCGCTTCGAGCACCTGGGCGTCTTCACCTACTCGCCCGAGGAGGGCACGCGCTCGTCCTCCCTTGCCGACCCGACCCGGGCCGAGGTCAAGACGCGGCGGCGGGCCGAGGTCATGGCCCTCCAGGCCGAAATCTCGCGGGACGGCAACAGATCCTGCATCGGCCGCGTCCTGGACGTCCTCGTCGAGGCCATCGAGCCGTCGGCCGCCGGCCCCCGCCTCCTCGCCGGCAGGACCCGGTTCCAGGCGCCGGAGGTCGACGGCCGGGTCCTCGTCTCCGTTCCGCCGGGGGCCTCTCTTCCGGCCCATCCCATCGTCCGGGCCAGGATCACCTCCGCCGGTCGCTACGATCTTCGCGCGGAGCTCGTCCCGTGAGACCGGTCAGGGACGCGCTGGCGACGTTCTTCGGCGTCGGGTTCTTCCCCAAGGCGCCCGGGACGGCGGCCAGCGCCGCCGCGGCGCTCCTTTACATGTTCATCCTGCACCGGATGCCGTGGCCTATCTACCTCCTCTTCCTGGTCGCCCTCTTTTTCGCCGGCGCTTTCGTCTCCGGGGGGTACGCGGCGGAGGCGGGCCAGGCCGACCCGCAACGGATCGTCGTCGACGAGGCCCTCGGCCAGTTCCTGGCCCTCGCACTCGTCCCGGCGCGCTGGCCGCCGGTCGTCGCGGCGTTCCTCTTCTTCCGTTTTTTTGATATCATCAAGCCGGGCCCCATCCGGAAGCTGGAGAAGCTTCCCAGAGGCTGGGGGATCATGGCCGACGACGCCGCGGCGGGCCTCGCCGCGGGCGCCCTCGTCCAAGTCCTCCTCGTCCTCCTCCGGGGCCGGCTGGGGACATGAAAGCAGAGATCGTCGCCGTCGGGACAGAGCTTCTGACGCCCTTCTTCCAGGACACCAATTCCCTCTTCCTCGCCGGCCGGCTGGATGACCTGGGGCTGGCCGTCTCGTTCAAGACGATCGTCGGCGACGACGACCGGGACCTGAGGCGCGTCCTCCGTGCGGCGCTCGGGCGCTCGCGCCTGGTCCTCGTCATGGGCGGACTCGGCCCGACCGAGGACGACCGGACGCGCGAGGCCCTCGCCGCCGTCCTCGGGCGGCGGCTGGTCCTGGACGCCCGGGTCCTGGCCGCAATCCGGGAGCGCTTCAGGCGGCGCGGCGCGCCGATGACGGCGCCGAACCGGAAGCAGGCCTACATCCTCGAGGGCGCCGAGGTCCTGCCGAATCCGAACGGCACCGCCCCGGGCCTCTGGCTCGAAACCCCGCGGCACTGGATCGCCCTCCTCCCCGGGCCGCCCCACGAGCTGCGGCCGATGTTCGACGACCAGGTGAGGCCGCGGCTGGCCGGCCTGGCGAAGGGCGTCACCCTGCGTCGGGTCCTGCGGCTGACGGGGATCGGGGAATCGCTCATGGAGAGCCGGATCAAGGACGTCTACGCGGCCGTCCCCGCGGCCGTCACGGTGACGACGCTGGCCAGCCCGGGCGACCTGGCCATCCACCTCGTCTATCGCGGGCCGGGGCCGGAAGGCCGTGCGGAGGGCGTCCTCGAGCCGCTCGAAAGGAAGCTCCGTGCCAGGCTCGGAGCCTATGTCTATTCCTACGACGGAGAGACCATGGAAGCCGCCGTCGGGCGCCTTCTCAGGGACGGCGGGCTGACCCTGGCCTGCGCCGAGTCGTGCACGGGCGGCCTCATCGGTCACCGGCTGACCAACGTCCCCGGCAGCTCGGCTTATTTCCTGGAATCGGCCGTGGTCTATTCGAACGGGGCCAAGACGAGGCGCCTGCGGATCCCGGCGCCGCTTCTCGAAGCCCACGGGGCGGTCAGCGCGGCCGTGGCCCGGGCCATGGCCAGGGGCGTCCGCGCGGCCTCGGGCGCCGACCTCGGCTTGGCCGTGACCGGCATCGCCGGTCCGGACGGCGGGACGCCGCGTAAGCCCGTCGGCCTGGTCTTCATGGCCTTGGCCGAGGCCCGGGGAGTGACCGTGGAGAAGGCCCTTTTCTGGGGCGGCCGCGAGCAGGTCAAGTTCCACGCCTCCCAGCGCGCGCTGAACATGGTCAGAAAATCGCTTATCAAAGCCGGCGGAAAAAAATACAATAGGGCCGGGAAGCCCCGATGAGGATATTCGTCGCCATCGACCTCGAAGCGGGGCTCAAGCGCTCCCTCGAGGAACTCGTCCGGAAGCTCAAGCGGACCGGCGCCGACGTCCGCTGGACCGACGCCCGGGGCATGCACCTGACCCTGAAGTTCCTGGGCGAGGTCGCCCCGGACGCCGTGCCCCCCGTCGTCGGTGCCCTCCGGGCGGCCGTCTCGGGGCAGGCTAGGTTCCGCTTCGTCCTCCGGGGGACCGGGACCTTTCCCGAAGGAAGGAGCCCCCGCGTCCTGTGGGTCGGCGCGGCGGAGGAACCGTCGCTCATGAGCCTCCAGACGGCCGTCGAGTCCGCCCTGGAGGCCCAGGGCTTCCCCGCCGAGGTCAGGCCCTTCCATCCCCACTTGACCTTGGGCCGGGTCAAGGGCCCGGGCCGCGTCGGCGAAGCGGTCGCCGAGCTCGGCAGGCACGCCGACGAGGCCTTCGGCGAGATGACGGCCGGGAAGGTCACGCTCTTCGAGAGCGTCCTCAAGCCGCAGGGCGCCGAGTACAAGGTCGTGGCGGAGTTCGAGCTCCGATGAAAGTCCTGTTCGCCGCGGCGTCCTACCTCCTGGGGTCGATCCCCACGGGCTACCTCCTCGTCCGGGCCACCGACCGCAGGGACATCCGCGACCTGGGGAGCGGGGCCACGGGCGCGACCAACGTCCTTCGGGTCAAGGGCCTCAAGCTCGCCTTCCCGGTCGTCGTCATCGACGTCCTCAAGGGCGTCGTCCCCGCCTTCCTCGGCCTTCGCCTCTTTCACGACCCGTTCCTGGCCGGATTGGCCGGCTTCCTGGCCATCGTCGGCCATTGCTTCCCCTTCTCCATCGGCTTCCGCGGCGGCAAGGGCGTAGCCACATGCGTGGGCGTGTTTTCCGCGCTGGCCTTCCGGCCGGTCCTTGTCTGTCTGGCGGTCTTCATCGTCGTCGTCGCCGTCAGCCGCCTCGTCTCGCTCGGCTCTCTTTCCGCGGCCGTGGCCCTCCCGCTTTCCGTCTTCCTTATCGACGGCGCGGGGCCAGTCCTTTACTGGAGCCTGGCCGCCGCCCTTCTCGTTATCTTCAAGCACAAGGACAACGTCGGCCGTCTCCTCGGCGGCACGGAGCGCCGGCTGGGGGAGAAACGTCCATGAAAGCATCGGTCATCGGCGGCGGGAGCTGGGGGTCGGCCTTCGCCCGTTATCTCGGCCGCCACAAGATCCCGACGCGCCTTTGGGTCCGGGAAGAAGAGATCTACCGAAACCTCGTCAAGCACCGGGAGAACCGGACGTTCCTGCCAGGGTTCAGGTTCCCGGCGAACGTCGCCTTCTCCCGGAACATCCGCGAGGTCGTCTTGCCCGCCGACGTCCTTTTCATTGCCGTTCCTTCCCAGTACTGCCGGTCCGTCTACGCGCGGGTCGCGCCGTTCCTCGAGGACCGCCAGATCGTCGTCAGCCTGACCAAGGGGCTCGAGCAGAAGTCCCTTCGCCGCATGAGCCAGGTCATGGACGAGGTCTTCCGGCCGCACGCCCGGCCGCGGCTGGCCGTCCTCTCCGGACCGAGCTTTGCCCGTGACGTCGCCGCCGAACACCCGACGGCCCTCGTCGTGGCCTCGCACGACGCCGAGACCGCCGCCGCCGTCCAGCTCCTCATCTCGAGCCTGACGATCCGGGCGTACACGAGCGCGGACGTCACGGGTGTCGAGATCGCGGGGGCCTTGAAGAACGTCATCGCCATCGCCGCCGGCATCGTCGACGCGATGGACTTCGGCCTGAACTCGCGGGCCGCGCTCATTACCCGCGGCCTCGTCGAGATCACCACGCTCGGCTTGTCGCTCGGCGCGGCCAAGAAAACGTTCTCGGGGCTGGCCGGCATCGGCGACCTCGTCCTGACGTGCACGGGGGAGCTCAGCCGTAACCACTTCGTCGGCTACGAGCTCGGCAAGGGCCGCTCCCTCGAGAGCATCCTGTCGCGCATGAAGATGGTCGCCGAGGGGGTCCACACGACGATCTCGGCGCGCCGCCTGTCGCGGGCCCAGAAGGTCGAGATGCCGATCACGAACGAGATCTATCACGTCCTCTACCGCGGCAAGCCGCCCCGGCGGGCCCTGCGGGACCTCATGTCCCGGACCCTCCGGGAAGAATAAGCGAGGCCGGCCGGCGCCGGCCGAAGGAGTCGTCCGATGCGAACGACGAGGATCATCGCCTTTCTCGCGTGTGTCAACCTGACGTTCTGCGCGACGTCCCAGCAGAAGCTCCAGCAGTCCCGCGCCAAGGACCCCAAGTACCAGTACAACCTCGGGCTCGTCTATATCAACCAGAGCAACCTCAACCCGGCCAACATCGATACGGCCATCGGCTACTTCGTCAAGGCCCTGGCCCTCGATACCCGCTACTACCTGGCCTGGAACGCCATCGGGCTGGCTCAGTCCCTGAAGGGGAAGCTCCCGGAGGCGGCCAAGGCCTACGAGAAATGCCTCGAGATCCGCCCGGATTTCACCGAGGCCCATAACAACCTGGGGACGATCTATCAGGAGCTCAACGAGCTCGACAAGGCCGAGGCCGAGTTCCAGAAGGCCGTCCTCGACAAGCTCTACCCGACCCGGGAACTCCCCTACTACAACCTCGCCCGGCTCTACCTCATCCAGGGCCGTCTCGACCCGGCTTACGAGAACGTCCAGAACGCCCTCAGGATCCGGCCCCGGCTGGGCATGGCCCACAACCTCAAGGGCATGATCCTCGAGCGGATGGGGAAAACGGAGGAGGCCGTCGAGGCCTACGAGCAGGCGGTCAAGGCCGTCCCCGACGACGTTCAGTTCAACTTCAACCTGGGGGCGGCCTACGTTAAGGCCGGGGAAACGGCCAAGGCCCGGGACGTCTTCCTGAAGCTCGCCCCCCGCGTCACGGACCCGGAGATGAAGGCCAAGGTCGGCCAGTACCTGAGGGACCTGGCCGGCAAGGATCCGAGCCGCGGCTGACGTCCGCTGCCCGGGCGCCCGGGCTCAGGTCCCTTCTTTCCAATCGGCGAGGTATTTCTTCTGGGCCGGCGACAGCCGGTCGATGGCCGACCCCATGGAGGCGAGCTTGAGGGCGGCGATCCGCTCGTCGATCTCCAGGGGCACCGGATAGACGCGCTTCTCCAGCCCCCGGCCCCGGCGGGTCAGGTAGAGGACGCTCAGGGCCTGGTTGGCGAAGCTCATGTCCATGACCATGGCCGGGTGCCCCTCGGCCGCCGCCAGATTGATCAGCCGCCCCTCGCCGAGGAGGTGGACGCGCCGTCCGTTCCGGAGCGTGTACTCGTCGACGAACTCGCGGACGCGCCGCTTGGACCTGGCCAGCGCCTCCAGGGCGGGGATGTCGACCTCGACGTTGAAGTGGCCGGCGTTAGCCACGATGGCGCCGTCCTTCATCTTCAGGAAGTGCTCCCGGCGGACGATGGACTTGTTGCCGGTGACGGTGAGGAAGACGTCCCCGGCCCCGGCCGCCTCGGCCATCGGCATGACCTCGAAGCCGTCCATGACGGCCTCGATGGCCCGGATGGGGTTGACCTCGGTCACGATGACCCTGGCCCCCGCGCCGCGGGCCCTCATGGCCACGCCCTTGCCGCACATGCCGTAGCCGGCGACGACGAAATTCAGCCCGGCGAGCAGGATGTTCGTGGCCCGGAGGATGCCGTCGAGGGTGCTTTGCCCGGTGCCGTAGCGGTTGTCGAAGAGGTGCTTCGTCTGGGCGTCGTTGACGGCGATGATGGGATAACGGAGGACCCGGGCCCGGGCCATGCTCTTCAGCCGGATGACCCCGGTCGTCGTCTCCTCCGTCCCGCCGACGATGCCGGCGAGAAGGTCCTTGCGCCGGTCATGGGTCGTCGAGACGAGGTCGGCCCCGTCGTCCATGGTCACCTGAGGGCCGTGGTCCAGGGCCTGGAGGATGTGGCGATAATAGGTCTTGTGGTCCTCCCCCTTGATGGCGAACACGGGGATGCGGTGATACTTCACCAACGCCGCGGGGATGTCGTCCTGAGTGCTGAGGGGATTCGAGGCGCACAGCCGGACGTCGGCCCCGCCGAGCTTCAAGGCCTCCATCAGGTTGGCCGTCTCCGACGTCACGTGGAGGCAGGCCGAAATCCTCAAGCTCCGGAGGGGCTTGTCCTTGGCGAAATCCCTCTTGATACGGCCGAGAACGGGCATTGACCGCGCCGCCCATTCCATGCGCAGACGGCCCTTCGGCGCGAGCGATAGGTCCTTCAGGTCTTGGTCCATGTCTCACTCTCCCTGGGAATCCGCCCCAAAATAGCACAACGGCCGGGCCTTTTCAATCCGGGCGGGCGATTGAAATTGCGTTTTTGTTTATGCTATCGTTGTCCGTCCGGCTCGTCTGTCCGGACAGGCCACATGAACAAAGCGACGAGGTCCCTCGCCACCGCGCTCCTCCTGCTCGCCGGCCCCGCCGCCGGGCGGCTCGTGTCCCAGGAGACGTTTTCGTCGGGCTGGACGTTCCCGGTCGTTACCTACCGGCTGAATAACGGGCTCAAGGTCGTCCTGTCCGAGGACCAGACCCTCCCGGTCGTCTCCGTGGTCGTCGCCTACGGGGCTGGGCCGGTCCGGGAGCAGAACGGTCAGACGGGGCTGGCCTATTTCCTGGAGAACCTCATGTTCCAAGGCTCCGAGAACGTCGGCCCCCTCCAGCACCTCAGCTTCGTCCAGAAGGTCGGCGGCGAGCTTAACGCCAACACGACGCCGGACAAGACCCTCTTCTATGAGACGGTGCCTTCCAGCCAGCTCCCCCTGGCCTTGTGGCTCGAATCCGACCGGATGAGGTCCCTGCTCTTCAGCGCCGGAACCTTGGAGAGGGTCAGGAGCGAGCTCCTCGACACCCATCAACGGCGCCTGGCCGCGGAACCGTACCTCGAGAGCTACGACTTCTTCGACGGCGTCCTGTATCCCGATTTCGCCTACGGGCATCCCCTCGTCGGCAACGGCGAAGACCTCAAGAGTCTGCCCCCGGACGCGGTCAGGGACTTTTACGAGAGGTACTATGTCCCCGCCAACGCCGTCCTAACCGTCGTCGGGAGCTTCGACGCCGCCCGGGCCCGGGAGCTCGTCTCGCGCTACTTCGATTCCATCCCGCCCGGGACGGCGGCGCCGACGCCCGCCCTGCCCCGGTTCGAGCAGGAGCGGGAGGTCGTCCGGACCTTCAAGGACGCCCTCCTGCCAACGCCCGGTTTCCATCTCGGCTACCGGCTCTCTCCGCTCCAGACCGGCGACCGCCACGCCCTGGGGATCCTCGATTACCTGCTCCTCCGCGGCCAGTCGTCCCGGCTCTACGTGCGGATCATGAAAAAGGAGCTGACGGCCTATTATTTGACGGGCGGGTTGGAGAAGCGGCTGGGGCTCGAGGCCTTCAAGATCTCCGCCCTCAACAACAACGAGGTCATGGCCGACCGATGCCAAAAGGCCGTCCTGTCCGAGTTCGACCGCCTCAAGGTCAGCCTCGTCGCCGAAGCCGAGCTGGACAAGGCCAAGCGGCTCTACAAGATGGATTATCTCCGGCGGCTTTCGACGACCCTCGACCGGGCCCTGTTTCTGACCGAGGCGGCCTTTGCGACCGCGCCGTTGCCGGAGCTCGCGACGGAGCTCGAGCAGTACATGAAAGTCAGTCCCCAGAGCATCTACAGCCTCGCCGTCCGGCTCTTCGTGCCTTCGAACCTGGTCATCGTGAACGTCAGGAACAGATGAAAGATCGCCCTGCGGCCGTCGCCCTTATCCTCGCCTGCGGCTTGGCCGCGGCCCTGGACCTGGGCGGTCCGGCGCGGGCCTGGGGGCAGGAACGCTTCCGGCGGACGCCGCCCCTCCCCGATGCCTTCCGGGAGCTGAAGCTCCCGGCCATCGGGAGGGTCACCCTGCCCAACGGGCTGACCATCGCGGCCACGCGCCGGCCCGGCTTCCCCGTTGTCACCGTCCAGGTCGTCGTCCTGGCCGGCGAGGCCGATTCGCCCGCCGACCTGCCCTTCGTGGCCACGCTGACGGCCCGGATGATCGGCCGCCGGACGAGGGAGTCTTCCGCCGACGAGACGGCCGCCATGATCGACGCCGTCGGCGGCGATTTCTCGGTCAGCGTCTCCATGGACTACACGGTCCTGACGTTCCATGTCCCGGCCGAGCTCATGGACCGGGCTCTCGAAATCCTTAGGTTGATGGTCCTCCAGCCGGAATTCTCTGACCTGGAGGTCGCCACGGCCAAGCGGGTCCTCTCGTACGAGCTCCGCGACCTCGAGAAGAACCCGGAGTTCATCGGCCGGCGACAGCTCCTCCGGCTCCTCTTCGGCGGCCATCCGTACGGGTCCGGGACCGTCAGCTGGGACGTCATCCGGCGGATCACGCCGAAAGACATCGAGGCCTTCTACGGCCTGTTCTTCCGGCCGAACAACGCCGTCCTCGTCGTCTCCGGCGACGTCGTCCCGTCCGCTTCGGACCGGAGGCTGACGCTCCCGTTCGCCCCCTGGACCCGGCGCGACGTCATCCGGGCGCCTCTCATGCCGCCGCCGGCCAACGCGGCCGAGAGGGTCTGCCTGGTCGACCATCCCGCGGCGGAGGACTTCGTCATCTTCGCCGGGAACCTGGCCCCCGCCCCCACCAGCCCGGACTATTACCCGTTCCTCGTCCTGAACCAGGTCCTGGGTGGAACCATGTCCAGCCGGCTCTTCATGAACCTCAGGGAATCGAAGGGCTATGCCTACGAGGCCTTCAGCGAGGCCGAATTCTTTAAGAGCTGCGGCGCCTTCTGGGCCAAGGCCCGGGTCACCCTCCAGACGATCGGGGCCTCGGTCCAAGAGATCGAGCGGGAATTCCGGAACCTGGCCGCGGATAGGATCGTGCCCGACGAGCTCGAGGAGGCCAAGTCCCTCCTCATCGGCAACCTCCCCCTGAGGTACAACTCCCTCGAGGGATACGCTGGACGGCTGTCCCAGGCGGTCGCCCTAGGGCTGACGGAAACCGACTGGACGAGGGCCTCGGACAGCCTTATGCTCGTCAACGCCGACCGGGTCCTCGAGGCGGCCCGTCGCTATTTGACCCCGGTCCCGGTCGTCGTCATCGTGGGCGACAGGCGGCGGGCGCTCCCCGCCCTCGGGGCGTTCGAATCCGTGGACATCTACGACAGCACAGGCGCGTTCCTCATGACTCTGCGCAAAGGAGAGGTTAAATGAAGCTCGTCGAATGCGTCCCGAATTTCAGCGAAGGCCGGGACAAGGATAAGATCGGGGCCATCGTCCGCGAGATCGAGGCCGTCCCCCGGGTCAAGCTCCTCGACGTCGACCCCGGCGAGTCAACGAACCGGACCGTGGTGACCTTTATCGGGCCGCCCGAGGCCGTCCTCGAGGCCGCTTTCCGGGCCATCGCCAAGGCCGCCGAGGTCATCGACATGACCGTCCATCGGGGGGCGCACAGCCGGATCGGGGCGACCGACGTCTGCCCCTTCGTGCCAGTCTCCGGGGTGAGCATGGAGGATTGCGTCGGCCTGGCCAACGAGCTTGGGGCCCGCGTCGCACGCGAGCTCGGCATTCCCGTGTACCTCTACGAGGCCGCGGCCCGCCGGCCGGATCGCCGGAACCTGGCCACGGTTAGGGCGGGTGAATATGAGGGGCTGTCCGAGAAGCTCAAGGACCGGGCCTGGGCTCCGGACTACGGCGAGCCCGTCTTCAACCCCCGGTCGGGCGCGACCGTCATCGGCGCCCGGGAGTTCCTCATCGCCTACAACATCAACCTCAACACCCGGGACCGGAAGCTGGCGAACGAGATCGCCCTGACCCTGCGCGAGAGCGGCCGGGCCAAGAAGGACAAGGACGGGAACGTCGTCAAAGACGCCAAGGGCCGCACGGTCAAGGTGCCGGGCAGGTTCCGGGACGTCAAGGCCGTCGGCTGGTACATCGAGGATTACGGCAGGGCCCAGATCTCCGTCAACTTCACGAATTACAGGGCCTCCCCTCCCCACCTCGTCTTCGACGAGGCCTCGCGTCTGGCGGCGAAGATGGGCCTCCGGGTCACGGGCAGCGAGCTCGTCGGCCTCATCCCCAAGGACGCCCTCCTCATGGCCGGCCGCTACTATCTCGAGAAGCAGGGCAAGAGCCCGGGGGTCCCGGAGGAGGAGCTGGTCCGGACCGCCGTCCTTTCCCTCGGCCTCAACGACGTCGCGCCGTTCGACCCGGCCAAGAAGATCATCGAGTCCCAGTTCGAGAAGGCCGGAGGGTTCGGACCGATGGGCCTGCGGGACTTCGTCAATGCCCTGTCCATGGATTCGCCGACGCCCGGGGGCGGGAGTGTCGCGGCCCTCTGCGGCGCGCTCTCGGCCGCCCTGACCTCGATGGTCTCGAACCTCACCTACGGAAAGAAGGGATACGAAGCGGCGGCCGCGGAGATGCGAGAGGTCGGCGTCCGGGCTCAGGCTCTCAAGGACGACCTCCTCGGCGCCGTCGACAGGGACACCGAGGCCTTCAATAAGGTCATGGAAGCGCTCCGGCTGCCGAAGGCGACGCCGGAGCAGGCCGTGGAGAAGGAGCGCGCCCTCGAAGAAGCGACCAAGGAGGCGACGCTCGTGCCGCTCGAGGTCCTGGAGGGGGCGGCGGAGGCGGTCCGGCTGGCCGGACGCGTCGCCGCAAGGGGCTTCCTGAGCTCCCTGAGCGATGCGGGCGTGGGCGGCTTGGCCGGTTCGGCGGCCGGCGAGGGCGCCTATTATAACGTCCTCATCAACCTGCCGGGGATCAAGGACGAGGTCTTCAAGGCCCGCGCCTTGCGCCGGGCCCGCAGGCTGAAGGCCGACCTCGACCGCTCGGTGGCGGCCGTCCGC
>JBBISK010000020.1:7371-19722 GCA_037441295.1 Candidatus Aminicenantota bacterium | reverse complement strand
CCAGGGCGGCCTGGCTGAGGACGAGGAGGGCGAAGAGGACGCCGAAAACGATGCTCAGGGTCTTTTTCACGGCTCCCTCCTCACTTGTGCAGGTCCCGCGGGTCGATCGGCTTGACGTCCGCGACTTCGGGGTTGAGGCTGTCGAGGGCCTTGATAAACGCCACGAGCGCGGCCTGTTCGTGCTGGCTCAGGCCGAGCGGGACCATGAGCGGGTCGAGGTTCGGGTCCTTCCCGCCGCCCTTGTCGTAAAACTCGACGAGCGACTCGAGCGTCTTCTCCGAGCCGTCGTGAAGGTACGGGGCGCGCCGGGCGGCGTCGCGGACCGTGGGCGTCTTGAAGGCGCCCATGTCCCGCGGGTCCTTCGTCACGGCGTAGCGCCCGACGTCCGGGTTCTTGGGGTCCTTGGCCGGGACGCCCAAGTTGTGGAAACGCCCGTCGCTGAAGTACGGGCCCCAGTGGCAGGACGTGCAGTGGCCCTTGCCGTTGAAGATCTCCAGGCCTTCCTTCTCCAGGCAGGTCAGGGCGTTGTGGTCGCCGCGGGCGTAACGGTCGAAGCGCGAGTCGGTCGTGACGACGGTCCGCTCGAAGGCGGCGATGGCGTCGGCGACCTGGTCGACGGTGATCGGGCCCTCGCCGAAGACGGTCCGGAACTCGTCCTCGTAGCCTGCGATCTTCGAGACCGTCTGGATCATGGCCTGGTGGGTGTTGCCCATCTCGACCGGGTTCTGGATGGGCCCCTTGGCCTGGTCCTCGAGGGAGGGCGACCGCCCGTCCCAGAACTGGAGCGGGGTGTAGGCGGCGTTCGAGACCGGGGGCGCCCGGCGGCCGCCGAGCTGGCCGCGGATGCCCTTGCTCGTCGGTCCCTCGTCGGACCAGCCCAGCGCGGGGTTGTGGCAGGTGGCGCAGCTGACCGTGCCGTCGGCCGAGAGACGGGGGTCGAAATAGAGCTCCTTGCCGAGGTGGATCTTCAGGCTCGAGGGCGGGTTCGAGGGCGGAGCGATGACGGGCGGCAGCGGGCCGAGCCGCTGGGGCCCGAGCTGGTGGACGTTGACTTGGGTCGCGGGCGGCGCCTTCTCGTCGGTCGCGCCGGCGGCGGCCCAGCCCAGGCCGAGCAGACCGGCGGCGAGGATAGCTGGCAGGATCCTCTTTCCCATGTTCTCCCTCCTCAGGACGCGGGATGAGCCGAGCGCGAGGGAAGGGTGCCCGTCCATGGCCTGTCAGTGTTCCCGGGCGGCCGGACGGGCCGTCCTCCCTCGCGTTTTGCGAGCCGAATATAAACGGGCGAAGAGGCGGCTGTCAAGAGCGCCGGGAAGGGTACGGGAGGCCGCCGGACCTGCCGACCGTGCGGCGCGACGTTGCCCGAGTCTCAGGTGTTGCGGTATAGTGTTCGGGATGCCCATCGTCAAGACCGAGACCGAGAGAGGAAATCCGGAAATGAGCATTCTTTCCCCGAAGAAGAAGATCGCCGCCAGGGCCGCTCTGCCGGCCCTCGCCCTCGCCTTCGCCGCGGCCTGCGCGGAGAAGCCCAAGGCCGACTACCCGGTGAAGCCCGTGCCCTTCACGGACGTCCACTTCGACGACGCCTTTTGGGCCCCCCGGCTCGAGAAGAACCGGTCCGTGACCATCCCCCACCTCTTCAAGATGGAGGAGGGGACGGGCCGCCTCAAGAACTTCGACTTGGCCAAGGACGCCCTCGCTGGGGCGACCGGCCTCAAGTTCTGCACGAGCTACCCCTTCGACGACTCCGACGTCTACAAGACCATCGAGGCCGCCTCTTACGCCCTGGCGACACGGCCCGACCCCGAGCTCGAGAAATACGTCGACGGCGTCGTCGACCGGATCGCCTCGGCCCAGGAGCCGGACGGCTACCTTTACACGGTCCGGACGGTCGGCGGCCCGCCGCCCGTCGACTGGATGGGCAAGGAGCGCTGGTCGCACCTCTACATGAGCCACGAGCTCTACAACCTCGGCCACCTCTACGAAGCCGCGGCGGCCCATTACCAGGCGACGGGCAAGACAAGCCTCCTCAACATCGCCGTGAAGAGCGCCGACCTCGTGGCCCGTGAGTTCGGCCCCGGCAAGCGGACGAACCCGCCCGGTCACGAAGAGATCGAGGTCGGCCTCGTCAAGCTGTACCGCGCGACCGGGAAGACGAAGTACCTCGACCTGGCCAAGTTCTTCATCGACGCCCGCGGCAGGACGGCCGGCCGCGTTCCCTACCGGGGCGACGACGGGCGGGAACTCCTCCTCTACGGCCCGTATTCCCAGGACGACAAGCCCTTTGTCGAGCAAACCGAGGCCGTCGGGCATGCCGTGCGGGCCGGCTACCTCTATGCGGGCGCGGCCGATGTCGCTGCCCTGACAGGCGATAAGGCCTACCTCGCCGCCCTCGACAGGATCTGGGCCGACGTCGCCGGCACGAAGATCTACCTCACGGGCGGCATCGGCGCGGCCGGGGCCTGGGAGGGCTACGGCCCGGCCTACCGCCTGCCGAACGCCAGCGCCTACGCCGAGACCTGCGCCAACATCGCCACCTTCCTCTGGAACTCGCGGATGTTCCGGCTCGAGGAGGACGCGAAGTACGTCGACGTCATGGAGCGCATCCTCTATAACGGCGTGCTGTCGGGGATCTCGCTCTCGGGCGACCGCTTCTTCTACCCGAACCCGCTCGAGTCCCACGGCCAGCACGAGCGAGTGGCCTGGTTCGGCTGCGCCTGCTGCCCGCCGAACGTGGCCCGGGTCCTGGCCTCGGTGCCGGGTTATGTCTATGCCGCCGGCGAGGGCAAGGTCTACGTCAACCTCTATGTCCAGGGAAAGGCGAGCCTCACCGCCGGAAAGGCCAGGCTCGAGATCGCGCAGACGACGGAATACCCCTGGAAGGGGGACGTCAGGATCGAGCTGCGGCCGGAAAAGCCCGCGCCGCTGACGCTCTACGTCCGCATCCCCGGCTGGGCCATGGGCCGCCCCGTGCCGTCGGACCTCTACAAGTACGCGGACGCGCCGGCGCCGAAGCCGGCGGGTGAGCCGGCCCAGGCCGAGATCGTGGCCGAGCCCGCGGTCCGCGACGTCGAGATGCCCGCGGTCAAGGTCAACGGCCAGGCCGTAGACGTCGTCCTCCAGAAAGGATACCTCCTCCTCGACCGGACCTGGCAGGCCGGCGACGTCGTCGAGGTCGGCCTCCCCATGCCCGTGCGGCGCGTCATGGCCAACGACAAGGTCGAGGCCGACCGCGGCCGGGTCGCCGTCGAGCGCGGGCCGCTCGTTTACTGCGCCGAGGCCCCGGACAACGGCGGCCGGGTCCTGAACTTCGTCCTCCCCGACGGCGCGCGCCTGGCCGGAGAGATGCGGGCCGAGCTCCTCGATGGGGTCGTCGTCATCAAGGGCGAGGCCGAGGCCGTGAGCGAAAAGGCCGGGAAGGCGGTCGTCGAGAAGAAGGACATGACCCTCATCCCGTATTACGCGTGGGCCAACAGAGGCGCCGGCGAGATGGAAGTCTGGCTCGCCCGGGAGCCGTCGAAGGCGCGGATGGCGATGGAGCCGGGGCTCGCGGCGAAAGCGACCGTGACGGCCTCGGACGGAGCCAAGGGGCTGAAGGGCGTCAACGACCAGTACGACCCCGAGGGCTCGGACGACGGCACGGGCTATGTCCACTGGTGGCCGAAGAAGGGCGGCGCGGAGTGGGTCGAATACGCGTTCCCGGAGCCTGTCCGCGTCTCCGAGGCGTCCGTATACTGGTTCGACGACACGGGCGGCGGCGCGTGCCGCGTGCCGGCGTCCTGGAAGATCCTCTACAAGGCGGGGGGCAAGTGGCTGCCGGCGGCCGCGGCCGGGGCCTACGGCACGGCCAAGGACGCGTGGAACACAGTCAGGTTCGCGCCGGTGAGGACGACGGCCTTGAGGCTCGAGATCGCGGAGCAGAAGGACTGGTCCGTCGGCGTGCACGAGTGGAAGATCAAGTAGCTTGACAATATGCACAAATGTACATACATTGGCCGTGAGGAGGGGGTATGGCCATGAAGAGCGACCCAGCTAAGAGCGGCGGCAAGGTCCGCATCACCATCCGGCTCGACCGCGAAGTCCTCGATTGGTTCCGGTCGCAGGCCGTGGACGGCGAAGGCGGAAATTACCAGACGATGATCAACAACGCCCTCCGGGACCATGTCCATCAGGGCGGCGAAACCCTGGAGGCGGTGCTCAGGCGCGTCATCCGCGAGGAGCTGAAGGGCGAAGCGCCGGAGGTCGAAGTCATCCCCCGCGGCCGTTTATAGGAGGAGGGAAGATCATGCTCCGCAAGAGGCGTTTTGACGGGATCCCATGGTGTCGGATCGTCCCGCTCGTTTTCGCCGGCTTGTCCATCGCCGCGGCCGCCGGCTGTACATCGGAGCCGCCCCGGGCGGCGGACGAGTTCGCGGGCAAGCTCGAGTTCATCGCCAACCCGTCCTTCGAGGACGGCGCCGGCGACAAGGTCGCGGGCTGGGAGCCGCGCACGTTCCGCGGCGAGCCGGCCTTCAAGGTCGAGCCCTCCGGCCGGACGGGGACGCGCTCCGTCGCCATCTCCTCGGCCAAGGGCGCCGACGCCGCCTGGTCCGCGGTCGTCCCCATCAAGCCCTTCTCCCGATACAGGCTGAGCGGCTGGATCCGGACCGAGAACCTCGCCCCCGGAAGGTCGAAGGGCGCGCTCATTAATATCGAAGGCTTCCCGGCCTGGCAGACGGCCTCCGTCACCGGGACCCAGGACTGGACCCAGGTCGCCCTCGAGTTCGACGCCGGGGCCAACGACGCCCTCGAGGTCAACTGCCTCTTCGGCGGTTGGGGCGAGGCGACCGGCACGGCCTGTTTCGACGACGTCCGCCTGGCCTGGGTCTCGGGCCAGGAGTACATCCTGCCGGGAGTCCGGATCAACGGCGAGAAGACCGGCCCGCCGCTCTCCAAATACATCTACGGCCAGTTCATCGAGCACCTCGGCCGCTGCATCTACCAGGGGATCTGGGCCGAAATGCTCGAGGACCGCAAGTTCTTCTGGCCGGTCGGCCAGGGCGAATCGCCCTGGAATGCCGTGGGCGACCCGGCCCGCGTCCGGATGGACAAGGCGAGGCCGTTCACGGGAATGCACTCGCCCCGCATCGGCCTCGACGGGAAAGCGGCCGGCGGCCTCGTCCAGGGTGCCCTCGCCCTCGTCCAGGGCAAGGAATACACGGGCCGCGTCGTCCTGGCCGGTGACCGGAGCGCGGCGCCCGTCGCCGTCAGCCTTGTCTGGGGCGCCGGCCCGTCGATGAGGCAGACGGTCGAGGTCAAGGACATCGGTCCCGACTGGAAGACGTTCCCGCTCTCGTTCAAGGCCGGGTCCGCGACTGACAACGCCCGGCTCGAGATCGTTTCCCTGGGACGGGGCTCCTTCGCCGTCGGCACGGTCTCCGTCATGCCCGCGGACAACGTCGAGGGGTTCCGGCCCGACGTTCTGGCCCTGCTCAAGGAGCTCGACGCCCCCGTCTACCGCTGGCCTGGCGGGAATTTCGTTTCCGGCTACAACTGGCGGGACGGCCTGGGCGACCGCGACCGGCGGCCGCCGCGCAAGAACCCGGCCTGGCAGGGCGTCGAGCCCAACGACGTCGGAATCCACGAATACCTCGACCTCATGCGGCTCCTCGGCGCCGACCCCTACATCACGGTCAACAGCGGCCTGGGCGACGTCCGGATGGCCGTGGATGAAGTCGAGTACGCCAACGGCGCCGCCGCGACGCTGATGGGCAAGCTCCGGGCCGCGAACGGCCATCCGGAGCCCTGGGGAGTCAAGCTCTGGTCGGTCGGGAACGAGATGTACGGGAGCTGGCAGCTCGGCCATATGCCCCTCGCCGACTACGTCCGCAAGCACATCCAGTTCGCCGTGGCCATGAAGGCTGTCGACCCGTCGATCAAGATCGTGGCCGTCGGCGCCGTCGGGAAGTGGGACGAGACCATGCTGGCCGAGGCCTCGAACCGAATGGACCTCCTGAGCGAGCACTTCTACGTCGGCGAGAGGCCGGGGCTCCTCAGCCATGTCAGCCAGGTCCCGGCCGAGATCCGGCGCATCGCCGAGGCCCACCGGAAATACCGCGCCACGATCCCCACGCTCAAGATCAAGGAGGTCCCGGTCGCCCTCGACGAATGGAACTACTGGTACGGCCCGGACCTCTACGGCGAGATCGGCGTCCGCTATTTCCTCAAGGACGCCCTGGGCGTCGCGGCCGGGTTCAACGAGTACGCGCGCCAGAGCGACGTCTACTTCATGGCCAACTACGCCCAGACGGTCAACGTCATCGGGGCCATCAAGACGACGAAGACCGCGGCCGCCTTCGACACGACAGGCCTCGTCCTCAAGCTCTACCGCCAGCACTTCGGGACGGTGCCGGTCGAAGTCATCGGGCCTTACCCGGCCGCCCCGCTCGACCTCATGGCCTGCTGGAAGGACGAAGCGAGGAAAGTCCTGACCGTATCGGTCGTCAACCCGACGAAGGGGGAGCAGACGGTCAAGATCGACACCGGGAAGCTGCGGCTCGCACCGACGGCCAAGCTTTATCTCATCACCGGCGGCGACCCTCGGCTATACAACGAGCCGGGCAAGCCCCCGGCCGTTGTCATCCAGGAGAAGGACGGCGTGCCGTTCGGAAAGAGGCTGACCCTGCCGCCGGTCAGCGTTTCGCTCTACGAGGTGGCGGTCAAATAAGCGGCCGCTGTCCTCGGTTTCTCGGCCCCGCTATTTGAGGGGGACGGCCCTGAAGCCGGCCTTGTCCTTGAGCCCGGTCAGGAGCACGTCGAAGGCGGCGTTCTCCTTCTCCTGCTTGATCCCGGCCTCGATCTCGGCCTTGACCTGGTCGAAGGGCCGCGTTTCCTTCTTGCGGTTCTCGACCTTGAGGATGTGGTAGCCGTATTTCGTCTCGACGATGCCGCTGACCTGGCCGACCGGCACGCCGAAGGCGGCGTCCTCGAAGGGCTTGACCATCTTGCCCCGGCCGAAGTCCTCGTAGAGGCCGCCGTTGTCCTTCAAACCCGGGTCCTCGCTGAACTCCTTGGCCAGGGCGGCGAAATCCTCGCCCTTCTTCGCCCGCGCCAGGATGTCCTCCATCTTTTTGCGGATGGCGGCCTTCTCGGTCTCGGTCTTGCCCTGCGTCAGGAGCAGGATGTGGCGGACGCTGGCCGTCTTGTCCTCGTCATAGGCCTTGCGGACGTCGGCCTCGGCGACTTTGGCCCCCGCGGCCACGGCCCCCTCGAGGTAGCTCCGGATGGCCATGTCCTCGGCGATGCTCTTCCTGATGAAGTCGAGGCTGACGCCGTTCGTCTTGAGGGCCTCGAGGAACTGGGCCTCGCCGCCGGCCCGGGCGTACTGGGCTTCGACGGCCTTCTTGACCTCATCCTCTGTCGCCGTCTTCTTAGCCCCGACGGCGGCGGCGTAGAGGAGTTTGCGCTCCCCGAGCTGGACGCCCTGCCGCTCGATGATGTCCTTGACGCGCTGGGGGGCCTGGCTCTTGAGCCCCTGGGCCTGCGGGCCCCTCGTCTCGAGGAACCACTGGAGGACCTCGCCGGCCGTAACGTCGAAAGTCTTCGTCGTGACGACGGCGGGATTCTTCTCCGGGTCGAGGGCGGGGACGGCCGCCGCGAGGTCCTTGGCCAGCTGGTAGGCCGGGGTGCCCGCGGTCATCTTCATCGGCGCCTCCTTCTTGGGGGCGCAGGCGACCGCCGCGGTCAGCGCCGCCGCGATGATCAAAACCAGGCTATTCTTCATTTTCGTCTCCTTGGCCGGGAAAGACCATCTACTAAAGCACATCCGTGACGGGAATTCAAAGGGAATTTTCCGCCCGCTGGGGCAGCCCTCACTTCTCGAGGTGGATCGTCTCCCGGTAATCGACGGAGATCTCGGCGCCGCCCGGCCGGGGCCTCAGGAGTTCGACGACCTTGAGGAAGGTCCGGTTGCGGCGCTTCCACGACCGGTTGAGCTTGCGGGCGTAGTGGGCGATGCCCACGCTGAGCCACTCGCCGGCCATGACCTTCCGGGCCGTCTGCTTCAGCGAATAGAACTTCCTGTGGCAGAAGAGCTGGGCCTTTTGCAGGTCCGGGAGAGATAGCCGGGCGGGCTGGAAGACGACGTGGTGCGCGTCGTAGAGCGCCCAGTCGTTGAAGCGCAGCCGGTGTTCGGCCTCCATCCGGTCGTAGAATTCGGAGCCGGGCAGGGGCGTCAGGATGAGGAACTGCGTCGTCGACAGCCGCGCCTTCTTGGCGAAGCGGAGCGTCTTCTTGACGGTCTTCCAGTCGTCCTGGTCGAAGCCGAGGACGAACATGCCGTGGATGTGGATCCGGTTCCGTCGCAGGACCCGGACGGCCTGGACGAGGTCGGCCACGGTCTGCTTCTTCTTCATGGCGTCGAGGGACTCGGGGTTGACCGATTCGAAGCCGATGTAGACGGTGTGGCAGCCGGCCTTCTTCATCAGCCGGACAAGCTCGGCGTCCCGGGCGATGTCGGCCCGGACCTGGGTCGTCCAACTGAACCGGAAGCGCTCGCGGATCATGGCCTGGAGGAGTTCTTTGGTCCGCTCCCGGTTGGCGGCGAAGTTGTCGTCGTAGAAGAAGACGGAGCCGCCGCGGCGGTCGTAGCGGCGCAGCTCCCCGATGATGTTCTCCGTCGAGCGGAAGCGGTACTTCTTCCCGAACATGCCCGTCACGGAGCAGAACGAGCAGTCGAAGGGGCAGCCCCGGGACGTCTGGACGGGGATGGGGGGAGTGAACTTGCGGCGGCCGGGGTCGGGCTTGAGGAGGGCGAGGTCGGGATAGGGGATCGCGTCCAGGTCCCTGGCCATGGGCAGCATCGGGTGGTGGACGGCGAGGCCGTCCACCTTGAGCGAGAGGTTGGGGACGGCGGAGAAGTCCCGGTCCCCTTCCCAGGCGTCGATGAAGGCCGTCAGGGCGGCCTCGCCCTCGCCCCGGATGACGAAATCGGCGTGGTCGAGGGCCTCGTCGGCCAGGAAGGTGACGTGCGGGCCGCCCATGAGGACGGGGACACCCATGGCCCGGACCCTGTCGGCGATGGCATAGGCACGGGGCGCCGTCGAGGTGATGGTCGAGATGCCGATGAGGTCGGCCGAAGCGAGGACGTCGTAATCGACCTGGCGGAGGTCTTCGACGAAGACCTCGACCTCCCAGCCGCGCTTCGCCATCATCGTTCCCAGGATGAGGATGCCCAGGCGGGGCAGCGGGAATTGCGAGAAGATGTGGAGGTTTGGGGCCCGGGGCTCGATGAATACGATCTTAGGCATGGTCGCCCCCTTTGCCCGCCGGCCCTCGTTTCTGGTTCTTGGCCTTGAGGCCCTGGATGTCCTTTTTCTCCTTCTTGAGGAGGTCCCGCCAGCGCCCGATCCCTTCCTCGAGCAGGCCCATCTTGTCGAACAGGGCCTGGATCGCCTTGAGCATGGAGTCGAGCTTGGCCTCGACCTCGGCCTTGGGAAAGGCCTCGAGGTCGTCCTGGATGGCGAACAGCGTGCGGACGTCGTCCGAGACGATCTTGATCTCCTCGAGCGTGTAGCCGAAGAGCTGGAGGTCGCGGATGAGCTTGCACAGGAAGACATACGACCCGGAGTAGAGCCGGAACCCTCCCTCGGTCCGCATGTCGGGCTCGATGATGCCCTTGTCCTCCCAGTGCTTGATCGTCCTGGGGCTGACGCCGGACTGCTCGGCCAGGTTGCCGACGGTCAGGAAGCGGGCCTTCTCCGCGGCCGCCTTCCGGCCGTCGCGGTCCTGCGGCAGGCCGACCTTCTTGATGATCTTCTGGATCTCTTCCGGCCGGTAGCCGAGGTCGGCCAGCTTGCGGATCTGGACGACCCGGTCGACGACCGCGGCCGGGAAAAGGGGCGTCTGGTCGTCGGCGAACCCGGCCGGCCGGAGGAGCTTCTCCTTGACCCAGCCGGCGATGGTCACGTCGGCCAAGTCCGTTCTCCGCGCCAGGTCCTTCAGCGTGAGGATGTCGTGATTCATGCTATACCTATACGTACAAATTAATGATGTTGTAAATATATCTTATACGTACAGGAATATATTTGAAATGGCCGGGGTTGTCAAACTCTGCGTGCCGGGCCCTTCGGCGGGGTGGGGGGAGGCGGGACGGGCGGTTCGGTTACGGGGTCTCGGAAGACCCGCCCTCGGGGGTTTCCCCGCCCGGCTCGGTCCCCTCGGTCCCCTGCGGCTGTTCGAGTTCCGGTTCCTGCCCCGGCACCGAGTCCTCGCCCGTCGGATTCAGGTGCCTGGCCAGGCGCCTCAGTCTCTTTTCTTCCTGTTTTTTCTGCCGGGCGAGTTCCCGGCTCCGCTTCGAACTTTTATAGGCTCTGCTGCTCTTTGCCAACGGCCCTCCTTTTCGGACTTGTCGCCGACATCATAGCATATTCCCGGCCGCGCCGACAGCGGGAAATGAAAACCGGCGGGGCCGCGGATGACCCCGCGTCACTTCTTGAGGGTGATGGAGATGCCGGCCGTGCTGCCCGGGGCAAAGGTCGTCGTCACGCCCGGCAGGCTCTCGACATAGGACACGAACTCCCCCGTCCCCCAGCCGGGAGCCGCGCCTCCGGGAAAGGCGCCCGGGAAAAAAGGACTTGACAGATTGTCAGCAAAATCATATAATTCATATAATTCAGAATAAGCAGAATAAGGAGAACGCGCATGACGGGCGGGAAGAAAGGGCCCGGGGCCGGCTGCTGCCGGGTCGAGGCGCTCCTCAGCGTCGACGAGCGGGGCCAAATGGTCCTCCCCAAGGAGGTCCGGGAGGCCGCCGGCATCGGCGCCGGGGACAAGCTGGCCCTGATCCTCTGGCGGAAGGGCGGGGCCGTCTGCTGCATGACCCTGGTCAAGGCCGACGAGCTCACGGACATGGTCAGGGGCCGGCTGGGCCCCCTGATGAAGGACATCATCACCTGAAGGAGAGAAAGGAGAACGACGATGAAATCGAAGGACCAGGACATCAAGAAGCACGTCCGGGAGCGGTACGCCCGGGCGGCCAAGGAAACGGAAAGCTGCTGCGCCCCGAAGACCTGCGGCTGCGGGACGTCGGCCCGGAGCGGGGAGGAGGCCGGCCGCATGGTCGGCTATTCCGCCGAGGACCTCGCCGCGATCCCCGAGGACGCCAACCTCGGGCTGGGCTGCGGCAATCCCGCGGCCCTGGCCGGGCTGAAAAAGGGCGAGACCGTGCTCGACCTCGGCTCCGGGGCCGGCATCGACTGCTTCCTCGCCGCGGCCAAGGTCGGCCCGACCGGCCGGGTCATCGGCGTCGACATGACGCCCGAGATGCTCGACCGGGCCCGGCAGAACGCCGGGCGGAGCGGCGCCAAGAACGTCGAGTTCCGGCTGGGCGAGATCGAAAACCTGCCCGTCGCGGACGGCTCCGTCGACGTCATCATTTCCAACTGCGTCATCAACCTCTCGACGGATAAGCCCCGGGTCTTCCGGGAGGCCTTCCGCGTCCTGCGGCCCGGCGGCCGCCTGATGGTCTCCGACCTGGCGCTGAAGAAGCCGCTCCCCGGCGCCATCCGTGAGTCCGTCGAGGCCTACGTCGCCTGCATCGCCGGGGCGCTCGTCAAGGACGATTACCTCGAAGCCATCCGGAAAGCCGGCTTCGGGGACGTCGAGGTCGCGAGCGAAAAGGCCTTTCCGGCCGAGCTCGTTCTCGAAGATTCCCTGGTCCCCGAGATCATCGCGAAATTGAACCTTCCGCGGCACAAGTTGATGGAGCACGTCTCGTCGGTCCTCAGCCTCTCCGTCCGGGCGGTGAAGAAATAGGGGAAGAACCCGCCGGCCTTGTCGTCTAAGTTAATCCCTTGTATTATGTCCTTTCCGGGTTCCGGCCGGGTCCGGACCGTGAAGACGCCCGAGACGATGGAGCCGACATGACCAACAACGCCCCCGCGGCGCGGCGCGGGAGAGGAGCGGCCGCGGGCCTGCTTCTCCTGGCCCTGCTCTTCACCCCCCTCCTCGCGCAGCAGGACAGGCCGCTGACGCTCGACGAGGCCGTCAAGCTGGCCCTGACGCGGAACGAGCGTTCGCTCGCCACCAAGGAGAGCGTCGCCGAAGCCGAGGCCGTCGTGGCCCAGGCCAGGGCCTATTTCCTTCCCACCATCACCACGACCGGGACCTACACCCGGCGGCCGTTCGAGGTCCGCCGGACGGTCGGCAGCTCCGAGATCGTCGTCCAGCGCTTCAACGCCCTGTCCGGGGCGGTCAACCTCAACATGACCGTCTTCAACTCGACGGCCATTCCGGCCCTGAACTCGGCCAACTCGGCGCGCCGGTCGGCCGTCGAGGCGGCCGTCCGCGCAAAGAAGGCGTCGATCACGGGCGCGG
>JBBISK010000020.1:0-7361 GCA_037441295.1 Candidatus Aminicenantota bacterium | reverse complement strand
GGCCGTCGAGGCGGCCGCCGAGAGCCGGCGTCAGCTCGCCTTCGAGGTCAGCCAGGCCTTCCTCTCGACCCTGAGCACGGGGCAGGTCCTCGAAGCCTCCCGCCACCGCCACGAATACGCCAAGCAGAACCTCGACGCCGCGCGCGCCCGCTACAACGCCGGGCTGGCCTCGGTCAACGACGTGACGCTGGCCGAACTCGAGCAGGCCACGGCCGAGCTCGGCGCGACCCAGGTCGAGGGCCAGCTCAAGACCTCCGGCCTCCAGCTGAGCTATCTCCTGGCCGCGCCGGATTCGGCCAGCCAGACGCTCGTCGTCCCCGAGTTCCTCATCCAATCGGCGCAGGGCGAGGCCGCCGATGCGGACAGGCTCGTCGCCGAAGGCCAGGGCCGGCGTCTCGACCTGGCCTCGCTCCGCTGGACGGCCAAGTCCTACCACGCCCTGGCCCTCGACCCGCTGCTCCGCTACCTCCCCTCCCTCAACCTGACCGGCCAGTACAGGTACACGAACGAAGCCGGCCTGACCGGGCAGACGACGAACTGGAACATCGGCCTGACCCTCAGCTGGTCGATCTTCGACGGATTCACGCGCAACGCCGACTACAAGTACCTGAAGGCGCAGGCCCGGCTGGCCGACCTCGACGTCCAGACCTCCATGCGCAAGGTGGAGATCGACGTCCGCGAGGCCCTCGTTTCGCTCGCGAGCCAGCGCGCCGCGCTCAAGCAGGCCACGGTCGCCCACGACGTCGCCAGGAAGAACGCCTCGGAAACGGCCCAGCTCTACCGCGAGGGCCTGGCCTCCGCCCTCCAGGTCGCGGACGCCAACGTCAGCCTGTTCGAGGCCGAGGTCGCCCTCGTTTCGCAACGTTACGGCCTGGGCATCGCCTTCCTCAACCTGGAAGCGGCCATGGGCCTTGACCCCTTCGGGAAGGAGCCGGTCCATTGAAAACGCCTAAAGCGCATAGATCCCCCGTCGTCGTTGCCGTCCTGGCCGCCGCGGTCCTCCTGGCCCCGGGCTGCAAGAAGAGCAACACCCCGTCGCCCTCCGCCAGGGGCGGACCGGGGAACCGGTCGCGGGTGATGTTCCCCGTCGAGGTCGCCCCGGTCGAGGTCCGGACGATGGTCTACAGCGTCGGCGCCGTCGGCTCCGTCGACGCCTTCGAGAAGGTCCAGGTCACGGCCCGTGTCGCGGGCGTCGTCGACCGGGTCCTCTTCGCCGAGGGCAACACGGCCGCCGTCAACCAGGTCCTGGTCGAGATCGAGCCCGAGCGCTATCGCCTGGGCGTCGAAGCCGCCCAAGCCGCCTACGAGAAGTCCCAGGCCTCCAAGGCCGACGCCGAGGCCGGGCTCAAGCGCCGCGAGAAGGTCATCACCCAGACGCCGGGACTCATCCCCGGCGAGGAGCTGGAGACGTGGCGGACGAAGGTCTTGCTGGCCGCGTCCGACGTGGCCCAGACCAAGGCCGCCCTGGACCAGGCCCAGCTGAACCTCCATGACGCCTACGTCCGGGCTCCGTTCTCCGGGATCATCCAGACGCGGACGGTCCAGACGGGGCAATACGTCCAGGTCGGGACCGTCCTGGCCACACTCGTCCGGCGCGACCCGCTCCTCCTCCGCTTCCAGGTCCCCGAGCGCGACGCCGCCCAGATGCACTCGGGCATCACGGCCTCGTTCAAGGTCCGCGACGACGAGCGGGAGTATTCCGCCCGGATCGTCCACGTCGGCGCCGCCGCCGACGAGACGACGCGGATGGTGGCCGTGACGGCCGAGGTCCACGACACCGGCGCCGCCTACCTCCGGCCCGGCGCCTTCGCCGAGATCACCGTCCCGGTCAGCACGCCGCACCAGAACCCGGTCATCCCCCAGACGGCCATCCGGCCGAGCGACCGCGGCTTCATCGCCTACGTCGTCCAGAACGACACGGCCATGGAGCGCGTCCTGACCGTCGGCATGAGGACGGCGGACGGTCAGGCCGAGGTCCTGGCCGGACTCAAGCCCGGCGAGATCCTCGTCGTCCGCGGCGCCGAGGCCCTGCGGGACGGCGCCCCCGTCCGGGTGGCTAAGCCGTCGGAGAGGCCGGCCGAAAAGCCCGACGTCAAGCGCCCCTCGGACCGCTGAGCCCGATGACCGAGGCCTGACGAGAGGACCCCATGAAGATCACGGAAGCTTGCGTCAAGAACCCGGTCCTGGCCTGGATGCTGATGGCCGCGACGATCCTCTTCGGCGTCGTCGCCGGGACCCGGATCGGCATCAGCCAGTTCCCTGACGTCGACTTCCCGACCATCTCGGTCTCGGTGTCCTGGCCGGGCGCGGCCCCCGAGGTCGTCGAGAACGACATCGTCGAGACGCTGGAGGGGGCCCTCGTCCAGATCGAGGGGCTGCGGACGATCACCTCGAGCTCGCGGATGGGCAGCGCCTCCCTGACCCTCGAGATGGAGCTCTCGCGCAACGTCGACTTCGCCCTCCAGGACGTCCAGGCCAAGGTCTTCCAGGCCCAGCGCATGCTCCCCCGGGACATCGACCCGCCGGTCATCTCCAAGTCCAACCCCGAGGACCAGCCGATCATGATGATCAGCCTGGTCGGGCCCTTCCCCGCCCGGGTCCTCAGCGACTACATCCAGTACAGCCTCAAGGAGAAGCTCCAGACGATCCCGGGCGTCGGCGAGATCACGATGATGGGCGTCCTCGACCGGAACGTCCGGGTCTGGCTCGACGCGAGCAAGCTCGACGAGAAGGGCGTGACCGTCGAGGACGTCATCAACGCCCTGCAGCGCGAGCACGTCGAGCTGCCGGCCGGCCGCCTCGAGACCTCAGGCCGCGAGGTCAACGTCCGCGTCCTCGGCGAGGCCGTCGACATCGAGACCTTCCGGCGCATCGTCATCCGCGAGATCAACGGCGCCCCGATCTACGTCGGCGACGTCTCCCTGGTCGAGGATGGCTTCGACGACATCCGCCGCTTCGCCCGGGTCGACGGCGTGCCGGCCCAGGGCATCGGGGTCAAGAAGCAGCGCGGCTCGAATGCCGTATCCGTCGCCCGCTCGGTCCGGGAGGCCCTGGCCGACTTCCAGAAAACCCTGCCCGAGGGAATGACGGTCAACGTCGTCTTCGACTCAACGAAGTTCATCGAGGATTCGGTCAAGGAGATCCAGTTCGAGCTCCTCCTGTCCGTCATCCTGACGGCCCTCGTCTGCTGGATGTTCCTCGGCTCGTTCTCGAGCACCCTCAACGTCCTCCTGGCCATCCCCATGTCGCTGCTCGGGACGGTCGCCGTCATCTATTTCCTGGGCTTCACCTTCAACACGTTCACCCTCCTCGCCCTGGCCCTGGCCGTCGGCATCGTCGTCGACGACGCCATCATGGTCATGGAGAATATCTTCCGCCACCGCGAAGCCGGGCAGGGTCTCGTCCAGGCCGCCCTGGGCGGGACCAAGGAGATCGCCTTCGCCGCCCTGGCCGCGACCCTGGCCGTCGTGGCCATCTTCATCCCGGTCGTCTTCGTCAAGGGCATCATCGGCAAGTTCTTCCTCCAGTTCGGCATCACCCTCTGCGTCGCCGTCCTCCTGTCCTACATCGAGGCCGTGACCCTGGCCCCGGCCCGCTGCGCGCAGTTCCTCAAGACGACGCGCGAGGCGAGGAGCCGGGTCGGTCTGGCCGTCGACAACGCCTTCCGCTGGCTCGAGAGGAACTACGGCCACGCCCTCCGCAAGGGCCTCCGGCGCCCCGTCCTCGTCCTCGTCCTGGCCCTCGCCCTGTTCGTCGTCTCCATGCTCGTCCTGGCCAATATGCCGGCCGAGTTCGTGCCGTCCCAGGACCTGAGCCGGATGTCGATCCGGCTGCAGACGGCCGTCGGCTCCGACATCACGGAGACGGACAAGCTCATGCGGAAGGTCGAGGCCATCATCCGCGCGCGGCCCGAGGTCCTCCAGTCGTTCACCTTCGTCGGCGGCTACGGGAGCGTCAATTCGGGCAACATCAACATGACTCTCGTCCCGCCCAAGCAGCGCAAGGTGTCCGTGGCTCAGCTCTCGACCGAGCTCCGCCGCCAGCTCAACGCCATCCCGGGCGTGCGGGCCGTCATCCAGGACCTCTCCCAGCAGGGCTTCACCGGCCAGCGCGGCTTCCCGGTCGAGTTCTCCGTGCGCGGCTCGAACTGGGACCAGCTCATCGACCTCAGCCAGAACGTCATGGCCCAGCTCCGCGAGAGCGGCCTCGTCGTCGACCTCGACACCGACTACCAGCTCGGCATGCCCGAGCTGCGGGTCGAGCCCGACCGGGCCATGGCCGCGGACGTGGGCGTCTCCATAGACACGGTGGCGACGACGCTCAACGCCCTGGTCGGCGGGGTCCGCGTCGGGAAGTACAGCACGGGGGGCCGGCGGATCGACGTCCGGCTGAAGCTCATGGCCGGCCAGCGGACGCGGCCGGAGGACATCGCCCGGCTGAGGGTCCGGGGGAAGTCGGGGACCCTCATCCCGCTCTCGTCCCTGGTCACGTACCGGGAGGAGCCGGCCCTCCAGGCCATCACCCGGCGGGACCGCGAGCGGGCCATCTCGATCTACGCCAACGTCGCCCCCGGCCACTCCCAGGACGAGGCCCTGCACTACGTCGAGGACCTAGGGAAGACCCTGCCGGTCGGCAACCGCCTCGTCCTCGGCGGCGTGAGCGTGGCCTTCCGCGAGTCCATGAGCAGCCTCCTTTTCGCCCTCATCCTCGGCATCGGCATCGCCTACATGATCCTGGCCTCGCAGTTCGGCTCGTACAAAGACCCGGTCACGATCATCACCATCCTGCCCCTCTCGATCGCCGGGGCGGCCTTCGCCCTCCTCATTACCCGGCAGAGCCTGAACGTCTTCAGCATGATCGGGCTGATGCTCCTCATGGGCATCGTCAAGAAGAACTCCATCATCCTCGTCGACTACGCCAACAACTTCCGGAGGCAGGGCTTCAGCGCCAGGGAATCCATGGAGAAGGCGGGGCCGATCCGGCTGCGCCCGATCCTGATGACGGCCACGGCGACGCTCATGGCCGCCGTCCCGCCGGCCCTCGGGCTCGGGCCCGGCTCCGAGATCCGGATGCCCATGGCCATCGGCGTCATCGGCGGCCTGGTCCTGTCCACCGCCCTGAGCCTCATCGTCGTCCCGGCCTTCTATGTCATCGCCGACCGGATCGGCGGCAGGAAGAAGGCTCCGGCCGAGAGCGAGGTGCCTGTCGTCGAAGGTACGGGGAACGGCGTCTAGGCCTTCTTGTCGGACGCGCCGGGCTTGGTGAGGGGAATCCCCTTTTTACAGAGAGGGCAGGCCTCCGGCTCGAAGGCCTCGACCTTGAGGGCGAGGAGGCTCCCGACGGGCTTGCCCTCGATGGGGACGGCGCCGCCCGTCCGGTCGACGAGGACATAGATCCCCTTGACGGAGACCTGGTGCTCTTTGAGGCAGGCCAGGACCTCCTGGATCGAGCCGCCGGTCGTCAGGATGTCCTCGACGATGATGGCCCGGGAGCCGTCGAGGCCGGAAAAGCCCGGCCGGATGGTCATCTTCTCGTCGGCGCGCTGGGTGAAGGCGAACTTCTTGCCGAGCCTGAGGGCGGCCAGGAAGCCGATGGCGATGGCGCCGTAGGCCGGCGAGACGACGTAGTCGAACTCGGACACCTCGGCCTCGACCTTCTCGACGAGGAGGTCGACGATCTTCTCGAGCGCGGCCGGCTTCTCGATGAGCCGGATCTTCTCGAAATACCACTCGGAGTGCTTGCCCGAGGTCAGCTTGAAATGGCCCTGGAGCAGGGCGTCGCATTCCTTGAACAGGCTGAGGACCAGCTGGTCGTGGGCGTTCTCGGGCATGGTGTCGCTCCTTCCCTCGAAGATCGGGGCCCCGCGCATGCGCGGGGCTGCGCGGCCGATTATATCGGGATTGCCGCCCGCGGACAAGCGGGCCGCGCTTGCCGGGGCGCCGGAAATATGCTACATGGGGCCGGAAGGGAGACGGCGATGGACGACCGGTTCAAGGACAACGGACGCTGCTTCGTGTGCGGCCGCGAGAATCCGGAGGGATTGCGGCTCGCCTTCCGCATGGACGGCGGCCGGGGCGAGGCGGAGGCCGAGGTCGCGTTCCCCGACCGTTATCAGGGATGGGAGGGCGTCGTCCACGGCGGGCTCCTGGCCACGGTCCTCGACGAGGCCATGATCAAGGCCGCCTGGGGCCGGGAGCTGCGCTGCGTCACAGGCGAGATCACCGTCCGTTACAGCGCGCCGGCGAGGACTGGCGAGCCCTATCGCCTGACCGGGCGCGTGGCCGGGCAGAGAGGGAGGATCATCCTAGCCGAAAGCGAGCTCGTCGGCGGGGACGGACAGCCGGTCGCCCACGCCACCGGAAAGCTGTTCAGAGTCGTGGACGACGCCGGCCCTCGCTCTCAGCCGAAGTGATCACCGCCTTTTTTCGTATGTCGTGTCGCGGGGACCGGCAGGACCGGCGAGAGGTCGGCTAGATCGTGACCGGGAATTCGACGGCGATGTCCCGGTCCGGCGAATAACTCGTGATCCAGACCTTGACCCGGTAGATCCCCGGCGGCACTTGGGAGCCGTCGTTCGCCTTGAGGTTCCAAACCTCCTGTTGCGAATAGGACTCCCCGGGCTTCAGGTCGAGCTGCCACATGAGTTGAGCGAAGGCCTTGTCGTGGGACCACTTCCATACGGGGTTGCCGATCGCATTCGAGACGGCGATATCGAAGACCTGGGAATCCGAGAACTTGAGGCCGACCGAAGCCGTCCCCTCGTTCCTGATCTCGATCTGGAAGCCCAGCCCGCCCGTCCCCTGTCCGCTCACCGAGACGACCAGCTTGATGCCGCTGGCCTTGACGACCTCGCCGCTCCTGGGGCCCAAAGGTGAAGAGCCCGATTGGCAGGAGGAGCCGACGAGGAGAAGGACCAGGAGCGCCGGGACGAAGACCGCCTTTTTCATGACACTTTCCCCCCTCCCTTTCCCGAGTTCAAGATAAGCGCGCGGCACCCCGTTGTCAAGCGCCGTCCGGGGCCGGACCGCTCCCATCACCAGAAGAAGAAGCGGGCGGCGACGAAGACGAGGAAGATGCCGTAGAGGAGGCGGACCGTGGCCGTGGGCAGGCGGATGGTCGTCATCGCCCCGAAGACGGTGCCGATGAAGAGTCCCAGGGCGATCCAGGCCGCGGCGGTGAGGTCGAGCGTCCCCTGCTGGTAATAGACGAGGACGCCGGGCAGGCCGAACGGCAGCAGGATCGCGCCGAGCGAGGTGGCGATGGCCCTTTTCGTCGGATAGCCCAAAGCGAGCGTCAGGAGCGGGACGATGATGTTGCCGCCGCCGATGCCGAACATCCCGGCCATGACCCCGGCCAGCACG
>JBBISK010000019.1:14043-19970 GCA_037441295.1 Candidatus Aminicenantota bacterium | reverse complement strand
CAGCTTGTCGGCGCCGACGATGCGGTCCATGGCCTTGGCCGCCGCCAGGTGGTGGCTCACGGGGCAGATCCCGCAGAGGCGCTGCACCAGGACGGGCGCCTCCCAGTAGGGCCGGCCCTGGACGAAGCGCTCGAAGCCGCGGAACTCCACCACTTGGAGGCGCGCCTGCGTCACCTGGCCCTCGGCGTCGAGGTGGATGGTGACCTTGCCGTGGCCCTCGACGCGGGTGACGGGTTCGATGGTGATCTTGCGTGCCATGGTCGTTCGCCCTTCAATCATACTTGACGAGGTTGTAGGGGAGGTTCAGGGGCCGGCCCTGGATGAGCGCGGTCAGGGCCTCCCAGATGAGGTCGGCCGAGGGCGGGCAGCCGGGGAGGAACGCATCGATCTTGACGATCTCGTGGCAGGGGTAGACCTTGTCCAGGATGATCGGCAGCTCCTCGTCGTTCGGGATGAGCCGGTCCTCCGGGGCCACGGTCGGGCTATTCATGTAGGCCTCGTCCAGGCATTCTTTGAGGGGGATGCCGTTGCGCAGGGCAGGCAGCCCGCCCATGGTCGCGCACTCGCCGACCGAGACGAGGGTCCGGCAGTTCTCGCGGAAGGACCGCAGGACGTGGACGTTCTCGCTGTTGCAGCAGCCGCCCTCGATGAGCCCGATGTCGACGGGCCGGGTGAACCTCTTGATGTCGTCGATGGGCGACTTGTCGAAGGCGACGAGCTCGACGAGCTGGAGGATGCGGTCGTCGATGTCGAGGAAGGACATGTGGCAGCCGAAGCAGCCGGCCAGGGATGCGGTGGCGATGACGGGCTTGCTCATGGTCTCACCTCGCGGGCCCTTCCTCGACGTCGCTGCCGATGGGCTTGGCGTCGAACTTGCGCCGGCCGATGGGCACGGCGAAGCCGACCTCCTTCCTCAAGATGGCGCCGACGGGGCAGACGTCCATGGCCCGGCGGGCCTCCTCGTCGGTCAGGCGGGCGGCGAGGTCGCGGTCGGCGTCGATCGTCACACGACCGGTCCGGCCCTGGGCGGCGAAGACCTTCCGGCCGTCCTTGGCCCGGACGGCCCGGACGCAGCGGAGGCACTGGATGCAGCGGTTGCGCTCGAGCATGATCTTCGGGCTCGAGGCGTCGAGCTCGCGGACGGGGAAGAGGTAGGGGAAGCGCGGCGCCATAATCTGGTAACGGTAGGCCAGCGCCTGAAGCTCGCAGTTGCCGCTCTTCTCGCAGGTCGGGCACATGTGGTTGCCCTCGACGAAGAGCATCTCGATCAAGGCCCGGCGCATGTCTTCGAGGTCCGGGGCCGTGTTCTCGACGGCCATGCCCGCGGCCACCGGCTGGGTGCAGGCGGCCATGTAGCGGCCGCCGGCGCGGACGGTGCAGACGCGGCAGCTCCCGACGGGCGTGAGCCCCTCGTAATGGCAGAGGACCGGGATATAGATGCCGTTGGCCTTGGCCGCCTCGACGATGGTTTGGCCCGGCGTCGCCCGGCATTCCCGGCCGTCGATGGTGAAGCGGATCTCAGTCATGGAGGGACTCCTTGCACTCGGGCTGGCGGCCGGCGGCGGAGCAGCCGTCCTGGAGAGCCTCGGCGAGGTCGAAGTCGGGGACGAAGTCCGCGCCCTTCCGGATCTTCGCCTCGTAGAGCCCGCGGAAGTTCTGGAGGGTCGTCAGGATCGGGTTGGGCGAGGTCTGGCCGAGGCCGCAGCGGCTGGTCGCCTTGACGAGCTTCCCCCAGGCCTCGAGCTCCTTGAGGTCGCGGGCTGCGCCGCGGCCGGCCACGACCTTCTCGAACTTCCTCTTGAGCAGGACGTTGCCCGCCCGGCAGGGCGTGCACCAGCCGCAGGATTCCTCGACGAAGAACTCCATGAAGCTCCCGACGGCCTCGAGGATGTCGCGGCCCGGGCCGAAGACGATGACCGAGCCGCCGGTGGCGAGGTCCGAAAAGCAGATCTTCCGGCCGAAGCCGGCCGGCGAGAGGCAGGTCCCCGAAGGGCCGCCGACTTGGACGGCCTGCGCGTCCCCACCGCCGACCATCCCCAAGATGTCCCCGACGGTCAGCCCGAACTCGACCTCGTAGACGCCCGGGGCGGCGCAGTCGCCGGAGACGCTGAGAAGCTTCGTCCCGGCCGATTTCGGCGTCCCCATCGAGGTGAACCAGGCCGCGCCGTGGACGAGGACCTGGGCCGCCGTGGCCAGGGTCTCGACGTTGTTGACGGTCGTCGGCTGACCCTGATAACCGACCTGGACGGGGAAGGGCGGCCTGTCGCGCGGCTCGCCCCTCTTGCCCTCGGCCGACTCGAGGAGGGCCGATTCCTCGCCGCAGACATAGGCTCCGGCGCCCGACTTGACGACGAGGTCGAAGTCGAAGTCCGGCGACCCGGCGACCTTTTCCCCCAAGAGGTGCTCCCGGCGCATGGCGTCGAGGACCGACTCGAGGCAGGGTTTGAGATATGAATATTCGGAGCGGAGGTAGAGGACGCCTTCCCGGGCCCCGACGGCGTAGCCGGCGACGACCATGCCCTCGAAGAGGAGGCGGGGAAGCTCGGTCAGGATGACGCGATCCTTGAACGTGCCCGGCTCGCCCTCGTCCGCGTTGCAGACGACGTAGTGCCGGTCGGCCTTTTCTTTCCGGCAGAGGTCCCACTTGAGGCCGGTCGGGAAGCCCGCCCCGCCGCGGCCGAGGAGGTTCGACCTCCGGACCTCGTTGATGACCTGCTCGGGCTTCATCGAGACGGCCGCCCTGACCGCGGAGCCGGGCTCGAAGGGGCCGAAGAGGACGGGCCCCGGGCGGCGGATGTTGTTCGCGACCATGGCCCGGACGAGGTCGGATTGGTTGGCCCCGTCGCCGCAGGTCCCGACCAGGTCCCGGGCGGAGGTCCCGGCCCGCAGGCCGCGGACGATGGCCCGGGCCTTTTCGGCCGTCAGGCGGGTGAAGACGACGCCGTCGACGATGGCCGAGGGCTCCTGGTCGTTCATGCCGATGCAGGACGTCGGGAACAGCCCGACGAGCCCGTCGGCCGAGACCTCGCCGAAGCGGCAGCCGGCCTCCCCCTCGAAGGCCCGGGCCACGGCGGTCCGGCCGCTCATCCTCGAGGTGACGGAGTCGTTCAAGTAGACGGCCGCCCGTCCCCGCGACCCGAGCGAGAAGAAATGATAGAAGGTGACGACGCCGCGGACGTCGGCCTCGGACAGCTTGAGGGCCCGGGCGATCTCCGCCACCGCCGCCCCGGGGATGCTTCCCTCACGGGCCTGGACGTCGGCCAGGATGTCGAGGAGGCGTCCCGGGTCCTTCTTGTGCTTGGCGATGATGTCTTTGAAGTGTTCCATGGTCCTACCCCATCGATGAACGTAGTAGTCTAGCACAATCGGGGCGCCGAACAAAACGTCAGCGGGCCCGGGGGCGGGGCCCGTCCGGCCGGGGCGGAGGGGGCCTCGGCGGGGCATTTTAGGGCTTGCTTTTTCCCTCCCAATGAGGTTAAGATGAGGCAGGAACATTGTCGAGAGAATTCGAAGGAGGAGGCATCATGAAAAGAAAGACACTCGTCCTTTTTGGCATCGGACTTGCCTTTTTCGTGGCCCAGAGCTGCTCCTCGAATCCCGAGAGAGCGCTCCTGTCCCGTTATTTCAACGCCGTCACGATGAACGACAACGCCACCATGGCCTCCATGGCCCTCGAGCCGGCCCAGTGGGAGGTCGCGTCCTGGGAGGTCGTCAGCGTCAGCCCCGAAAAGATCGACCCGGTCACCCTGCCCGACCTGAATAAGAAAGAGCTGGACGCCAAGAAGGCGCAGGACGCGCAGATCGGCCCGACCATGGACGCCGACGCGGCCCTCGCCAACGCCAAGGACGAGCTCGACCTGGCCCGGACCGGCGCGGCCAAGGCCATCGCCAAGAAGAAGGTCGACGAGGCCCAGGCCAAGTACGATGAAGAGTACGGCAAGATGAAGGAGTTCAAGAAAGCCTATACGGACGCCAAGAACGCCGCCGCGATGGAGGAGCAGGTCACCCTGTTCTCGCTCGGCCTCCGCGAGCTGGCCGGCGTCCGGGACCTGACCGGGTCCGTCCACTCCAAGGACATCGTGGTCAAGATCAAGACCAAGCAGGGCGCCGTCAAGAGCTACAAGCTGCCGATGCGGATGTACGACGCGAAGAGCGACGCGGGCCAGAAGATGCCGAGCCGGTGGGTCATCATCCGGTTCGAGCCGGTCGCCTGAGGCCGCGAGGGGACGGCCTCCCCGCAACGTGTTGACTCCTTGTCCCTGTTCTGTATAATAGAGCGTTTCTCCGGGCCGTTAGCTCAGAGGGAGAGCACCGGCCTTTTAAGCCGGGTGTCGCTGGTTCGAGTCCAGCACGGCTCATTCTCCTCCTCCGCCCCTGTCGTCTAGAGGCCTAGGACATCGCCCTTTCAAGGCGGCAACACGGGTCCGAATCCCGTCGGGGGCGCCATCTCCCCATCACCCCGGGTCCCCCCTAGGCTTCTGGGCCTCCGCCGCCCGCCTCGGGCCGTCCCCTCCGGCGCCGCTTGGCGAGCCAGAAGACGAAAACGGCCGGGACCATGTAGAGGGCGAGGATGACCGGAGCCAGGATGAGCGAGTAGACGGTGAGGTGCCGGAGAAAGAGATAATAGAACGCTGCGATCCCCGCCAGGGCCAGGGCAATGGACAGAACGACGAGCCAGCGGTCCCGGCCATTCCCCTCTTTTATCGGTGTGTCCATCATTCTCCCTCTTTCCCCCTTCGCTCGCCCCGCCTCCGGCGACAGGACGGGAGGGACTTCGCCCCGAAGGCCGTCTTTCAACGCGCTCTTTCTGTGAATCACGCCCTCGGACGGGCCGCCGGCTTAAAAAACGGGGGCGGCGGGCGTTCCCGCCGCCCCGCAAGTGTCCGCGGAGGCCGCCCGCGCCGCTAGAAGATGAGCCGGATGCCGACCCGGGCCTGGCGCGGGTTGATGATGCTGTAGAGGTCGTGCCCGTTCGTCGACGGATAGTCCCCGGGGATCCAGTCGGCGCCGTTGCCGTAGCGCGTGCCCCAGGATGTGATCGTGTGGTCGTTGAAGATGTTGAAGACGTCGACCATCAGCCCCAGCCGGTACTTCCTGGCCATGAGGAAGGTCTTCTCGAGACGGATGTCCAGGGTCTTGGCCATCGGATAGTGGTGCGACCCGCGCGGCTCGATGAAGACCACGGCCCGGCCCTGGGTCAGCGTCGACGACCTGTAGACAGTTGTCCAGGCGTTGCCGGTGATGCCCTGGAAATAGGCGTTGAAATAGATGCCCCAGGGCAGGACGTAGGTCCCCTGGACCTTGATCATATGCGTCGGGTCGTTGGTCAGGGTGCCGGAGGCGTTGACCCACATGTTGGGATTGTCGACGCTGCCGGCCCAGCCGAGGCCGGAGCCGAAGCTGTTGTTCAGCGTCCCGTAGGCGTGGGAGTAGACGTAGGACGCCAGCACCATCCATTTGTTGGAGAAGCGCTTGTTGAACAGGAACTCGAAGCCCCAGTATTTTTGGTTCGGGTTCTCGCCGGGGACGGTGTTCTGGATGTAGAGGTTGTGCGCGTCGCTGGGCGAGGTCCTGTCGTAGACCGTGACCGGCTGGTCGCCGAGCTCCGAGATCAGGAACTGGACGGGGGCCCAGGTCGTGGCCCGGTCGTAGTGGAAAAGGAAACTGTGCCACGACCGCCAGATGCCGGTGGCCGTGAACGAGGCGTCCTTGAAAAGCTCCCGCTCGACGCTGACCGTGAACTGTTCCATGTAGGGGTGCTGGATACCGTCGGCGAGGTGGTAGGTCGGCGCGGGGGTCCGGTCGAACTCCACGAACTGACTCGTCGCGTTATCCCAGGCGTAACGGATGTAATCGTTGAAGGCCGAAGTCGGGTTGAGCCGGTCGATCTCGGCTATTTCGGCCGCCAGATTCTTGGCGTCATGGCC
>JBBISK010000019.1:5038-14033 GCA_037441295.1 Candidatus Aminicenantota bacterium | reverse complement strand
TGAGCCGGTCGATCTCGGCCGTCAGCATGGCCTCGGTGAACTGGCCGTAGTGGGCTTTGAGGATCGTCGTCTTGTCGCCGAGGAGGTCGAAAGTGAAGCCGACCCGGGGGGCCAGACGGGTCGTCTGATAGACGGAGCCGCTGACGCCCTTGACGAAGCCCCAGTTGTGGCTGAAGCGCAGGCCGACATTGAGGTTGAAGCGCTTGGTGAACTGCCACGCATCCTGGGCGAAGGCCTCGGCCCGGACGTAGCTCGTGTTGATGTCGTACCCGGCGTACTGGTAGGCCAGGTACTGGCCCTGGGGCCCGGCCGTCGGATATCCCGTGTAGTCGACGTAGTACATGTGGTTCGTGCCCGTGAAGCCGTAGCGGCTCCGGGCGTGCGACCGTTCGACCTCGACCCCGAACTTGAAGTCGTGATTGCCCTTGATGAAGTCCTCCGCGTAGTGGGTCAGGCTGGCGTTGACCTGGATGCGGTCGCGGTCGGCCTGATAGTAATAGGAGGCGTTGTCCATCAGCAGATTCGGGGTGATGTCGAAATGGGAGTTGACGCTGCGGCCTTGGGCCGGTTCAAGATAGTAATAGCCCCAGAAGTAGGCGGCCTTGACGTCGATGAACGTCTTGGGGTTGAAGATGTGGGTCAGAGTGAAGTTGGCCACGACCTCGGGCGACTTCTGCGTGACCGTCGCTTCGGGCAGGGTTGTGGAATTGGCACCCCGGTTGACGCCGTTATAGGTATCGACCTCGACCGACAGGGTCATTGGCGTCGAGGGCGAGGGCTGGGCCGAAAGCTTGAAGAAGGAGTGGGGCTGCTTGTAGTCGACGGCAGCCGGGAAACCCGTCGGGTAGTTCTGGGTCCGGTACCATTGAAGCCCGACGTAGAACCAGAGCTTGTCCTTCATGATCGGCCCGCCGAGGTGGACGTCGGCATCGAAAAGCTTGGACAGGGGCGAGGTCAGCGTGGGGAAATCGTTAAGGAAGGCCTGGTTGTTCTCCGTCTGCCAGAGGCCCTTCGGGAATTCCCCCTTCTTGCCCTGGAAATCGACCTCCATGTGGCCGGAGAAGTTGTTCCCGCCGGACTTGGTGATGAGGTTGAAGATGACGCCGGTGAAGTTCCCGTACTCGGCCGGGAGGCCGACGCCCATGACCTTGGCCTCCTCGATGATGTTGTGGTCGAGGAAGACCCAGGCCGAGCCCGCCTCAGGGTCCGCCACGTTGACGCCGTCCATGGAGTAGGCGATGCCCGTGTCCTGGGAGGCGCCGTAGGCGACGTTGTTTGTGACCCCGGGAGCCAGGTTGACGATGTCCGACGTGAACTGGCTGTAGGGGATGTTCCGCAGGATATCGTCGCTCAGGGTGACCGAGGCCGTCTCCGACGACTTGACATCCACGGTCGGGGACTTGGCCACGACCGTGATCTTCTCCTCGAGAGTGCTCGGGGTCATGACGATGTCGAGCGACAGGCTCACCGTCGTCTCCAGGCGGATGCTCTGCTGGATGTAGGTCTTGAAGCCCTGGAGTTCGGCCTTGGCCTCATAAGTCCCCGGCGGCAGGGCCGGGAACCGGAAGCCGCCCGAGGCGTCCGTGACCGCACTCCTCGTGCCCATCATCTTGGGGCTCGAGATGGTCACCGTGACGCCGGGCAAGGGGACCTTGTCCTGGTCGGTCACCGTCCCCTGGATAGCGCCCGTTTCCTTGGACTGGGAGAAGCCCCAGGGAACGAGGGCCAGAAGCAAGGCGGCGGCGATAAGAACACTCTTGGCTTTCATGACACCTCCTCTGCTGAGCGCCGCGCGCGGACATCGGCCCGGGCGGCGTTCTTTTGAATCTCTCTAAGGTAAGGATATAGAACCGATCTTCCGGCGATGTCAAGAGGTTCTTCGGGCCGGGGAAGATCGATGGTGGGCGGTGCAGGGTTCGAACCTGCGACCCCCGGTTTGTAAGACCGATACTCTGCCGCTGAGCTAACCGCCCTTCCGGCGCCGCCGGCGGCGGGCCGGCGACCTCAGCCTAGGGAAAAGGCGGGCCCGTGTCAAGCCGCTCCGGCATAATAGGGACAGTCCCTCTAGTCCGAATTTGACTTTGCCCACCCCCTATGCTAAATTTGACAGCCGACTTTCATCTCGAACAAAGGTTACAACCGATGCACGCAGTGATCCTGACAGGCGGAAAACAATATCGCGTCAAGCCGGGCGATGTCCTCTCGGTCGAGAAGCTCGAGGCCGAGCCAGGCCATAAGGTCAGCTTCAGCCGGGTCCTCCTCATCGAGGACGACGGCGGGAACGTCCTTCTCGGGACCCCCGTTCTCGAGGAGGCCCTGGTCCGGGCCGAGGTCATCGAGCTCTACAAGGACGAGAAGGTCCTCGTTTTCAAGAAAAAGAGAAGGAAGCAGTACCGCCGGACCCGCGGCCACCGTCAACAGCTGACCCGGGTCCGCGTCGAGGGCATCTACGCCGACCGCAGCCAGGCCCCGGCCGAGGAAGCGCCCGAGGCCAAGCCGGCCCCTGTCGCCGCGCCGGCGCCGAAGGCCGAGCCCAAGGCCCCCGTCATGGCCGAAGCGCCCGCCAAGAAGGCGGCCGCCAAGCCCAAGAAGCCGGCCAAGAAGACAACCCAGGCTCCCCAGGCCAAGACCGTCGGCAAGAAGACGGCGGGCGCCAAGCCGGCCGCGAAGCCGAAGAAAGCGACCAAGGAGTAAGCCATGGCCCACAAGAAAGCAGGCGGCGGCGCGCGGAACGGCAGGGACAGCGGCGGCCAGAGGCTCGGCGTCAAGCGCCACGGCGGCCAGAAGGTCAACGCGGGCTCGATCCTCGTCCGCCAGAGGGGGACGCCCATCAAGCCCGGGCTGAACGTCGGGCGGGGCAAGGACGATACGCTGTTCGCCATGATCGCGGGCGTCGTCAGCTTCGTCGACAAGGGGAAAGGGGGCAAGGTCGTTTCCGTCCTGCCCGCTTGAGGCCGACATCAAAGCGCCCGGTTCCCTCGCGCCACCCGTTTCCCGAGACATCGTGCCATTCCTGACCGTCGGGGTATTCCATGTTCGTTGACCAGGTCCAGGTCAAGCTCAAGGCCGGCCGCGGCGGGGACGGCTGCGTCAGCTTCCGCCGCGAGGCCAAGGTCCCCCGGGGAGGCCCGGACGGCGGCCACGGCGGCCATGGCGGGAGCATCGTCCTTGTCTCGGACGCGAGCGCCCATTCCCTGTCCTATTTCCGATTCCATCCGCTCCTCCGGGCCAAAAACGGTGCGCCCGGCGAGGGAGGCAACCGCTCCGGCGCCCGCGGCGCGGAGATGAGGCTTCCGGTGCCGGTCGGGACGGTCGTCAAGGACACCGCGACGGGAGCGGTCCTGTTCGATTTCGTCCGGCCGGGCCAGGGCTTGACCGCGGCCAAGGGGGGCAAGGGCGGACGCGGCAACGCCTCCTACGCCACCTCCACCCACCAGACGCCGCGAGAATGGGAGCCCGGGCGGCCGGGGGAGGAGAAAGAGCTCGCCCTCGAGCTCAAGCTCATCGCCGACGTCGGCCTGGTCGGCTTCCCCAACGCCGGCAAGTCGACCCTCATCTCGAAGATCTCGGCGGCCCGGCCGCTCATCGCCGATTACCCGTTCACGACCCTGACCCCCAACCTCGGTGTCGTGGACGCGGGGAAGTTGAAGAGCTTCATCGTCGCCGACATCCCCGGGCTCATCGAAGGCGCCCACCTCGGACAGGGGCTGGGCATCCAATTCCTGCGGCACATCGAGCGGACCAGGGTCCTCGTCCACGTCGTCGACGTCTCCCCGTATACGGGGCGCGACCCCGTCCACGATTTCGACGTCGTCATGCGGGAGCTCGAGTCCTTCGACCCGCGCCTCGCCCGGCGGCCCATGATCGTCGCCGCCAACAAGGTCGACCTCCTCGGCCGGAACAAGTCCGGGCTGACCGGGATCAAGCGCCTGGCCGGACGGAGGAAGATGCCCTTCTTCGCCGTCTCCGCCGTCAAGGGCGAGGGGCTCAGGCCGCTCGTCCGGGCCATGGCGGAAACGCTCGAGCGCCTGGAGGAGGGCGGCGCGGGAGGCCCGTCGTGAGGGAGCGGGTCGGGCTTTTCGGCGGCACGTTCAACCCCGTCCACTTCGGACATCTCAAGGCCGCGGCCGACGTCCGGGCGGCCTTCGTTCTCGACCGTGTCCTCTTCGTCCCTTCCGACATCCCGCCGCACAAGGCGTGCGGGGACCTCGCCCCGGCTGCCGACCGGTTCCGCATGGTCGAGCTCGCCTGCCGGGGCCTCGACGGCTTCGTCGCCTCGCCTCTCGAGGTCGAGTCGCCCGGGAGGTCGTATTCGGTCGTGACCCTGGCCAAGGTCCGTGAGCTCTATCCGGGCGCCTGGATCCTCTTCATCCTCGGCGTCGACGCGTTCCTCGAGATCGGGACCTGGCGCGAGTACGAGCGGGTCCTCGCCGAGAGTCTTTTCATCGTCACTTCGCGTCCGGGCTACGACCTGGACGCCGCCGGCGGGATCCTCGACGGCCGGCTGCGCGACCGGACCTGCCGCGTCCCGGAGGGCGGGCCCGTGGACGAGGCCCTGCTCGCGCGCTTCCGCGTCTTCCTGCTTCCCATCGAGGCGCTCGACATCTCGGCCTCGGATATCCGGGACCGCGTCAGGAACGGCGAGCGGCCGGAGGGCCTCGTCCCGGCGGCTGTCGCGGACTACATCCGGGACCATCAACTCTATTCGGACCGGTAGGAACCATGCCACAAGAGAAGAAAAAGACGTTCACCAAACGGAGCCTGCCCCGCGAGGTCCGGCTGGCCGTGGAGGCTTGTCTGGCCAAGAAGGCGGAGGGCCTCTGCGTCCTCGAGCTCTCGGGCCTGTCCTCGTTCACGGACTACTTCCTCATCATGCAGGGGAACTCCTCCCGGCAGAACTCGGCTATCGCCGACGGCGTCGAGGCCGAGATGAAGGCGGCCGGGCTGAGGCCGCTCAGCCTCGAGGGCCGCGAGACCGGCGACTGGGTCCTCCTCGACTACGGGTCCTTCATCGTCCACGTCTTCTCGCCCAAGGCCCGCGACCACTTCTCGCTCGAGAAGCTCTGGGGCGACGCCCCGCGCCTGGATTATTAGAGTTTTTTTCTCTCCCGAAGGGTTGACAACGCGCCGTTGAATCATTATTGTTTATGGGCATTTTCGGCGATGCGCCTAAAATTCCTCTGGCCGGGAAAGACCAAGAGCCCCGAGATGCGGGCGCTCGTGGACTTTTACGCCGGCCGGATCGGGACCATGGCCCAGGTCGAGATCGTCGAGACCCGCGAGGCCCGGGGGCTCGACGAGAGGTCGCCGGCGAAGGTCATGGAAATGGAGGCGCGGGGCCTTGAAAAACACCTCGAAGGTGTTTATAGTATCTGCCTTCTTGACGATGGGAAGGAGATGACGTCCGGCGAGTTCGCCCGGTTCCTCCGGGCCCGGGCCGACGACGCGGCGCGGCCGCCGGTCTTCGTCGTCGGCGGGTTCCTCGGCCTGGCCGGGCGGATCGCGGAGAGGGCCGACCTGCGGCTGTCGCTGTCGCGGCTGACCTTCTCCCACGAGCTGAGCCGCGTCGTGCTGCTCGAGCAGGTCTACCGGGCCCTGACCATCATCAGGGGCCGGCATTACGCGAAGTAAGGGAGTGGACAGTGGGCAAGAAGATGAACAAGAAGGAGCGGGAGGAGTTCCGGAAGAAGCTCCTCGACAAGAAAGAGACCATCCTCCGCAAGCTCAACGAGCTGACCAACGAGAGCAAGGAGATGGAGACCAACGTCGCCCAGGATGTCGTGGACAAAGCGGAGACGTCATACACCAAGGAATTCCTGCTGAGCCTGTCGGACGGGGACCGCGAGCAGCTCCTGCTCATCGACGACGCCATCCGGCGCCTCGACCGCGAAGAATTCGGCGTCTGCCAGCTCTGCCACCAGGAGATCGGCCGCAAGAGGATCGAGGCCATCCCCTGGACCCCTTATTGCATCAACTGCCAGGAGAAGGCCGAGGAGGAGTCGCGAGCCCAGTGAGGGTCCCGCTGCGGGCCCGGGCCGCGTCCCTGGCCCGCCACGTCGAGCTCCTCGTCTTCCCTTCGTTCTGCCGCCTCTGCTCCCGCCCGCTCGGCCGTCCCGGCGAGAGGATCGTCTGCCGCGAGTGCTGGGAGGGCCTCGCGCCGCGGCGGGGACCGGCCTGCCTTTGTTGCGGCCGGTTCTTCGAGGGAGCCGGAGAGGACCACCTCTGCCGCCGCTGCGTCGAGCGCGTCCCGGCCTACACGGTCCATAGGTCGTGCGGCCGCTACGACGGCGTCCTCAGGGACCTCATCCTTCTCTTCAAGTACGGCCGGGTCTCGGCCCTGGGCCGTCCGCTGGCCCTCTTCGCCGCGGCGGCGCTCGAGGCGGAGGACGGGCTCTGGCAGGGGGCGGACGGGCTCGTCCCCGTGCCGCTCCACCGGAAGAGGAAGCGGGAGCGGGGTTTCAACCAGTCGCAGGTCCTGGCCCGGGAGCTGGCCCGGGTCCGCGGGCTCGAGGTCGTCGAGGGCGCGCTGGTCAGGGTCCGCAACGTCCCGGCGCAGACCTCGCTCGAGGCGGCCGGCCGCGAGGCCAACGTCCGGGGGGCTTTCGCGGTGAAGCGGCGGGCGCGCGTCGAGGGGCGGGTCCTCGTCCTCGTCGACGACGTCTTCACGACCGGCTCGACGCTAGGCGAGTGCGGCCTGGCCCTCAAGCGGGGCGGGGCGCGGGAGGTGCGTGCCCTGACCCTGGCCCAGGCCTAAAAAAAGGCGGCCCCCCGGCCGGGGGACCGCCGTTCTCAACTCGGCGCCGGAGCTCTTACTTCTTCGGCTTTTCGGCCGTGGCGGCCGGCTTCAGGATCTTGACCTTGCGCGGCTTGAGCTCCGCTCTCTTCGGCATGCGGATCTTCAGGACGCCGTTCTCGTGCTCGGCCTCGATCTTGTCGTGGTCGACGTACGAGGGCAGGGCGAACGACCGGAAGAACGACCCGTAAGCCCGCTCGATGCGGTGAAAATTCTCCTCTTTCGTCTCCTTCTCGAACTTCCGCTCGCCCCGGATGGTCAAGGTGTTGTCATCGACCTTGATCTCGATGTCCTTCTCGTCGACCCCGGGGATCTCGGCCGTCAGGACGACCTCGCCTTCCGTCTCATAGATATCGACGGCCGGGGCCCAGGCGCTGGCGGCCAGGTCCTTCTCTTCGCCGCGAAGCGTGGGCATGTCCTCGAAAAGGCGATTCATCCTATCCCTGAGCGTGACGATGTCCCTGAAGGGATCCCATTTGATAATAGCCATGACGGACTCCTTTTAATATCTTAGCGTGTAAATAATATAATATATGAGCATTTAGTTGTCAAGTAATAACGAAAGAAAATATCCCGTCGCGTGCGATCCCGGTTTTCTAACTTCTCCCCTCGACCAGGACCGTCGCCTCCCCCTTGAGAGCCCGCTCCCCAAGGCCCTCCAACAGGCTCCCGGCCGTGCCGCGGATGAACTCCTCATAGACCTTGGTCAGCTCTCTGGCGACGACGACCCGCCTGTCGCCGAGGACCGAGACCACGGCCTCCAGGAATTCCCGGGTTCTGCGGGTCGGGAGATAGAAGACGAGCGTCGCCTCCTCCTCCCGGAGCGAAACGAGGAGCTTCCGCAGGCCCTCCTTCTTCGGCGGCGGGAATCCGGCGAAGAGAAAGCGATGGGTCGGCAAGCCCGCAGCGGAGAGAGCCGTCGCCACGGCCGAAGGCCCCGGCACCGGCACGACCGGGATGCCTTTCCTGAGCGCCTCGCGGATGAGCGGGAAGCCGGGGTCCGAGATGCCCGGCGTCCCGGCATCCGAGACGAGGGCGATGTCCCGGCCCGCTTCGAGCAGGCCGATGATCTCCGGGACCTTCCGGCCCTCGCGCGGGTGGAAATAGCTGATGAGGCGCTTCTTCAGCCCGTAGCGATTGAGGAGCTTGACGGTCTGGCGGGTGTCCTCGCAGGCGATGGCCTCGACCTCGCCGAGGACGCGGAGGGCGCGGAGGGTGATGTCCTCGAGGTTGCCGATGGGGGTGGCGACGACGAACAAGCGCCCCTTCGGCGCCGTCCCGGCGCCTTCTCCGCTCACGGCCTACTTGCCCCAGTCGTAGGGATAGAGGAAATCGTGGCCGACGGAGCGGGACGAGATCTTGGCGATCGGCGGCATCTTCCTCTTGAATTCGGAGCCCCGGACGAAGGCGGCGACCCGCCGGACCTTGGCCGGCGCGAAGCCCGCCCGGATCGTCTCCGGGACGGTCCGGCGGCCCTCGACCAGGGTCTCGAGGATGCGGTCGAGCTCGACGTAGGTCATACCGATCTCCGCCTCGTCGGTCTGGCCCGACCACAGGCCGGCGGTAGGGGCCTTGTCCACGATGGAGGCCGGCAGGCCGAGGTGGCGGGCAAGCTCCCGGACCTGGGTTTTGTAGAGGTCGCCCATAGGGTTGACGGCGCAGGCCATGTCGCCATGGACCGTCCCGTAGCCGATGAGGAGCTCGGTCTTGTTGCTCGTGCCCAGGATGAGCGCTTTCTCGCGGGCCGACCAGTCGTAGAGGATGGACATCCGCTCCCGGGCCATCTTGTTGCCGCGGAGGAGGCGGTTGCGTGTCGGGTGGGCGGCGAAATAGGCGTCGACCTGCGGCGCGATGTCGACCGTCCGCGTCCGGAGGCCGAACTTGCGGGCGACTCTCTCCGCGTCCCGGACGTCCGCGGGGAAGGAGTCGCCGTAGGGCATGATCAGCCCGAGGACGTTCTTCGGGCCGAGGGCCCGGACGGCGAGGGCGGCGCAGACGGAGGAATCTAGCCCCCCCGACAGGCCGAGGACCGCCTTCCGGAAGCCGTGCTTCCCCAGCTCCTCGCGGATGAAGCGGACGAGGACCTTCTCCGTGAAGACGGGGTTAATCTTCAGGGGCACGGAGGACCCTCTCGAGCGAGCGGAGGATGACCTCGGGCTTCTCGTCGCGCGTCGTCTTCGAGAGGAGCTTCTCGGCCGAGAA
>JBBISK010000019.1:0-5028 GCA_037441295.1 Candidatus Aminicenantota bacterium | reverse complement strand
GCCAGCGCGTCCGGGCCTCCCGGACGGCCGTGAGGTCCAGGCTGTGGACGAGGAACTCGGGGTCGAGGTAGGCGGCCCGGGCCAGGAGGCGGCCGGAGGGGCCGTAGATGAACGAGCCGCCGGCGAACGAGACGCCGTCCTCGATGCCAACCCGGTTCGCGTAGAGGACGAAGGCCGTCGAGAAATAGGAGACGGCCTCGCCCATGAGTTCCCACATCCGGCTGGTTTCGAAGCCGTCGTCGGCCCCGGCGACGCCGCGACCCGGCGCGGCCGAGATGGTGATGATCATGTCGGCGCCGCCCGAGTACAGGACGTAGCTCGCGCCGTAGTGGAGGAAATCCCGGCAGATGAGCAGGCCGACCCGGCCGAAGGGCGTCGGGAAGACCCTGAAGTCGCGGCCCTGGGCGAAGAACTTGGCCTCCTCGAACAGCCCGTTCGTCGGGAGGTAGACTTTGCGGTGGACATGGAGGAGCTTGCCGCCGGAGACGAAGGCGGCGGCGTTGTAGAACAGTCCCCGGGCCGACGGGCTCTCCTCCATGAGGCCGAGGACGACCGACAGGCCGCGGCTCCGCTCGACGATCCGGCGGAAGCGGCGGTCGGAGGCGGGGTCGAGGGCGACCTCCCCGGCCAGGTCCTTCAGGGTGTAGCCGGTCAGGCTAAGCTCGGGGAAGACGACAAGGTCAGCCTTGGCCCGGCGGGCCTTGTCCATGAGCTCGAGGTGGGTCTCGAGGTTCCGGTCGACATCCCCGAGGACGGGAGCGAACTGCGCCAGGGCGACTTTCATGCCCCACAACTACCACAAACGTGGGCCGTTTTCAATCTGGCCCGGCCCGTGCGGACTCAACCTATATGGGCTGCGCGAGCGGCGGGTTGATATTTCGCCGCGTTTTCATTATAGTCTTTTCATTGGCCTTTGATTGAAGGGCGGCTCTCGGCCATGAATCATATCGCGCTAAGCCTGCGGGACATTTATTTCAACAAGCGGACCGGCCGCCTCGTCTACAAGCGGGGCGAGGTCCTGAAGTATTTCTTCTTCCAGAAGGGGACGCTCATCCAGGTCAAGACGAACGTCCCGGACGAGCGGCTGGGTGAGGTCCTCTACAAGCTCGAGCGCATCTCCAAGGACGCCCACGCGACTATGGACGAGTTCGTCGAGCCCAACCAGAACATCGGCGAGGTCCTGCGGAGCCGCGGCGTCATCTCCGAGCAGGACCTCTCGGACGCGCTGACCTACCAGCTCCGCGAGACGACCCTCAACGTCTTCCCCTACTTCGACGCCGAGATCGCTTTCCAGGAGCGCGAGGACGCGACGACCCAGGCCGCGGAATCCAAGATCAGCATCCCCTTCATCATCGAGTACGGCATCCGGCGCATGCAGCCGAACCCGGCCCTCAAGTCCTTCCTGGCCCGGCAAGTCCCCTTCCTGAAGCGCAAGTCGTTCGCCTACCTCCTGACCCCGGACGAGAAGGAGATCCTGGACCGCATCGGCGGCCGCGACATGGCGGAGGCCGTCCTGCGGACGCTGACCTCGCCGCCGGACTTCTTCTGGAAGAGCCTCTACCTCTTCTACTGCCTGGACCTCGTCGACCTTATGGCGCCCGAGGAGCCGAAGGCGGCCGAAACGAGCGCGGCGCCCCGGGCCGCCGGCGGCCGGCTGCCCGTCGAAATCATCGAGGTCCTCGCCTTCCGCGACGTCATGCCCCAGAAGAACTTCTACCAGCTCCTCGATGTCGCCCGGACGGCCACGGAAGAGGATATCAAGAAGGCCTACTTCCAGATGGCCCGCCGCTTCCACCCCGACCGCTTCGACCGCAAGGCGGCCGCGGAATACAAGGGCCAGATCGACGAGGTCTTCGACGCCATCACCAACGCCTATCGCGTCCTCAGCAACAAGGAAAAGCGGGCGGCCTACGACTCCGGCGCCCAGACGGGGGAGCAGGATGAGGCCCAGGACTCCGTCAAGAAGGCCGAGATCAAGTTCCGCCAGGGCAAGACCCTCTTTGGCATGGACCGCTTCGACGACGCGGTGACCTACCTCGAGGAGGCCGTGCGGATGAGGCGCGACAAGGCCGATTTCTGGCTCCTCCTGGCCATGGCCGAATCCCGCATCCCGAGCTACGTGCGCAAGGCCGAGGGCGATTTCCTCAAGGCCATCGCCCTCGAGCCCTGGAACCCGGAGGGCTACGTCGGGCTGGGCGTCCTCTACAAGACCGAGGGTCTGCAGACCAAGGCCATCCGGCAATTCGAGAAGGCTCTGGAGGCCGACAAAGAGCATGCCAAGGCCCACCAGGAGCTGGCCGACCTCGGCGTCGGTGTGAAGAAGAAGAAAGGGCTCCAGGGCCTGCTGTCGTTGGATTTCTTCGGCGCGAAGAAAAAGGGCCAGACGAAGAAGAAGTGATCACCCGCCGCCGGTGATCTTCAGGAATTCCTTTTCCCCGACGACTTTGACGCCGAGCTCCCTGGCCTTGTCGAGCTTGGAGCCGGGCGAGTCCCCGGCGACGAGGCAGGTCGTCTTCCGGGTCACCGAGGAGCCGACCTCCGCGCCCAGGGCCTCGAGCCTCTCCCTGGCCTCGTCCCGCGTGCAGCACGACAGGGTGCCCGTGATGATGAAGACCTGGCCCGCCAGCGGCCGCGCCGCGCCCCGCTTCTCTTTCGCGGACATGTTCACCCCCGCCCCGGCCAGCCGCCGGACGAGCTCCTTGTTCTCCGGCTGGGAGAAGAAGAAACGGATGCTCTCGGCGACCTTGGGACCGACGTCGGCGATCTCCGTGAGCTCGGCCTCGGGCGCGGCGGCCAGGGCCTCGAGCGTCCGGAACCGCCCGGCCAGGGCCTGGGCCGTCCTCTCGCCGACGTGGCGGATGCCCAGGGCGAAGACGAGCCGGTCGAGGTCCCGCTCCTTCGACGCGGCGATCTCGCCGAGGAGGTTGTCGGCGCTCTTCTCGCCCATCCGCTCGAGGGCGACGAGGCGCCTGCGGTCGAGACGATAAAGGTCCGGGAGGGAGCGGACGAGACCCGAGGCGAGGAGCTGGTCGACGAGGGCCTCGCCGAGGCCGTCGATATCCATGGCCCGCCGCGAGGCGAAATGGAGGATGGACTCGCGGACCCGGGCCGGGCAGGACGGGTTGACGCAGCGGGAGATGACCTCGCCCTCGGGCCGGAACACGGCCGAGCCGCAGACCGGGCATTTCGAGGGCCAGGCGAAGGGCTTCTCGCGCCCGGTCCGGCGCTCCATCATGACCGAGACGACCTGGGGGATGACGTCGCCGCTGCGCTCGATGAGGACGTGGTCGCCGACCCTGACGTCCTTGCGCCGGAGCTCCTCCTCGTTGTGGAGGGTCGAGCGGCTGATCGTCGTCCCGGAGAGCTTGACCGGCTCGAGCACGGCCACGGGCGTCAGGGCGCCGGTCCGGCCGACCTGAACGACGATGTCCTTGACCCGGGTCGTCGCCTGGCGCGCCGGGAACTTGAAGGCCGCGGCCCAGCGGGGCGACTTGGCCGTGAAGCCCAGGGCCTCCCGCTGGGCGGCCGAGTCGACCTTGAGGACGATGCCGTCGGCGTCGTAGTCGAGGCGGTCCCGCTTCTCCGTCCATTCCCGGAAATAAGCCACCCCCTCGTCGAGCGTCCGGCAGAGGCGCGAGTGGGGGTTGGTCCGGAAGCCGAGCCGCTTCATCCTCTGCAGGGCCTCCCACTGGGTCGGCTCCTCGCGCCCGTCGGTGAAGAGGTAATAGAGGAAGACGCTCAGGTTCCGCGAGGCCACGAGGCGCGGGTCGAGGAGGCGCAGGGAGCCCGCGGCGGCGTTGCGGGCGTTGGCGAAGAGCGGCTCGCCGGCTTCCTCGCGCTCGCGGTTGAGGGCCCGGAAGGACTCGAACGGCAGGTAGACCTCGCCGCGGACCTCGACCTCCCGGCGGTCGTCGATGACGAGGGGCAGCGACCGCAGGGTCTTGACGTTGGCCGTGACGTCGTCCCCTCGGACGCCGTCGCCGCGGGTTACGGCCCGGGCAAAGCGGCCGTCGTGATAGAGGATGGAGATGCTGAGGCCGTCGATCTTGAGCTCGGCAACGTACTGGACGGCCTGGCCGGGGAGGAGCTTCGAGACGCGCTCGACGAACTCCCGGAGCTCGTCCTCGTTGTAGACGTTGTCGATGCTGAGCATCGGCGTCCGGTGGGCGACGGTGGCGAACCCCTCGACCGGCTTCTCGCCGACGCGCTGGGTCGGGGACTCCGGGGTGACGAGGGCGGGGAAGCGGGCTTCGATCTCCCCGAGCTCGCGCATGAGCCGGTCGAACTCGGCGTCGGAGACCTGGGGGTCGTTGTCGACGTAGTACTTCTTCTCGTGGTCGACGATCTCGCGCCGGAGTTTCTCGGCCCGGGCCTTCGCCTGTTTGGCGGATAGAGAGGACGCCACCCTTTCCCTCCGACCCCGGAGAATCCGCGCCCCGCGGCCGGGCCGCGCGGCGGTCTTACTTGCCCAGCCGGGTCCTGGCCTGGGCCACGAGCTGGTTGAACTTCTCCTGGACGCCCGACTGCGAGGACTTGACCTGCTCGATGGCCGCCTTCTCCGCCTCGATGGCGTTGGTCAGCTTCTTCATCGAGACCTTCTCGGCGCCCGTGAGCTCGTCCTCGCTCTTGGTGCCGTAGCGGTCGTTGTAGGTCTTGGTCAGGTCCTCGATGGCCTTGTTGTGCTCCTGGATCTTGGCGTTGATGTCCGCCAAGTCGGGGTTGTTGCTGACGTAGAGGTTGAAGGCGGCCTGGAAGTAGCTCTTCTGCTGGCCCGGGATGAGCAGACCGGCCTCGACGAGGGCGTCGATGGCCTGGGCCCTGACGCCGGGCTTGGTCTTGGCCTCGTTGTTGAGGATGATGGCGATGTTCTGGGCCAGGCTGCCGGTCTTCTTTCGGGCGTAGGCTTCCTTGTAGATGGCCAGGGCCTCGTCGACCTTGCCCTGCTTGTAGAGCGTCTGGCCGAGGAGGGCGGCGCTCTCCGGGCCCTTGTCGGCGGCGTAGAACTGGCGGAAGACCTGCTCGGCGTCG
>JBBISK010000018.1:0-20023 GCA_037441295.1 Candidatus Aminicenantota bacterium | reverse complement strand
CGCCGCGGCCGATTTTGCTATAATAGAGCACTGTCATGGCCGATTTCAAAACTCGCTTGAAAGAAACGATTTACGCGAGGCTCGCCAACACCTATCCCCTCTCCCCGGAGGACCTCGAGATGGCCCCGACGCCCGACCGGAAGATGGGCGACTTGGCCCTCGCCTTCCCCCTCCAACTGGCGAAGAAGCTGCGGCGGCCGCCGCGAGCCGTGGCGGAAGAAGCGGCGGCGCTCCTCGCCGGCCTCGAGGGGGTCGGCAAGGTCGAGGTCGCCGGGGCCGGCTTCGTCAACCTCTTCCTCGACCGCGCGGCCTACTTCGGCCGCCTCCTCTCGGCGCTCGGCCGCCCGGGGCTCGGACCCGACGAGACGAAGATCATCATCGAGCACACGAACATCAACCCCAACAAGGCCGCCCACATCGGCCATCTGCGGAACGCCTGCCTGGGCGACACCCTCGCCCGCTCGCTCCGCTACAAGGGCGAGCGGGTCGAGGTCCAGAACTACATCGACGACACCGGCGTCCAAGTCGTCGACGTCGTCTTCGGCTTCATGGAGATCGAAAGGAAAGGCCTGGCCGAGGTCGAGGCCATCCCCGGCAAGTTCGACTATTATTGCTGGGACCTTTACGCCCGGGTTGCCGGCTACCTCGCCGGCCATCCCGAGTCCCAGCCCCGCAAGGCCGAGGTCCTGAAGAGGATCGAGCACGGCGAGGACCCCGAATACGCCCTCTCCCGGCACGTCTCGCGGCGCGTCGTCCGGGCTCACCTGGCGACGATGGCCAGGCTCGGCATCACCTACGACGTCCTCCCCTGCGAGAGCACCATCCTCCACCTCAAGTTCTGGGAGCAGGCCTTCAGCCTGCTCAAGGAGCGCCGCGCCATCGAGCTCGCAACGGAGGGCGAGAACCGTGGCTGCTGGGTCATGCGGCTCGAGGACGAGGCGGACCGGGAGAAGGTCATCGTCCGCTCCGACGGCACGGTCACCTATGTCGGCAAGGACATCGCCTACCAGCTCTGGAAGTTCGGGCTTCTGGGCAAGGACTTCCATTATGAGCCGTTCGCCGAGGAGGCCGGCCGCACGATCTGGATCTCGACCGACCGGCCGGCGCCGGGCGGCCCGTCCTTCGGCGGCGCGAGCCGGGTCTACAACGTCATCGATACCCGCCAGTCCTACCTCCAGAAGGTCGTCGTCCAGGGCCTGCGCTCCCTCGATTACACGGCCCAGGCCGACAAGTCCGTCCACTTCTCTTATGAAATGGTCGCCCTCTCGCCCAAGAGCCTGAAAGAGCTCGGCTACGCGGCCTCCGAGGAGGAGAAGGACAGGTCATTTCTCGAGGTTTCGGGCCGGAAAGGCCTGGGGGTCAAGGCGGACGACCTCCTCGACCGGCTCGAGGACAAGGCCAGGGCCGAAATCGAGAAGCGGAACCCGGCCCTGGCCGCGGAGGAGAAGGCCCGGACGGCGCGGGAGATCGCCGCCGGCGCCCTGCGCTACTTCATGCTCAAGTTCGCCCGGAACTCCCTGATCGTTTTCGACTTCGAGGAGGCCCTGAGCTTCGAGGGCGAGACCGGGCCCTACCTTCAGTACACGGCCGTCCGGCTGAACAGCATCTTCCGCAAGCTCAGGGAGCGCGAGGGGACGTCGGAGGCGGACATCCTCGCCGCCGCCGTTGGCCGCCCCGTCGACCTCTCCGGGCTATCCGGGAAGGAGTTGGCGGACTTCTGGGACCTCGTCCTCTACGCCTCGGGGCTCGACGAGGAGGTCCTGCGCTCGGTGCGGGCCCTCGAGTTCTCGCACCTGGCCAAGTTCGCCTTTCTCCTTTGTCAGAAGTTCAACGCCTACTACCACCAATACCCCGTCCTCAACGAGGAGGACCGGGGCGTCAGGGGCGTCCGGCTCCTGACCATCCGGTATATCAAGGAGCAGCTCAAGACCGCCCTCGGGCTGATGGGCATCCCCGTCCCCGAGCGCATGTGACGCAACTCCCGGCGGAGGTTCTGAGTTCATCGGCAAAGAACGGAGGTTTTCATGATCGAAGTCCAAGACCTCACCAAGAAATACGGCGAGCTGACGGCCGTCCGGAACCTGAGCTTCAAGGTCGAGACCGGCAAGATCTGGGGCCTCCTCGGCCCGAACGCGGCCGGCAAGACGACGACCATGCGCATCCTGACCGGCTATCTGCCGGCCACCGAGGGCAAGGCCACGGTCGCCGGCCACGACGTCTTCGACGAACCCAACACGGTCAAGAAGGCCATCGGCTACCTGCCGGAGAACCCGCCGCTCTATCCCGAGATGACCGTCACCGGCTACCTCGGATTCGTGGCGGCCATCAAGCAGGTCCCGGCCGCCGGGCGGCGGGCCGCAGTCGACCGGGCCGTCAAGGTCACCGCCCTCGAGAGCGTCCGCGGCCGGCTCATCAAGAACATCTCCCGAGGCTTCAAGCAGCGCGTCGGCATCGCCCAGGCCATCATCCACGACCCCCCGGTCCTCGTCCTCGACGAGCCGACGATCGGCCTCGACCCCGCCCAGATCCGCGAGATCCGGGAGCTCATCAAGGGCCTGCGGGGCGCGCACACCGTCCTCCTCTCGACCCACATCCTGCCCGAGGTGACCCAGGTCTGCGACGGCGTCGTCGTCCTCAACGAAGGCCGGGTTCTGGCCTCGGGCTCGCTGGCCGAGCTCGCGGCGACACTGGAGCACCGCCATGGGCGGGACGGCGTCGTGCTCAAGCTCCGCCGGGGTGTGGAGGAGGCGGCGGCGCTCTTCAAGTCGGCCCTGCCCGGCCTCGCCTCGGCCAAGGCCGGGAGGTGCGGCTCGAGTGGCCGGCGGACCGAGACCTGCGGGACGAGGTCGTCCGGCTCGTCGCCGACCGGGGCCTCGGCCTCCTCGAGATGCGGCCTTCGGCCATGAACATCGAGGACCTCTACCTCCAGATCGTTTCGGGAGCGTCCGAACAATGAAAAACATCTGGTCCATCACCAAGAAGGAACTCGGACAGTATTTCGGGTCGCCCGTGGGCTACACGGTCTTCGCCATCTACCTCTTCATCTGGGGCCTCTTTTTCACCAGCCTCCTCCGCTGGTTCAACGACCAGGGCCTCCAGGCAGCGCAGAACCCATACTACGCCCAGCAGCTCAACATCAACCAGATGGTCTTCGGGCCGGTCTTCCACAATATCACCATCTTCCTCCTTCTCCTCCTCCCGGCCCTGTCCATGCGGCTCTTCGCCGAGGAGAAGAAGCTCGGCACCGAGGAGCTCCTCTACACCTCCCCCCTCTCCCCCGCCCAGATCCTGCTCGGAAAATACCTCGCTTCGCTCATCATGCTCGTCGTCATGCTCGCCCTGTCCTCGGTCGCCTGCGTCTTCACCTTCCTCTATGGCAATCCGGAGCCCCTGCCGCTCCTTCTCGGCTATCTCGGCCTCTTCCTCATCGGCGCGTCCTTTCTGGCCGTCGGCATCTTCTGTTCGTCCCTGACGGAGAATCAGGTCGTCGCGGTCATCCTGGCCATGGGCATCAACCTCCTGATCTACATCCTGAGCTGGATGGCCTACGGGGCCTCCGGCGTCCTGGCCAGCGTCCTCAACTACCTCTCGTTCCTCCAGCACTTCGAAGACTTGGTCCGCGGGGTCCTGGACACGAAGAGCCTCGTCTACTTCCTGAGCTTCATCTTCTTCTGGCTCTTCCTGACCCATTCCTGGGTCCAGTCGCGGCGGTGGAGGTGAGCCATGGCGTCGCTCAAGAACAAGCTCAACTACGTCGCCGCCGTCCTCATCGTCGCGGCCCTGGCGGCGTGGTTCGTCTGGCCTTACCGGAAGGCCCTCGTCCTGGGTCTCGGCCTGGCCGGCCTGGCGGCCCTGGCCGCCTACGTGACCCTGAACGCTTCGTCCCTGAAACGGGGCTTCAACAGGAGGTCGCTCATCTACGGCGGGAACGCCGTCGTCGTGACCGTCCTCGTCTTGGCCATCCTCGTCCTGGTCAACTATTTCCTGTCCATCCATAACGCCCGCTTCGACCTGACGGCGGCCAAGGTCCACAGCCTTTCCGACCAGTCCCTGACCGTCCTCCGGAACCTCAAGGCGGACGTCTCCGTCAAGGCCTTCTTCAGGGAGGGCGGCTACGGCCGGGCGGCCATGGAGAACCTGCTCAAGATCTATACCTACAACTCAGCCCGCATCAAGACCGAGTTCATCGACCCCGACAAGAACCCGGGCCAGGTCAAGCGCTACGACGTGACCCAGGACGGGACGACGGTCTTCGAGGCCGGAGGCAAGGAGAGCCGCATCACGGCGACCGGCGAGGAGGACGTCACGAACGCCCTCATCAAGGTCACCCGGGCCGCGAAGAAGGTCGTCTATTTCCTCGGGGGGCACGGCGAGAAGAACCTCGAGCAATCCGAGGAGGGCGGGTTCTCCCGGGCCAAGGACGAGCTCGCGAAACAGGCCTACGACGTCAAGAGCCTCTCCCTGGCGCTGGGAAAGCCCATCCCCGAGGATTGCGCCGCGCTCGTCATCGCCGGCCCGGAGAAGGACCTCCTGCCCGCTGAGCTCGACGCGATCGCCAAGTTCCTAGCCAAGGGAGGCCGCGTCTTTTTCCTCGTCGACCCCCAGACTTCCCCCGCCCTCGCCCCGTTCCTGGCCAAGTACGGGTTCCGGCTCGGCGGCGGCATCGTCCTCGACAAGGTCCTGACCCTCGCCGGCGTCAAGTACTTCATGCCGGGCGCCGAATCCTACGAAGCCCACGAGATCACCAAAAAGTTCCGCTACGTCACTTTCTATCCGATCGTCCAGCCCGTGGAAACGATCGACCCGAAGCCGGACGGCGTCGAGACCCTCCAGAGCCTGGTTAAGTCGGGCGAGACCTCATGGATCAAGACCGGCCTCGCGCTCGACCGGAATTATTCGGTCGACGAGATCTCCTTCGACAAGAAGAAGGACCGCTCCGGCCCCTTCTCCATCGCCGCCGTCGCCACGCTCAAGAAGGGGGCGCCGGACGCCGCCGGCAAGACCCCCCCCGAGGGCCGCGTCATCGTCTTCGGCGACTCCGATTTCGCGGCCAACGGTTACTACGACCTCGAGGGCAACGGCAACCTCTTCCTCAACTGCGTCAACTGGCTGACCGAGGAATCCGACCTCATCTCGATCCAGCCCCGGACCCAAGCGCCGCGCACGATCCAGCTCATGCCGAGCCAGATGTCCCTCATCCGGGTCGTCGTCTTCTACCTGCTGCCGCTGGGCGTCCTCCTCCTGGGCTTGGCCGTATGGATGCGGAGGAGGTCGCTATGAAGTTCAAGTCGACTCTCGTCCTCCTCGGCGTCTTCCTCGTCCTCCTAGCTGCAGTCCTCGTCTTCGAATCCAAGGGAAGGAAGGAAGCCGCGGCCAAGGACAAGGGGAACGTCCTCGTCGACGTGGCCCCGGCCGACGTCCGGAAGATCGAGCTCAAGCGTCCCGACGGGACGGTCGTCCTCGAGAAGGACGAAAAGGGCGTCTGGCGGCTGACCGCGCCGCTCGAGGCCATGGCCGACGCAACCGAGGCCGACGGGCTCGTTTCGAGCTTCGCCGGCCTGCGGCTCGACCGCGTTGTCGAGAGATCGGCCGGCGACCTCAAGCCCTACGGCTTCCCCCGGGTCGAGGTCTCCCTCTGGGTCAAAGGGAAGGACGCGCCGGTGACCGTCCTCGTCGGCATGGAGAACCCCCTCGACAAGTCGCTCTTCGCCAAGCGCGCCGACGACGCGCGCCTCGTCCTCATCCCCTCAACACTCACGGCTACGCTCAACAAGAAGGTGTTCGACCTCCGGGACAAGACGGTCTTCAAGTTCGAGGCGGCGGACGTCAAGAAGGTCCGCGTTCGGGCCAAGGGAGTGGCCTGGGAAGCGGCCCGCGAGGCCGAGGGCTGGATGTTCACCGCGCCTTTCCACGCCCTGCCGGCCAAGGGCAAACTCGACTCCCTGCTCGACTCCCTCTCGAACCTCCGGGCAACGGAGTTCGTCTCGGAGGCCAAGGCGGCCGGGGACGTCAAGGAGCTCGGCCTGGAGAAGCCGGAATACGAGGTCACGCTGTCCCTGCCCGCGGCCGGCAAGGAGGTCGTCTTCGCCCTCCACAAGGACAAGGACAGATCCTATGCCATGGCCTCAGGCACGAACAAGATCGTCGCCTTCGACGGCGCCCTGCTCGCCGACCTCGAGAAGAAGCCGGACGATCTCCGCGAGAAAAAGGTCGCCGACTTCTCGAGCTGGGAGGCCGACCGGGTCGCTGTCAAGGCCCGCGGCCTCACCCTCGCCGCGCTCAAGGCCAAGGTCAAGGACGAGGACAAGTGGTTCCTCGAGACGGCCGCGAAGGACGCGGCCGACGGGACGAAAGTCGAAGCCTTCATCCGCCGGGTCGAGGGCCTCGAGGCGACGGGTTTCATCGACGCGCCCAAGAGCCTGGCCGCCTACGGGCTCGAGACGCCCGCCGCGGAGATCTCGGTCCGGACCAAGGACTTCGAGAACAAGGTCAAGGAGACGGTCCTCCTCGTCGGGAAAGAGGACGCGGCGAAGAAAGAGGTCTTTATCAAGAGCGCGAAGCTCGATTATCTCTTCCGCGTCGACGCTTCGTTCCTGGCCGATCTGCCCAAGGAGCCGAAGGATTGGCGGGCCGCGCCGCCCGCGCCGGAGGCGCCCGCCGAGAAGAAGAAGTGACGCGATCGGAGGACCGCCGCCTGGCCGCGGACCTCGTCGCCTGGTACCGGCGCCGGCACCGCCGGCTGCCGTGGCGTGGGACCTCCGACCCCTACGCGATCTGGGTGTCCGAGGTCATGCTCCAGCAGACGACGGTCGCCGCCGTCGCCCCCTACTACGAGCGCTGGATGCGCCTCTTCCCGGACGTCCGGAGGCTGGCCCGGGCGCCGCTCCGCCGGGTCCTCCGAGCGTGGCAGGGCCTGGGCTACTACGCCCGGGCCCGGAACCTCCACCGCGCGGCCAGGCTCGTCGTCCGCGACCACGCCGGCCGCCTCCCCGACTGCGAGGCGGCCCTCGGCCGGCTGCCCGGCTTCGGACCGTACACCACCGCGGCCGTCCTGAGCCTGGTTTACGGCCGACCGCTCCCGGTCGTCGACGCCAACGTCCGGCGCGTCCTGATGCGGGTCATGGGTCTCCCGGGCGAGGCCTCGACGCGGCACGACGCGCGGATCCTGGCCCGCCTCCGGGCCCTCATTCCGGCCCGCGCCCCGGGGCTCTTCAACCAGGCCCTCATGGAGCTCGGGGCCCTCGTCTGCCGCAGCCGGAACCCCCAGTGTCTGCTCTGCCCGGTGCGGGACCGCTGCAGCGCCGCCCGCGACGGCCTCCAGGAGGTCATCCCCAGCCCGCGCCGGCGGGCCACGGCGAAGGTCGAGGCGGTCGTGGCCGTCATCGAGGACCGCGGCCGCTTCCTCATCCAAAGGCGTCCCCCGGAGGGGCTCTTCGGCGGGCTGTGGGAATTCCCGGGCGGGAAGGTCGAGCGCGGCGAGCGCCCCCTTTCGGCCCTCCGGCGCGAGGTTCGGGAGGAGGTCGGGACGGAGGTCGCGGACGCCAGGTTCCTGACGACGGTCGTCCACGCGTACACGAAATTCCGGGTGACGCTCAGGGTCTACAGGTGCCGGCCGGCGGGGCGCGTCCCGGCCGAGGCACCGGACCGCAAATGGGTCACTCTGGACGGCCTCCGCCGCTATCCCCTGCCCTCCGGCAGCGTCAAGATCGTCAGCGTCCTCCGCCGCGGCCGGGCGGCGGAGGGGCCAGGCCGAGCCCGGCGTGCTTCAGGGCCACGGCGTCCGCCAGCCGTTCCAGGGCCGTGAAATCCCCTTCCCTCGGGTAACCCTTGCAGACCACGGGGTCGAGGAACTCAACCTTGAGGTTCGGCAGGCCGGCCTTGACCGACTCGACCATTTTACTCGCCCAGCCGTAGGAGCCGACGACCGTGGCGAAGCGGGCCTTGGGCCGGAGGGCGTTGGCCAGCGTCACTGCGGTGATGACGGCGGGATGAGGGCCGACGTGGACCGTGGGCGCCCCGACGATGATGGTGGCCGCGTCGACGAGCGCCATGGCGAGCTGGCCGATGTCGGCCATGGCCATGTTGAACGGCTGGACCGCGACCCCGCGCTCGACCAAGGCCGCCATGAGGTGCTCGACCATGAGGGCCGTGGAGCCGTGCATAGAGACCCAAGGCAGGACGACGAGGTTGTGAGGGGTGTCGTCCGTCCAGTCCTGGTAGGCCCGGATGACGGAGGCCGGGTCGCGATAGATGGGCCCGTGGCTCGGGGCGATCATGGCGATGTCGAGCGGGCGGATCTTCTCCATGTCCTGCCGCACGATGCGGCGGAAGGGCATCATGATCTCGGCGTAATATCGCTTGGCCTCGGCGAAGACGCATTCGACGCCCTCGATGAAGAGCTCGCTCGAGGCCAGGTGCGAGCCGAACCAATCGCAGCTGAAGAGGATGCGATCTTCCTCGAGATACGTGGACATCGTTTCCGGCCAGTGGACCCACGGCGTATAGATGAACCTGAGGGTCTTGCCGCCCAGGGCCAGGGTCTCGCCGTCGGCGACGGCGCGGATGCGCGACTCGGGGACCAAGAGATGTTCGACGAGCATGCTCTTGGCCGGGGCCGAACACAGCAACTGGACCCCGGGATAGCGCTCGAGGACCCAGGGGATGGAGCCCGAGTGGTCCTGCTCGGCGTGATGGGCGACGAGGTAATCGAGCCTCTCCACTCCCTCGAGGTTCGCCTTCAGCTTGTCGAGGGCGGAGGGGTCGACCGTGTCCAGGAGGGCCGTCTTCTCGCGGCCCCGGACGAGGTAGGCGTTGTAGCTCGTCCCGTCCGGAAGGGGGATGAGCGAGTCGAACAGCCTGCGGTCGAAGTCCTCGGCGCCGACCCAGGAAACACCGGGGACGATCTGGCGCGGTTTCATGAGCATCTCCTCTTCAGGGATCAATCCTTAGTTATTTTATAGGATATGGCCGTCCCTTTCAAGGAATAGGGACTGCCCCAGGCCTGTCCGATCGTTGCTTTTAGGAAGCCACCCCAAACAGGCCTGGGACTGTCCGTCTTGTCTCTTTAAACTTCCGGGTAGGACCGCTTGGCGAAATAGATGATCTCGGGATGCTTCTTGTAGCCCAGGCTCTCGAAGACCTCCATGGAAACCGAGTTGTCCGCCTCGATGAGGCAGGCGAAGATCTCCATGCCCGCCCCGGCCAGCCGCCGCTCGGCCTCGCCGACGAGCCGGCGCCCGATGCCGCGGCGCCGCCAGGCGGCGTCCACGGCCAGGCGGTTGATCCAACCCTTGCGGCCGTCGTGGGTGGCGAGGACCGTGCCGACGACGCGTCCCCCCGCCTCCGCCACGAGGAACAGGACGTTCGGCTCCCCGACCTGCCTCTCGATCCGGGCGCGGCTGTCCCTGCCCCGCGGCTTGAGGGGCAACCGTCCCTCCGCCCAGAGCTCCATGACCCGGTCGTAGTCCGCCGCCGTGAACGCGCGGACGACAATGGCCGCGCTGTCCGATGCTTCGCTCACCGCTCCTCTCCTCTCGTTCCCGCTCCCGGCCGGCCGTCCCCGCCTAACGCACGGTCGTCTTGAGCCGGGTCGCGTTCTTCGCCTTCCCCTGGCGCGCGGCGAGGACGAACAGGACGACGGCGGCGGCCGCCGCGAGGGCATAAAGCCCGAGGTAGACAACCTGCGCCCCGCCCGGCTCCGAGAGGATGTCGACGAGCTCCTGCTGTCCCATGCCCAGGGCCAGGAAGAGGGCGGTCAGCGCGGCCGGGACCCAGGCGACGAAGAGCGAGCCGGCGAGGGCCGCCCCGGCCGCGGCTGCGGTCCTCACGGCGGCCGGCCCGTCCTTCTCCTTCCTCCCCCCGGCCGCGAGCCGGAGAGCTCCGTACGCGAGGGCCCCGGCGAGAGCCGTCCAAGGCAGGACAAAGAGCGTCTGCCAGAAATAATAATTCTCAGGAGGGATGGGCAGGAGCGCCGTCGCCAGCGGCACGGCGCCGGCCAGGGCCATGACGGCCGAGGTCAAAGCGTAGAGCAGGCCGACGAAGCCGACGGCGACGCCCGCCGCCCGGACCGGGCGCGGCTCCGCGAGGAGCTGCTTCATCGTCTTGACGGGTAAGACGGCCGGGGCGACGGCATAGTAGAAAAAGCGCAGCATGGCCGGAGGTCCTTTCAGCTCACGAACTGGGTCTTCGAGGAGAAGTTCGCCTCACGCGTCATTGCCGGACCTCCTTGACGAGTTTGAAGTCCTCGAACAGGCCGTAGTCGACGACGGAGTATTCCGCCCCGGGCGGGAAGCCGCCCTTGGCCCCCTGCTGGAACGACCCGGGCCAGGCCCGGCCGAGGGGCGGGTCGTTGTGGAACGGCCCGAGCGTGTTCTTGAGCGTGCCCGTGACGACGACCGAGATCTCGTTCGGCCCCGGCCCGAGGGCGCCGGTGATGTCGAGCTCGTAGGGCGCGAAAGCGATGACGCCGGCGGGCTTGCCGCCGACAAGGACCTCGGCCGCGGCGCCGCGCCAGGCCCCGAGCCGGACGACGTATCGCTCGTTCGGGCCCGGGGCGGCCGGGAAATCGAACGTCTTCCGGTAGCGGACCGACTGGCCGTAGAGGGGGAGCCCCTGGGCCGCCCAGGGCCCGAGGGCCATCTGGGCCGGCGGCCTGAGCTCGAAGCCCCGGGGCGCGGCGAGGAGCCGGAAATCGCCGAGGACGTAGACCGGCTCGAGCTCCGAGTGGATGGTGAACGGCCGGGCCCGGACGGCGATCCGGTTCCGGCCGGCGACGACGTGGGGCCCGATGGGGTACACGCCGAACGCCCGGTCCAGCCACCACTCCCCCGGGAGCGGCTTGACGTCGTGCCCGTTGATGGACACGCCGAACAGTTCCGGCCTCTCGACGACGGCCTTGAGCGAGGAGAAATCGAAAGCGTCGCCCTTGAGGGCGGTGAACCAGAAGACGGCCTCGAATCCGGAATCGGGGCGGAACTTGTCGCGGTCGACGATGTTCGTCTTGTACTGGACGGCGCTGTCCCAGGGGTTCCGGGCGAGGCCGTGGGCCTGGAAGGTCTTGCGCTGGGCGTCGTAGAAATAGAGATCCTTCTCGGTCCGCCCGCCGAGGATGAGGTCGCAGTAATCGATGGTCAGGACGTTCGGCGAGACCCGCTCGACGGCCGGCGGGGCCGCGGCGGCGACGTCTTCCGCCTCCCATTTCTCGGCCACGACGGGCCGGGCCCGCCTCGACGGCACGCAAAGGAGAAGGCTGCCGCCCGGGGGGAGCGAGAAACGGGCCGTGACCGCGCCGCGCTGACGCGTGAACGAATAAGGCCTGACGCCGCCCGTGAAGGGGTCCCAGGCCTCGACCGAGCCGCCCTCCAGGCTGAGCGTGCCGTCGGCCGGCTGGACCGGGCTCGTATTTGCCAGGAAGACGAGCTCCCCGCCGTCGAACTCCCGGCGCTGGTGGTAGAGGGCCGCGTGCTCGGCCGGCCCCGAGAAGACGAGGCGCGGCGGAGCGAAGGCGCGGACGCGGTCGAGCCCGCCGCCCGGCCCCGGCGGCAGCCAGCGGTCGCCATACGAGGCGGACAGGACCCGGACGTCGTCCGTGACCTTCCCGTCGACGTAGTCCGGCGGCGCCGGCCAGGCCACGACCTTGCCGCCGCGCATGAGGTAGTCGCGGAGAAGGACGAGCGTCGAGTCGTTGATGTTCTCGAACCCCGGCGGCAGGACGACGAGGTCGTAGGACCGCTCGCCGACGGCGAGCTTCAGGTTGCGGACGGCCCCGAACTCCTCGAGCGTCTTCTCGGAGGCCAGGTCGTACTCGACCTGGTTCCGCTCGAGCAGGCGGACGAACTCCTGGAAGTCCTCGCCCAGCGCCTTCATCCGGGCCGACTCGCCGGCCGGGGAATAGTGCATCCAGGCCGAGGTCGTCGGCTCGAGGACGAGGACGCGGTTGACCTGCCGGCCGGCGCTCAGGGCGACGGAGAGCCGCCCGAAGTAGTCGGCCAGGACGTTGTAGTCCTTCCACCACGGCTCATGGTAAGAGAAGGAGAGCGGGTGGTCGCGTTTGCGAGCGCCCTTGATCGTGACGTAGGAAAGGTGCTGGTTGAGGAAGTTGACGCCCAGGGCGTACTCCCAGTCGCCGATCCGCTTCTGGTCGAAGAAGGTCATGTCCCAGCCGCCGGCGCCGTAGGTCTCGGACATCGTCCGCCGCCGGCCGCGCTGGTTGGCCGCGCTCCGGATCTCGCGGACGGAACGGTCGTTGCCAAACTGGGCATGGGGGCCGGTCGACCAATCATTCATCAGAATGTCGATGCCGGGCATGTGGGCATAGGCGGACATGGCCATGTTATCGGGAGAGTTGCGGGGGTTCGGCCACTCGTGGTCCCAATAGTGGCCGGTGAACTGGAGATTGTTGTCGGCGCAGTAGGCGTAATAGGGCTTGGCCCAATTCTCGACGAAGAGGTCGAGGAGGGTCGAATAGTAGTTGTGCCGGACGCGCTTCCAGTCGCCGACCTCGTCGAAGAGGGAGACGAGGTGGGGCCGGAGGTCGTAGCCCCAGCTCGTCTGGAAGGCCTGGAAAAGGGCCGGCGTGAAGTTCACCGTGTCCCCTCCCCCGGGCGGGCCGATCTCGGCCTCGTCCTGGAAGACGCCGGGGACGGTCCCGCCGAAGTCCGCGCCGACGGCCCGCTTGTAGGCGTTGAGGGTCAGGTCGAGGAACTTCTCCGTGACGTCGCGACGCATGAGGTCGACGTAGGTGAAACCGCCGTGCCACGGCGAGGGCTCCTGCCGGACGACCTCGAAGGCGTAGTAGGGCGCCGTGTCCTTGAGGCCGGGCGTGAAGGAGGCCGTGACGTCCTCGAAGCCCGCGAGCGTCTGGCGGAGGACGACGAGCGGCGGCCGGACGAAGGCCTTCGGCGCGCCCGCGAAGCGTGCCATCCGCAGGCCGCTCCGGGCGGCGTCGGGCAGGGCCGCCGGCACGTGCCCCCCGGCGAACCCGGACGGATAGGAGTTCTCGTCGTAGACCCAGACCTTGAGCCCGAGCGACTTGCCCGTCTCGACGGCGTACTTCCAGAGGGAGAACCATTCCTCGGAAAGGTAGGGCGTGATCAGCCCGGGCCGGGGGTGGACGAAGACGCCGCCGATGCCGCGGGCCTTGAAGTCGGCGAGCCCCTCCCGGATCTCGTCCTTGGTCACGCGGTCGTTCCAAACCCAGAGCGGCGCGCTCCGGTATTCCGACGGCGGGTTCCGGAAGGCGGCAAGGATCGTTTCGTAGGTCTCGCCGGAGGGCCTTCTGGCGCAGCACGCGAAGGCGAGGAGCGCCGCGGCGAGCGGCGGCAAGAGGATTAGAGGCAGGGCTTTCTTCATGGCTTGTCCCCTTTGCGTTCGAGCGGAAGAGCGGCGTCCGGAGGACGGCGAGGCAGGCGGAGGTCCATTCGGCCTCAATCTAAGGGAATGGCCGGGCAATGTCAAGCAAAGGAGGGGAAATGGCGGAGAGGGCGGGATTCGAACCCGCGGTCCCGGTTTGAGCCGAGACAAACGCTTAGCAGGCGTTCCTGATCGACCACTCCAGCACCTCTCCGCGGTCTCGGAAACGCGGCGCTATTCTAACACGTTTCCGAAGAGATGGGAATCGGAAGCCTTTAGCAGGGGCCCCACTTGTGGCGGGGATGCCGCTTTTCATACTCCGCGGCCGTGGCCTTAGTGATCTCGTGCCACGGCTGGCCCGTCTTGGCCCCGACGATGCCGGCCAGGGCGCAGCGGCAAAGGGTCGGGTCGACCTTCTTCCTCAGGGCGTGAAAGACGTCGTAAGGATCGCGCTTCAGGAAATCTTCCTTGGTCCGGATGCCGATCCGGTCGAGCTTTGCCGCGGTGGTCCGGCCGATGTTCGGCAGGTCGGTCAGCTTCCCCGGCCCCTTCTTGATCTTCATCATCGGCCCATCCCCTTCCCGGCTAGCTCCCTAAAACAGGCATAGGCGGCTTTTCTCTTCTCGCGAACAACGCCGTGCCCTATCGCCAATTCATCCGCGCCGACGTTCTTGCTCCGGACCGCCCTTCGATAGGCTTTCAGGCTCTCGAGCTCTTGTCCCGCAAGCTCGGCGACCTCGCGTGCCTGTGACATGAGCCCCGCGTCGTTCTTGATCAGAGAAGACAGCCGGAACGCCGCTTTGGCCTTGAGCTCGTCGAGCGCAGCCCCGGCCTGGCCCTCCCCGTCTTCAGTCTGGCTCACGGCAAGAGCTAAGAGCGCCTTATCGTATCGATCGTAGGAAGCCAGAAAACCCTCGAGCGATTTGATGTCATGACGATTGAAACGGAAGAATAAGAGCAGGCCGGCCGCAAGCACCACGAGGACCAGACCCAACAGCCATTTGTATCCATGGAACATGTGCCTCCTCCGACGTCCTTATTGTCGATTCCGATGGCGGCCATTGGCGGAAATGGAAATTATTGCCGCTAATGGCCGCCATCGTTCCATGGCTTTGATCCCGGTCCGGAGCTCTCAGGGTTCGGGATATTGTTGGCGGAGGGAGAGGGATTCGAACCCCCGTTCCGGAGACCGGAAAGCGGTTTTCAAGACCGCCGCCTTCAACCACTCGGCCATCCCTCCGCATGTCGGGACCATTGTACTTGCCCGTCCGCCGCCTGACAAGGGTTCCGCGTCCCAAGGGGATTCGGGACCGATGAAAAGAGGCGGCCGTTCAGGCCCGAACGATACGCTCCAAGCCGTTCATGTACGGCCGCAGGGCCTCGGGCACGGCGACCGAGCCGTCCTCGCGCTGGCAGTTCTCGAGGATCGCGGCCACGGTCCGGCCGACGGCCAGCCCCGAGCCGTTCAGGGTGTGGACGAACTCGGTCTTGCCCTTGGGGCCGCGCTTGAAGCGGATCCCGGCCCGGCGGGCCTGGAAGTCCGTGCAGTTCGAGCAGGACGAGATCTCCATGAAGCCGTTCCGGCTCGGCATCCAGACCTCGAGGTCGTAGGTCTTGGCGCTGGCGAACCCCATGTCCCCGGTCGACAGCAGGACGACGCGGTGATGGAGGCCCAGCCGTTTCAGGACCTCCTCGGCCGAGGCGGTCATGAACTCGAGCTCGTCGTAGGAGGCCTCCGGCAGGCTGTAGATCATCATCTCGACCTTGTTGAACTGGTGCTGGCGGACGAGCCCGCGGACGTCCTTGCCGTACGAGCCGGCCTCGCTCCGGAAGCACGGCGTGTAGGCGGCGAAGCGCCGGGGCAGGAGGCCGCCGTCGAGGATCTCGTTCCGGTAGAGACCGGTCAGGGGGACCTCCGCGGTGGGGATGAGATACCAGTCGAGGCCCTCGATCTTGAAGAGGTCCTCCTTGAACTTGGGCAGGTGCCCCGTCCCGGTCAGCGTCTCGGCGTTGGCCAGGAACGGCGGCAGGACCTCGGTGAAGCCGCGCTCGCGGGTTTGGAGGTCGAGCATGAAGCCGATCAGGGCCCGCTCGAGCCGGGCCCCGGCCCCGTAATAGACGGCGAAGCGCGAGCCGGCGATCTTGGCCGCCCGCTCGAAATCGAGGATGCCCAGCCGCCCGCCGACGTCCCAGTGGGCCTGGGGCGCGAAACCGAACTCCGGCGGCGTGCCGGCGCGGCGGACCTCGCAGTTCTCCTCCGCGCCCCGGCCGACGGGCACGGAGTCGTGGGGGACGTTCGGGACGCTGAGGAGCGTCGCCAGGATGCCCGCCTCGGAGGCCTTGAGGCGCTCCTCGAGCGCGGCGATCTCATCGCCGACCTTCCTCATCTCGAGGATCCGGGCCGAGGCGTCCTCGCCCGCCTTCTTCATCCTGGAGATCTCCTCGGAGGCCTTGTTCTTCTGCGCCCGGAGCTCCTCGACCCGCCGGAGGACGTCCCTTTTCTCTCCGGAAGCGCGGACGAAGTCCTCCAGGGCCACCGGCTGACCGCGCGTGGCCAGCCTATTTCGCACGGAATCAAGGTGTTCCAGGACATATTTCGGGTCTAGCATGGCCCGGATTATAACACATTTTGACAACCGGGGCCGATTGTTCAACAATAGACGCGATGGACAGGACGAACGCCGCGGAGCCCTTCCAGGGCCTTATCCAGGTCTACACCGGCAACGGAAAGGGCAAGACGACGGCCGCCCTGGGCCTGGCCCTGCGGGCCGCCGGCCGCGGCATGAGGACCTACTTCGGCCAGTTCCTTAAGGGGCGGCCGACGGGCGAGGTCGAGGCCGCCGGAAGGCTCGCCCCGCTCATCGTCATCGAGCAGTTCGGCCGCAAGGGCTTCATCCGGGTCACGGAAGGCGTCGCCGACGAGGACGTCGACCGCGCCCGCAAAGGGCTCCGCAGGTGCCTCGAGGCCATGCTCACCGGCGATTTCCGCGTCGTCGTCCTCGACGAGGTCAACACGGCCGTCCACCTCAAGGTCCTCGGCGAGCGCGAGGTCCTGGACGTCCTCGACCGGAAGCCTGCGGACGTCGAGCTCGTCCTGACCGGCCGCTACGCCCCGCCCGCCTTCCTCGAGCGGGCCGACCTCGTAACCGAGATGAAGGACGTCAAGCACTACGGCGACCGGGGCGTCCGGGCCCGGCAATGAGGCGCGTCCCGCGACCCTTCGGCCGGAGCCCCTTCGCCCAGGCCCTGGACAGGGACGAGTTCGAGCGGCTGGTCGAGCGGTCGCTCGCGGAAATCCCGGCGCGCTTCAAGAAGCTCATCGCCAACGTCACGGTCATGGTCGAGGACGAGCCGCCGCCCGGCCGAAACCTTCTCGGCCTCTACCACGGCGTGCCGTTCCAGCATCGCTCGCCGGGCTCCTACGGCAACACCTCCCCCGACGTCATCGTCATCTACCAGGGCCCGATCGAGAGGATGTCCCGCACGCCGGAGGAGATCATGACGAACGTCCGCGACACGGTCCTCCACGAGGTCGGCCATTATTTCGGGCTCGGCGAGGAGGAGCTCCGCGAGATCGAGCGGGCCGTCCGCAAGTCGCGCCAAGGAGAGAAGCCATGAGCCTGCCCTTCGAGGGCGTCTTCATCGCCCTGACCAGCCCCTTCGCCGGCGACGGCGTCTCGGCCGGGAAGCTCCGGGAGAACGTCGCCAAGTACAACCGGGCGGACCTCGCCGGGTACCTCGTCCTCGGCTCGACCGGGGAGAGCGTCCTGCTGACCGACGACGAGTCGGAAACACTGGTCGAGGCCGTCCTCGAGGCGGCCAAGCCGGGCCGGCGGATCCTCGTCGGCACGGCCAGGGAATCGACCCGGGCCACGATCGAGTTCACGCGGCGCGCCTGCCGGGCGGGCGTCGCGGCGGCCCTCGTCCGGCCGCCCTCTTACTATAAAGGAAAGATGACGCGGGAGGCCCTCAGGGCCCACTTTCTGGACGTGGCCGAGGCCAGCCCGGTCCCGGTCATCCTCTACAACATTCCCCAGACGACCGGCATATCCCTCGAGCCCCAGCTCGTCATCGACCTCGCCCCGCACCCGAACATCATCGGCCTCAAAGAGAGCTCGGGCAGCCTGGCCTTCCTGGCCGAGGTCGTCCGCGAGGTCCCGCCGGACTTCCACTATTTCCTCGGCTCCGGCCACGTCGTCCTCCCGGGCCTGGAGATGGGGGCGTCCGGGGCCATCCTGGCCGTCGCCAACGCGGCCCCGGAGACGTGCGCCGAGATCTTCCGGCTCTTCAAGGCAGGAGAGCGGAACGCGGCCCGCAAGCTCCAGCTCGACCTTGTCCCCCTGAACAGGGCCGTCACGGACACCTTCGGCATCGCCGGGCTCAAGCACGCTCAGGACATCCGCGGCCTGTACGGGGGGCCGGTGCGGCCGCCGCTCCTGCCGCTCGACGACAAGGGCCGGCACGAGGTCGCGGCGGCCCTCAAGAGGCTTGACCTGCCCCGACTCTGAGCCGCGCCGCCGCCCCCGGGCCCCCCTCTGTCCATCCTGGTCCACAACATCATTGTCCAGTCGTGCGGGATTTCCGGGCCTTCCGGCCGGGAAGCGGGGCCACGGGAGGGGCAACTCCCAAGAGGGCCCCGACCGAAAGTCCCCCCCGAGGGGCCCCTACGAACGGCCAGGGAAGCGCCTCGCTGCGCCCCTTCATGGCACGATGCTTGCTTTACCGTGCAACGGAGAGGAGAGAAGTGCCATGCGGAAAATCATCCCTGTGATCGGTTTGAGTCTTCTGCTCACGGCCGCCTGCGTCGCCTACATCCCCTTCGACGAGGGCGATGGCGGCCAAGCCGTCGTCGGAGGCGAGATCGGCGTCGGCTACTTCTACGACTACTTGTCGCCGTTCGGGAACTGGGTGAACCTGTCTCCCTGGGGCTTCGTCTGGTGCCCGGGAGGCGCGGGGTTCGGCTGGCAGCCCTATTCCCACGGGGAGTGGCTTTGGACCGATGACGGCTGGCTCTGGGATTCCTTCTACGAGTGGGGCTGGGCGCCGTTCCACTATGGGCGCTGGGGCTGGGACGACGGTCTGGGCTGGTTCTGGGTCCCCGGCTCGACCTGGGGCCCGGCCTGGGTTACTTGGTGCTGGAACGATCTCTATTTCGGTTGGGCGCCCCTGCCTCCCGGAGCCCTGTTCCAGGCCGGCATAGGGATAGGCTCAGTGCCTTATATTCCCGATCGGTTCTGGTGTTTCGTAGACGGCCGTAATTTCCTCGGCCGCGACATCGACCGCTGGATTCTGCCCATCGAGAGGAACAGGACCATCTTAGCGGACGCCCTGGGCCGGGAGAATATCGGCTGGTCCGGCAGCCACCTCCTTAACGGCGGGGTTAGCCTCGACCGCGTCCAGGAGGCAACGCGGGCGAGCGTGCCCAGATACGCCCTCGAGAACGCCGACCGGCCCGGGCCCGTGAACGTCGGGCAGGGGACGGTCCGGGTTTTCCGGTCTTCCGTTGCCCGCGACATGAACGCCAGGCCGAGGGACGTCCTGGAGAGGGCGGACGCGGCGGCCCGAATCTCCGAGATGAGAAGCGGGATGGGCGCGGCCCACTCCGGCAGCCCGGGCGAGGAATTGCAGCAGCGCCACAGCCGGGAATTGGACCTCCTCGAGAAGAGCCAGGAGCGGGACAGGGCCGTCATGGAGCAGCGCCGGCAGGCCGAGGCGGACCGGGCCCCGAGCGCAGCGGACCGGGCCAAGGTCATTCAAAAATACCAGCAGAGGGCCCAAGCACTCCAAAAGCAGCATCAGCAGGAGAGGAGCCAGATCCAACAGCGTCACGCGCAGGAACAGCGGGCCTCCCAGCCCAGGCCGAAAAAGGGGGCGTGAGCCCCGTACCCCCGACGGCGGCCCCGCCCGGGCCGGGACGGCGGGAAGAAGGACGACCGTGCACCCTGCTCCGACAGCGCCCTCCCCGCGTGTCCCCCGCCGCCGGCTCAGGCGAGGCTGACTGCCGCACAAGGAACCCTCCCGTTACCGCTGCTACCTTCCGGTCCTGACGGATTTGGCGGGCGGCCCTTCGCGCAGAACCCCGGCCCTCATCGCCACGTGCGGAGGCACTGGCCAGAAAGGGAGAAGCCTCGGCAGGGAATTCGACCCCACTGGAGCGGATTGTGGGTGACAGGGCACCGCTAGCTCCCCATCTAGCACGGTCATCAAGATTATACACCATAGGGGGGATGGAGGCGAAAACCCTTCTTTTTAGCCCGGGGTTGGAGTAAAATGGCTGAGTTATACAGATCGGAGGATGAGAGCCATGTTCTTCTGGGATTATACGTTCTTCCTGCTCCTCCCCCCGCTTATCCTGGCATTCTATGCCCAGGCGAGAGTCCGCGGCGCTTACCGCAAGTACAGCCAGGTCTTTGCCGCGTCGCGGACGACCGGCGCCCAGGCCGCCCAGCAGCTTCTCCAGACGGGCGGCGCCGGCGACGTCAAGGTCGAGGCCGTTCCGGGGGAGCTGACGGACAACTATGACCCGCGGCGCCGGGTCCTCCGCCTTTCCCAGGGCGTTTATGAGAGCGCCTCCATCGCCGCCCTCGGTGTCGCAGCCCACGAGACGGGCCATGCCCTCCAGGACCAGTCGCACTACCGTCCCCTGGCCCTGCGCACCCTCATTTACCCCGTC
>JBBISK010000017.1:6415-21166 GCA_037441295.1 Candidatus Aminicenantota bacterium | reverse complement strand
GATATAATGGATGCCTGTTCTCAATGTGCACGAGGAGGCGGGACATGGTCAAGAAACTCAGCGACGAAGCCAACGCAGTCCTGGACGAGATCATCGCCTCGCGCCGGACGATCCGGGCCTTCGCCGAGGAGGCGCCGCCGCGGGCGGCCGTCGAAGAGCTCATCAAGGCCGGCCTCGAGGCGCCCTACGCCGCCCTGGCCGTGGCGGGCCGGGCTGACTTCCGCCGGTTCTTCGTCTTCACGCGGGGGACGCCGGCCATGGCCGAAGCCGGCCGCCTCATCCAGCATGCTGCTGGCAGGCGGCTCGAGGAAGCCCGGCGGGTCCGCGGCCGGGAGCCGGTCGCGGGGGAGAGAGATTTTCTCTACATGGACCGGCTCAAGGCCCTGGCCGAGAGCGGTCTTCCCTCGCTCCGGACCGCTCCCTATTTCATCGTCGTCGCCGAATACCAGGGGATCCCTCCGGCCGGGCTCCAATCTCTCGCCCACACGCTCGAGAACATGTGGCTGAAGGCGACGGCCTTGGGCCTCGCCTTCCAGCTCATCAGCGCCACGGAGACCATGGCCGAGGACGAAGCGTTCGTCCGGCTCCTGGGGCTTCCCTTCGGGGACTTCGTCCTCGACGGCTGCGCCGTCGGCTGGCCGGCGGCCGACCCGCCTCCCGTCAGACGCCCGGAGATGCGCGCCGCGACGAAATGGTTATGATAAGTGACCATAGCGCCGCAGCCCGCCGCCGGACGGCCCTGACCGTCTCGATGTTCTCCGCCTTCCTGACCCCGTTCATGGCCTCGAGCATGAACGTGGCTATGCCCTTCATCGGCAAGGAGTTCGGGCTGGGCGCCGTGACCCTGGGCTGGGTCCTCACGACCTACACCCTGGCCGCGGCCATGCTCCTCGTGCCGTTCGGCCGCCTGGCCGACCTCGTCGGCCGGAAGCGGATCTTCGCCCTCGGCCTCGGCTTCGACATCGCGGGGGCGACGGTCGGCGCCCTCGCCCCGTCCGCCCCCATCCTCCTCCTCGCCCGCGCCGTCCAGGGCGTCGGCGGGGCCATGATCTTCGGCACCGGGGTCGCCATCCTGACCTCGGTCTATCCGCCGGAGTCCCGCGGTCGCGCCCTCGGGCTGAACACGGCCGCCACCTACGCGGGCCTCTCCCTCGGACCCGTCCTGGGCGGCTTCATCGTCCAGGCCTGGGGCTGGCGGAGCATCTTCCTGGCGACCGTGCCCATCGCGGCCACGGCCCTCGTCATCACCCTTGTCAGGCTCGAGGGCGAGTGGGCCGACGCCCGGGGAGAGCGGTTCGACGTCACCGGGGTCGCCGTCTTCGGGGCCGGCCTCCTCTCGCTCATGTACGGCTTCTCCCGCCTGCCTTCCCCCCTCGGCCTTGCTCTCACCGCCGCCGGCATCCTGGCCCTGACGGGCTTCGTCGCGGTCGAGCTCCGCACGCCGGCGCCCCTGCTCGACCTCCGCCTCTTCCGCGACAACCGCATCTTCGCCTTCTCCAACCTGGCCGCCCTCGTCAACTACAGCTCGACGTGGGCCGTCGGGTTCCTCCTCAGCCTCTACCTCCAGTACATCAAGGGCCTGCCGCCGCACCGGGCCGGGCTCGTCCTCGTCGCCCAACCCGTGGTCATGGCCCTCACGTCGCCCGCCGCCGGCAAGCTCTCCGACCGGACCGAGCCGCGCCTCATCGCCTCGCTCGGCATGGCCCTGACCGCGGCGGCGCTCCTCGTCTTCGGCTTCCTCGGTCCCGCGACGCCCATCGGGCTCCTGGTCGGCGGGCTGGCCGTGCTCGGCCTCGGGTTCGGGCTCTTCTCGTCGCCCAACACCAACGCGGTCATGGGCTCCGTCGACCGCCGGTCCTACGGCGTCGCTTCTGCGACTCTCGGCACGATGCGCCTCTCCGGCCAGATGCTGAGCGCGGGCGTCACGATGATCGTCTTCTCCCTTTTCCTCGGCCGGAGCCCGATCGTCCCGGACCTCCATCCGGTCTTTCTGCTCGCGGTCCGATCCGCCTTCATCCTCTATGCCCTGCTCTGCTCGCTCGGCGTCTTCGCCTCCCTGGCCCGGGGCCGGCGGGCTTGAAAACGTCCGGCCGGCGCGTATAGAATAAGCCTCCGGCAACCATCGGACGAGGAGAGACCATGACCGTTTCACGCAAAAACTTCCTGAAGATGATCGGCTTCGGCACCCTGGCCGCGGGGGCCGGGGCGTACGTGCCGGCGGTCCGGGCGCTCGACCAGGCCCGCGACACGGCGAGGAAGCTCAAGATCAAGGACGTCGAGATCTACCTCTTCGACCTGCCCCTGGCCGCGCCGTTCCGGATCGCCATCGGCGAGATGAAGGCCGCCAACGACCTGCTCGTCCGTGTCGTCACCGACCAAGGCGTCGTCGGCATCGGCGAGGCCTGCCCCTTCCCGCCCATCACCGGCGAGACCCAGGCCACCAACGCCGCCGCGGCCAAGACCATTCGCGACATGATTATCGGCCGGGACCCGTTGGCCATCGAGGCCATCCTGCTCGAGATCGGGGCCATCGTCCACGCCGACCCGAGCGCCGTAGCCGCCTTCGACATGGCCCTCTACGACATCCTGGGTCAGGTCGCGGGGCTGCCCCTTTTTCGGCTCTTCGGCAGCGCCCGGACCCAGTTCGAGACGGACATCACAACGGGCATCGACACGCCGGCGGCCATGGCCGCGGAGACGAAGACGAACGCCGCCCGCGGCTATAAGACGCTCAAGGTCAAGGTCGGGCTCGACCCAGACGACGACGTCGCCCGCATTCAGGCGGTCCGCGACGCCATCGGCTACGACATCAGGGTCAGGATCGACGCCAACCAGGGCTGGAGCGTCCCCCAGGCGATCTACGCCCTCCGCAAGCTCGAAAAGTTCCACATCCAGCTCATCGAACAGCCGGTCGTGGCCTCGGACGTGGCCGGGATGAAGCAGGTCCGGGCGGCGAGCCCCATCCCGATCATGGCCGACGAGGCCTGCTTCCTGCCGGCCGACGCCCTCAAGCTCGTCCGGGCCGAGGCCTGCGACTACTTCAACATCAAGATCATGAAGGCCGGCGGGATCTCGAACGCCATCCGCATCGCCCATATCGCCGATGCGGCCGACATCCGATGCATGGTCGGCTGCATGCTCGAGTCGAACGTGGCCCTGACCGCGGCCGCGCACGTGGTCGCCTCCCAGGCCAACATCATCTTCGCCGACCTCGACGGGAACGCCGAGCACACGGTCGATCCGGTCGTCGGCGGGATGACGGTCAAGGCGGGCGTCGTGACCATGCCCGAGAAGCCCGGCCTGGGGTGCGACGTCGACCCGGCTTTCCTGAAGAAGCTTCGCCGCGTCTAAGGCCGCGTCCCGTCACGGCTTCGGGGATAACGAGGAGGAAAGGCGATGTCCCGACGCATTCCTACCGTCCTTCTGGCACTCGCCCTGACCGCCTCCGTCGCCCTGGCCCAGACGACGGGCCAGGAGAAGGCCAAGCAGAAGAAGGAAAAGCCCAAGGAGAAGGCGAAGACGGAGGAGAAGGCCGGGGCCAAGGAAGAGACGAAATTCTTCCAGCTCGACATGATCACCATCGACGTCGTCGAGAAGGCCCGCGACGCCGAGGTCCCCAACATGACCGTCGTCAAGACCGAGCTCTTCCCGATGACGATCGGGACGTCGCTCGACACCGCCATCGAGCGGCAGCCCGGCGTCGACGTCCAGCGCGTCCAGGAGATCGGCACGGCCATCGACGACGACTCGATCAAGATCCGGGGCATGAGCTCGCGGCGGATCAAGGTCCTGAAGAACGGCCGCCTCCTCAACGCCCCGGGCGCGGCCGGCGGCTACTTCATCGACTGGACGATGATCCCGCTGACGAACGTCGACCGCGTCGAGGTCATCAAGGGCGTCGGCGACGCGCGCTACGGGAACGTCCTGGGCGGGGTCATCAACCTCGTGCCGAAGCGGCTGCCCTCGGAACGGCCCCTGACCGAGCTCCAGCTCTCGGGCGGGAGCTACGACACGGGCACCGTCAACCTCTACCACGCGTACAAGCCCGGCGCCTTCGAGTACTCCCTGGCCCTGAGCGGCGACCTCAGCCACGGCTACCTCAAGAACGGCACGTCGAGATTCGGCAGCGGCGAGCTCCACCTCGGCTACGACTTCTCCTTCAAGGGACGGCTGACGGCCGACGTCACCTATGCCGCGATCCGCAAGGGGTTCATCGTTCCCAACCGGCTGTCCAAGGACCCCGACAACCCCGACTACACGGTCCCCGTCGACCCGGCCTTTCCGGTCTCCGACGGGGAATACATGTACGGCGGGATGGGGGCCTATCCCGAGCCCGGCAGCTGGTGGAAGAAGCACAAGCTGATGGTCGAGACGGACTACGAGCAGGCCGTCGGCCGCTCGGGCCTTCTCAGCGCCTGGTTCTGGAAGAACATCGGCGACCGCGAGTCCTACAACACGCGGGCCGCGCTCGACCGCGTCTTCCACAAGCTCTTCTATGAGGACCGCTCGTACGGCTTCGGCGGGAGCTACCGGCAGAAGCTCGGGCCCCACGCCGTCGAGGCGGGCGTCGATTACGGCTTCCTCCATGACGCGGGCGAGCGCGTCGAGCCGGACGATTTCCGGGGCCCCTCCTCCGCCGGCTATTACACGGGCGTGAGGAACCTCGAGGGCTACGTCCAGGCCGACCTGGCCCTCGGCGGCGAACGCTGGGTCCTCTCGCCGGGCGTGCGCTGCATGTCGTGGCAGGGCGTCGCCGGGCCTTCTGGCATCGCCGAGGGCATCCCGAACGTCCGCATGAACGGCCTGGCCCCTTCGGTCAAGCTGACCTTCGCCTACGCCGCCGACAGCTCCGCCTACCTGAGCCTTTCCCGGGCCGTCCGGATGCCGGCCGTGCCCGAGTATTTCTGGCATTACGACATCGACGCGGGTGTCGATACGCGGGCCATCCCCTTCCGCCCGGAGGACGGGGTAATGATCCAAGCCGGCTGGCGAACGCTCCTGCCGAGCCGGACCCGGATCGAGGTCGCGCCCTACTACTACCGCATCCTCCACTACATCCAGTTCGACCTCATCAATTTCATCTCCTACAATATCGGCCGGGGCACGATCGCAGGCGTCGAGCTCGAGGCGGCCCAGCAGCTCGGCCGGGGCTGGTCGGCCTTCGCCAACTACACCTTCGAGAAGAGCCGGACGGCGGGCGACCAGTTCAAGGCCCTCTTCATCGACCCGGCCGACCAGGGATTCGACGAGCTCCCGGGCCTGCCGCGCTCCAAGGCCAACGTCGGGCTGCGGTACCGGACGCGCTCGGACCTGTCTGTCGCGGCCTTCGCCCAGTACGTCTCGAGCCAGAAGGTCATCTATAACGACAACCAGCTCTACAACACGGACCTCCGCGTCCGGACCCAGGGCTCCTACGTCCGGCTGGATGTCGAAGCCCGCTGGCCGCTCGTCCGGGGGTTCGAGGTCGACGTCTTCGGCCGGAACCTGACGAACGTCCACTACCAGGAGCGCTACGGCTTTCCGGCCGCTGGCCGCACGGCCGGGATCTCGGTCAAGTCCCAGTTCTAGGCGCCCTTCAGCCCCCGGACATCGCCGTGCTATGATATGGAGGGATTCCATCGGGGAGGTGGGTGATGAAGGCAATGAAATTGGTGGTTCTGACCGGTTTGGCCCTCGGCCTTGCGGCCGGGTGCTCTCCGTACCGCACCCGACCTCAGATGAACTATTACCACGGAGAAACCCCACCCGCGGGCTTCATCCAGGTCGTGCATGCCTCTGAGACTGAGGTCGAGTTCCTGATCACGGTCGTCATGCCCGCCGACCATATGTATCATCTCCTGCTCGACGGCAACGAGGGCTGGTTCCCGACCGGCCGGATGGCGGCCTCGCAGGGGTATCGCGTAACCCTCAGGCTGCGCAAGGGGCTGCGACTCGAGGCGGGCAAATCGTATCGGCTCTGCATCGGCGTGCAGAATCCCGAGGCCGTCCAGATGGAGACGAGCAATTACCGCTGCCTGATCGATTATCCCTTCGTCTTCCAGGCGAAGTGAGCCCGTCATGGACAGGAAGGTCCGCTGGGGCATCCTGGGTTGCGCGGGGATCGCGGAGCGCGCCCTCGTCCCGGCCATCCAGGGCTCGGCGAACGGCCTCCTTCACGGTATCGCGGCCCGCGACGAGGCCCGGGCGGCCGCCTGGGTCCGGACGTACGGTTTCGAGAAATCGTACCGGGACTACCAGGCGCTCGTCGATGATCCCGCGATCGACGCCGTTTACATCCCGCTCGCGAACCACCTCCACGCCGAGTGGTCGGTTCGCGCCGCCCGGGCGGGCAAGCACGTCCTCTGCGAAAAACCCATGGCCATGAGCGCGTCCGAGGTCCGGGTCATGGCCGCGGCGGCCGACGCGTCGGGCGTCCGGCTCGCCGAGGCGTTCATGTACAAGTTCCATCCGCAGATCGAGAAGGCCGCCGCGCTCATCGCCGGCGGCGAGATCGGCGACGTCCGATCGGTCCACTCTTCGTTCACGTTCATGTATGAGCCGGACGGCCGCAACTACCGGTGGTTCCCGGAGATGGGCGGCGGCGCCCTCTACGACGTCGGCTGCTACACCGTGAGCGTCGCGCGCCTCGTCTTCGACGCCGAGCCCCTCTCGGCCTTTGCCCGGGCCGTCCTCCATCCCAAGTCCGGCGTCGACGTCTCGACTCACGTCCTCCTCGAGTTCCCTGGCGGCCGCTTCGCCCACTGCGATTGCGCCTTCGACGCCCATTTCCAGAGCCGCCTTCTCGCCGTCGGGGAGCGGGGGACGCTGACGCTCGACCGGGCCTTCTCCGCGAAACACCACGAGGTCGAGGTCCGGATCGTCCGGGGCGACGCCGTCGAGGCGGTCCGCGTCCCTCCGGCCAACATGTTCGCGCGCATGGTCGAAGACTTCGGGGCGGCCGTGCTCGAGGGGAGGGCGCCGCGCTTTCCCGTCGGCGACGCGGTGGCGAACATGCGGACGATCGACGCGTGCTTCGAGTCCATCCGGACCGGGGCGCCCGTCGTCCTCGCCCGCGGCTGAGGGGCCGTCCATCAAGCGGCGCCTGCGGAAATTCGGGAATGAGTATTGTGTCCCCGATTTCACGAAAACTGCTATAATGACTTTCCGCGTGAGGCCCCGGATATGTCCGACTTGACGTTCCGCAAAGAATTCTCCATCCATTCCTACGAGCTCGATTTCGAGGGCTTCGCCAAGCCCGTCTCGCTCCTCAATTTCCTCCAGGCCGCCGCCGGCGACCACGCCGCGCGCCTCGGCTGGGCGGTCACGGACCTGCTGAAGAAGAACATGACCTGGGTCCTGTCGCGGACCCACGTCCGCATCGAGCGCTACCCGGCCTGGGGCGAGAGCCTGTCCGTCCTGACTTGGCCGTCCGGGCGGCACGGCTTTTTCGCCATGAGGGATTTCGAGGCCTCCGACCCCTCCGGCCAGCCGGTCCTCACGGCCACGACCTCATGGATGATCCTCGACCTGGGCCGGAAGCAGCCGCTCAAGGTTGACGGCATCCTGCCGGAAAATTTCCTGTTGGCCAGGCGGGCCCTGGCCGACGACTTCGCCTCCCTGCCCGTCCTCGACCGCCCCGACCGGGAGCTCGCCTTCCGCGTCGACTCCGGCCACCTCGACCTCAATCGGCACGTCAATAATGCCGTCTATGTCCAGTGGGCCCTCGAGGCGACGCCGGCGGAGCTCGCCAGCCGCCGGCCGGTCGCGATCGAGGTCTCCTACCGCGCCGAGGCCTTCTACGGCGACGCCGTCCTCGCCCGGGCGAAGGCCGCGCCGGTGGGCGCCGCGCCCGAAGGCGGGGAGGAGCCGGGGCCCGTCGTCCTCCACCAGGTCGTCAACGCCTCGACGGGCGCGGAGCTCACCCGGCTCAGGACGCGTTGGAAATAGGGGAGTCCCCATCGTGAAAAAGAGCCTTCTCGTCCCGGTCCTCTCCCTCGTCCTCTCGGCCGCCCTGTCGGCGGCGGCCGACCGGCCGAAGCTCCCCGAGCGCTACCAGAAATGGCTCGCGGAAGAGGTCGTCTACATCATCACGCCGACGGAACGGGACGTCTTCCTCAAGCTCGGGTCCGACCGGGAGCGGGACCTCTTCATCGACGCGTTCTGGAAGCACCGGGACCCGACCCCCGAGACCGCGGAGAACGAATTCAAGACGGAGCACTTCCGCCGGATCGCCTATGCCAAGCAGTATCTCGGCCGGGACGCTCCGTTCCCCGGCTGGAGGACCGACCGCGGCCGGATGTACATCCTCCTCGGCGAGCCGCAGGAGATCCAGCGGTTCCCCGCCAAGGACGGCATCTACGACTGCGAGACCTGGTTCTACCAGGGGAAGACCGACCTGGGCCTGCCGGCCGGGTTCTATCTTCTTTTCTTCAAGGAGCACGGCGAAGGCACGTACAAGCTCTACAGCCCGGCCAACGACGGGCCTCAAGCGCTCCTTTCCGGCTACAGCAGCGCCCAGAGCGATTCGCTCTCGGCCTACAAGGCGCTTTATGATATCGAGCCCGTCCTGGCCGGGATCTCGATGAACCTCATCCCCGGCGAATCGACGGGCGTCCTCGGCCGGCCGTCCCTGGCCTCGGACCTGCTCATCCAGCGCATCGAGACGCTGCCGTCCCGCACCGTCGAGGAAAGATACGCCCGGAAATTCCTCGAGTACAAGGACCGCGTCGAAGTCGAATATTCGGCCAACTACCTCGACAGCGACGCCATCGTCAAGGTCTTCGAGGAATCCCCGGGCCGCTCGTTCGTCCACTATGCGATCGAGCCCCAGCGCCTGTCCGTCGACCAGTACCAGGACAAGATGTCCACGACCCTCAGGGTCACCGGCCGGGTGACGACGCTCGACGGCCGCCTGGTCTACCAGTACGACAAGAACGTCCAGATCGACATGCCCGAGGCCCGGATGAAGGAGCTCAGCCGTTCGCCCTTCGACCTCCACGAGATCTTCCCGCTCATCCCCGGGGATTATAAGCTCTCGGTCTTGGTCAAGAACGAGGCCTCCAAGGAGTTCATGTCCGTCGAGCAGGCCGTCCGGGTCCCCCCCGGCGGGCCCGGCCTGCGCATGGCCCAGCCGGTCCTCGGCTACAAGGTCGTCCGCCTGGACGCGGGCCAGCGAAAGGTCAAGGCCTTCCGCGTCGGGCCCTACCAGGTCTTCTGCCAGCCCGGCCGGATCTTCGCCGCGGGCGACACGCTCGCCGTCGTCTTCCAGCTGGCGGGTCTCTCCGAAGAAGCAGCGCGGGATGGACAGGTCAGGATCGCTTTTTCCCGCGACGACCGCCCCTTACGCGAGGTCGTCCGGAAGCTTTCGGAATACCCTGACCTCCCGACCGCCGTCGAGGAGATCCCGCTGGCCGACTTCGCTCCCGCCCATTACAAGGTCCGCGTCTCCTTTCTCTCCGCCGGCATCGAGGCCGTGGGGGCGAACGAGGAATTCGACGTGACCTTCGCTCCTTCCGTGGGCCGGCCCTGGTTCTCGTCGCGCGTCCTGCCTGAGCCGGGCGACGCGGTCTACCTCCGGATCACCGGGGCCCAGCTCTCGAACCTCGGCCGCTTCGAGGAGGCCAGAGCCGTTCTCGAGCAGGCCCTCGCGGCCAAGCCGGACTCCCCGGAGACGGCCTTCGAGCTGGCTAAAGCTTACCTGGCCCTCGAGGACCCCGCCAAGGCCGCCAGGACGCTGGCGCCGTTCCTCGAGCGTGCCGAGGGCGTTACTTACGAGATGAATATGCTGGCCGGAGAAGCCTTCAGGAGGTCCGGGGACTTCGGCCGGGCCGTCCAGGTCCTAGAGCGGACTATTTCCCACTACGGGGTCAACGCCGCCGTCCTCAACGCCCTCGGCGAGTCCTATCTCGGCTGGGGCAAGAGGGCCGAGGCCCTGGCCGCGTTCGAGAAGTCGCTCCAGCTCTCGTCCGATCAGCCGGGCGTCAGGAAGAAGGTCGAGGAGCTGAAGGTCAAGAAATGACGGAGACCGCCATGACCCGCATCCATCACTTCCTCGCCCGCCGCCCGGGCGCCCTCGCCGTCGCGGCCCTGCTCTTGGCGATGGCGGGGAGCCTCACGGCCCAGTCGAACCTCGGCCGGGGACGCATCACCGGCCAGGTCATGGACGAGGCAGGAAATCCTCTCGAAGGGGCCAAGATCGTCGCCCAAAGCCTCCAGGGAAGCGGAAAGCTCGAGGGCGCGTCGGACAAGAAGGGACATTTCGCCGTCGCCGGCCTCGGCACCGGCGCCTGGCGGGTCACCGCCTCCAAGCAGGGCTATGCCGATGCCTCCGCCGACATGAGCGTCGCCCAACTGAAGGCCAATCCGCCGCTCAGCCTGACGCTGCGCAAGCTCACCGGCGCCCAGGGGCTCCAGGCCGACCAGGCCGGGTTGGCCCTCCTCGACCAGGCCAACGCCCGCCTCGACCAGGGCGACTACGACGGTGCGCTGGCCCTGCTGCGGGACTTCCGGGCGAAATACCCTGACCTCTACCAGGTCCGGCTCAACGTGGCCACGGCCTACATGAAGAAGGGCGACGCGGACCGGGCGGAGGCGGAGTTCAAGGCCGTCCTGGACAGGATCCGTGAGTCCCAGGGCGATTATGCCAAGGACAAGGCGACCGCCGTCCGGGCTCTGTCCGGGCTGGGGGAGATGGCCTTGAAGAGAGGGGACATGGCCGCCGGCCAGGACTATTTCAGCCAGGCCCTGGCCCTCTCGCCGGAGGACGCGGGGGCGGCCTACAACGTCGGCGAGATCCTCTTCTCGAACCAGCGCAGCGACGAAGCCGCCAAGTATTTCGAGCTGGCCCTCCAGATCAAGAAGGATTGGCCCAAGCCCTATTACAGGCTCGGCTTCGTCTACCTCAACAAGGGCGAATACGGGAAGTCGCTCGAGTATTTCAACAAGTTCGTCGCCCTCGACCCGGCCGGCCCCGACGTGCCCGCGGTCAAGGACATCATCGCCACGATCGAGAAGATGAAGAAGTGACCTCGGGGCGGGCATGAGGCGAGAGCGCTCCCGAAGACGTTCCCGGGAGTGGCGCGCGACGGCCCTGCTGGCCGCGCTCGCCGCGGGCTTGGTCGCGTGCGGCGGAGGCGGGTCGGACGGCGGGACGACGACCAAGGTCACGCCCGCGCAGAGCTTCGCCAAGGTCATCACGCCGCTGATGACGAAATGGGGAGTGCCCGGCGGCGCCGTGGCCCTGGTCAAGGACGGCCGGCTGGTCATGGCCGAGGGCTACGGCCTCGCCGACAAGGCCGGGAGTATCGCCGCGACGGCGGATTCCCTGTTCAGGATCGCGAGCTTGTCCAAGCCCGTCACGGCCGCGGCCGCGCTCAAGCTCGTCGAGGCCGGGCTCCTCGGCCTCGATGACAAGGTCTTCGACATCCTGATCGACCTCGTTCCGGCGCCGGGCGCCACGGTCGACCCGCGGCTCCCGGACATCACGGTCCGCAACCTCCTCCAGCATTCCGGGGGCTGGGACCGGGACGCGAGCTTCGACCCGATGTTCAGGCCTCGGGAGATCGCCGCGGCCATGGGCGTCGCGACGCCGCCCGACGCCGAGACCATCATCCGCTATATGATGGGGCAGCCGCTCGACTTCACGCCGGGGGCCAAGTACGTCTACTCGAATTTCGGCTACTGCGTCCTCGGCCGGGTCATCGAGCGGGTCAGCGGGAAGAGCTACGCGGCCTACGTCCAGGAGGCCATCCTCGGCCCGGCGGGGATCGGGCACATGACGCTCGGGCGCAGCCTGGCCGCGGACCGGGCGGCGGGTGAGGTCGCTTATTACGATTACCCGGGCGCGCCGTTGACCCCGTCGGTCTTCACCGAGGCCGGCGACCTCGTGCCGTGGTCTTACGGGGGCTTCGCCATCGAGCCCATGGACGCTCACGGCGGCTGGATCGCTTCGGCCGTGGACCTCGTGCGCTTCATCACGGCCGTCGACGGGCTGGCCAGCCGCCCGGACGTCCTCCAGGCCTCGACCGTGGCCCTCATGACGGCCCGGCCCAGCCTGCCCGATTGGGCCTCGTCGGACTGGTATTACGCACTGGGCTGGCAGGTCCGGCCGACCGGGACGGGCGCCAACTGGTGGCACACAGGCTCGCTGCCGGGAACGGCCACGATCATGGTTCGGGCCTCGAACGGCCTGGCCTGGGCAGCCCTCTTCAACACCCGTCCCGCGGCCGCCGACACGTTCATGACCGAGCTCGACAGCGCCCTCTGGACCGCCGTCGGCGGCGTCACCGATTGGCCGACGACCGACCTGTTCGGGTCCCATCCGTCCCCGGCCGGGACGCGCTGAAAGCGAAATCCCGGCATTGACAGCCGGGCGGCCCGGATGGTAAAGAGGGGACTCATGATCGACGTCAAGAAGCCCACCCTCCTGCTCGACGCCCCGCGGGCGCGGCTCAACATCAGGAGGATGACGGAGAAGTCCCGGCGCCTCGGCCTCCGCTTCCGGCCCCACTTTAAGACTCACCAGTCCCTCGCCGTCGGCCGGATGTTCCGGGAATCCGGCGTCGAGGCCATCACGGTCTCCTCGGTCGACATGGCCCGGTATTTTGCCGCGGACGGCTGGAAGGACATTCTCATCGCCTTTCCGGTCAACGTCCGTGAGGTCGAAGACATCCGCGCGCTGGCCGGGGACGTCCGGCTCGGCCTGCTCGTGGAATCCCCCGAGGCCGTCCGGCGCCTGGCCGGGGCTTGGCCCGCCGCCGTCGACGTCTGGATCAAGATCGACGTCGGCTGCAACCGGGCGGGTGTCGAATGGGAGGACCTCGAGCTCGCCGGCGCTGTCGCCCGGGAAGTTACGGCCGTCGCCCCGTTCCGGCTGAAAGGCCTGCTGACGCACAACGGCCAGACCTACCGGGTGCGGACGGCGGCCGAGCTCGGCGCCGTCCACGGCGAGGCCCTCAAACGGCTCCGGACGGTCCGGGAGGCTCTGGCCGGGCGCGGCTTCGACGGCCTGGAGATCTCCGTCGGGGATACGCCTTCGGCCAAGCGGCTCGAGGATTTCGCCGGCGTCGACGAGATCCGCCCGGGAAATTTCGTCCTCCACGACGCGATGCAGCTCGAGCTCGGCGCGTGCGCCGAGGACGAGATCGCGGCCGCGGTCGCCTGCCCGGTCGTCGCGCTCCACCCGAAGCGTGGCGAGGCGGTGATCTACGGCGGCGGGATCCACCTGTCGAAAGAGTCCCTCGTGACGCGCGACGGGGAGGAGATCTTCGGCCGCGTCTGCCTGCCGGAGGGGGGCGGCTGGGGGCCGATCTTGCCCGCGACGTCCGTCACGTCGACCTCGCAGGAACACGGCATCGTCCGGGCGACGCCGGATGTCCTGGCCCGGCTGAGGGTCGGCGACCTCCTCGTCGTCCTGCCCGTCCATTCCTGCATGACCGTCAACCTCTGGCCGGAGTATCTGGCGCTCGACGGCGCCCGGGTCGCCACGATCAGGGGTTGGGAGCGGGTCGCGCGGGCTGCTGAATAGAGCCACACCGGCCCCGCCCTTGTCATGTAACTCGTTATTAATCAGAATGTTAATCACGCAGTCGGGAACAGGAAAAGAACCTTGACAAGCGGCCGATATATTATATATTCTATAGCGAGACGGTATCATGGACTGGAAACCAGAAGCGATCACGGCTCCCGCGACGATCAGCGAAACGATCTTCCAAACCCTCAAGAAAGCCATCATCGACGGCGAGATCAAGCCGGGCCAGCGGCTCCAGGAGAAGGAGATCGCAACCCTCTTCCACGCTTCGGTAACGCCGGTCCGCGAGGCCTTTTTCCGCCTCGCCGCCGAGAAATACCTCGTCATCAGCGCCCGCAAAGAAGTCCTCGTCCAGGACGCAACGCTCGAGGAGGTCCAGGAGCTCTACGAGATCGTCCGCGTCCTTGATAAGTATGCCGTCCGGAACGCCCTCAAGACGTTCGGGGCGGCCGACGTCGAGCGCCTCCGCGAGATGACGCAGGAGCTGGGGCGCCTCCACGACGCCGGCGACCACCAGGGCTATCTCGAGCAGAACCTGAGCATCCACGACGTCATCTGGCGGGCCTGCGGCAACAACTTCCTCTACGAGATCCTGACCGAGGTCATGGCCAAGATCGGCATCTACCGCCGGAAGTCCGAGATGCCGCCGTTCTCGAATACCGAGGCCCTCGAAAAATCCTACCAGGACCACCGGAACATCCTGCGCCATATCGAAACGGGCAACCTGAAGGCCCTCGAGAAGCTGATCGACGCCCACTGGGGCGAGGAATTCATCGTCGGCTGACGGGGAGGACGCATGAGGCGGCCGACGGGAAGAGCGGAAGAGAAGAGGAGGTGCACCGACGGAAGACAATGTCAAACCAGGCTTGAGATTTCCCATTCCATTCGAGTCTCCATGGAGGAAAGCATAACCATGAAAAGAAAATTCGTTATCCTTGCCATGATCCTTCTCGCCGCGACGGCCGGAACGGTCTACGGGCAGATGATCCCGACGGGCAAGCTGACGGGGACCGTCTCTGAAACGGGCAACGCCCCCCTCCCCGGCGTGACGGTCACGATCAGCAGCCCGTCCCTGATGCTCCCCCAGATCGCCGCCGTGACGAACGAGAAAGGGCTGTACAAGTTCTTCAGCCTGCCCTCGGGACGCTACAAGGTCGTCTTCGAGATCCAGGGCTTCAAGACGCTCATCCGCGAAGGCATCATCATCAGCGCCCACCCCGTCCGCGGCGACATCGAAGCCATCG
>JBBISK010000017.1:2783-6405 GCA_037441295.1 Candidatus Aminicenantota bacterium | reverse complement strand
CATCATCAGCGCCGAGACGACGACAACCCTCGACGCCCAGCTCGAGCAGGGCACCGTCCAGGAGTCCGTGACCGTCGTCGGCAAGGCCCCCGTCGTCGACCTGCAGAAGACGCAGACGGGGACGACCTACAACAAGGACCTCATCCAGGCCCTGCCCCTGCCGCGGGACCTGGCGAACATCTACAACGCCGCGCCGGGCATGTTCGCCAGAACGGCTAACGGCAGCGACGCCCGGGCCAACGACTTTGTCGTCGACGGCGTCAAGATGCAGGACCCGGTGACCGGCGACCCCTACCAGACGGTCGCCTGGAACGCCATCGACGAAGTCGAGATCGAGACGGGCAGCCAGAAGGCGGAGTACGGCGCCGTCAAGGGCGCCCTCGTCCAGGTCATCACCAAGTCCGGCGGCAACGCCTTCAGCGGCGGCGCGAACTTCTATTTCCGGAACAAGAGCCTGCAATCCGACAACACCAAAGGGACGGCACTTGCCGGGCAATACGTCGGGTTCCGCCAGGAGTACGTCCCCGGCTTTTCCTTCGGCGGTCCGATCATGAAGGACAAAGTCTGGTTCTTCACCAGTCTCGACGTGGACCTGAGTTCCTCCTATATCCAGAATTTCCCGGCTCCGACGACCATCGGGGGGCCGCAGCCGCAGAGCATTCCGTCGGCCCAGAAAACTTACTCCCCGTTCGCCAAGGTAACCTGGCAGCTCAATCCCACGAACAAGATCGTGGCTTCGGGATACTGGAGGAAATTCAACTGGGATAACCGGGACGCCGGCTGGTGGACGGTGGCGAACGCCGACGCCAGGGAAGACACCGCTGTTACGCTTGGAACCGTGCAGTGGACGGACACCCTCTCCAACAACCTCTTCTTTAACTTGAAAACTTCCTGGTATGCCCTCCATCAGTACATTCTGGCGAGGAACACTCTAGCTCCCCACTGGGACTATGAAGACGGCGTCGACCGAGGCGGCTACGGGTCCGATTGGTGGTATGGACGGAAGCGTTTCCAGGCCAACGGGGACGTTACCTATTTTCTAGACAACTGGCTCGGGAGCCATGAGTTGAAGGCCGGGTTCGACTTCGAATACGCCTACGACACCACCAATACCCAATATTATCAAGACCCCCACTTCCCCGCAGGAACCTTCCCCGCCGGCTTCAAGGCCGTTGACGTCGATTATTATGGCGGCGTTCCCCAGGATGCGTGGGTCGGACAAGAATACGATCAGAGGAACAACCTGATCCAGAGCGGCGGCTTCCTCCAGGACACCTGGGCCCCGACCAAGCATTTCACGGTCAACCTGGGCGTGCGCCTCGACATGGCCAAGAGCATGTACCCGCCGCAAAAGCAGAAGGGGACCGGTGAGTGGGTCAACCAGACGACCATTACCCCCCTGTCGTTCACCATGTTCTCACCGCGCCTCGGCCTGAGCTACGACCCCTTCGGCAACGGCAAGACCGTCTTCAAGTTCAACTACGGCCGCTACTATTCGCCGCTGACGGGTATCTTCACTTATTTCAGCAACCCCAACTTCCGGTCATCGTTCACCGCTTTCCTCAACCCCGACTACTCCGTGGCTTATACGACACCTATCGTCTCCCCGAGCCTGAACAGCGTCGACCCGAACACGAAATCGCCCTACGCTGACGAGCTCAACTTCGGCTTCGAGCGGGAGATCATCGAGGACATGTCGTTCGCCACGACGGTCATCCTCAAGTGGGAACGGAACCTCATCGACGACGTGGACGCCGCGCATCTGAACGTGCCCCTGTTTAGGCAGACCGGGCAGCTGCAATGGACGGGATACACGGCCGTCACCGGCACGGACCCTTTCACCGGCAATCCCGTCACGTTCTATGAGATGAACCCGGACTTCGGCAACTACTCTTTCCTCACCATGAACATCCCCGGAACGTCGAGAAAATACCATGGCATCGAATTCAAGCTGATCAAGCGGATGTCTCGCCGGTGGGCCATGCAGACGAGCTACGTGTGGTCCCGCGGCACGGGCATCCTCAATACGTCCCGGGACCAGAGTACAGGCGCCAGCGGCTTCTTCGACAATCCCGATTCTATGATCAACGCCTATGGCCGTCTTGATTACCAGAGGGAACATATGGTCAAGGTCCAGGGGACCTATATCGGGCCGTGGGGGATCAACGTCAGCGCGTATTACCAGTTTGGTTCCGGAGTCCCCTACACGCGCCGGCTCCGGTCGATCGAGGCCGGCCTCGGGATCCTTTACCAGGGCGCCGAGATCATCTACGTAGAACCCCGCGGCTCTCACCTATTGCCGGCTGAACACCAACTCGACGTCAGGCTCGAAAAGACAATTAATGTCTGGCGAGGACAGTTCGGTATCCAGGTCGACGCCTACAACCTGTTCAACAACAACAAGGCCACGAGCCTTGGCTCACTGACCAACGTGAGTTGGACCCAGGCGGCCGGAGGACAGAGACTCCTCAGCATCATGCCGCCGCGTTACTTCCAGTTCGGCCTCATCTACAGGTTCTGAGCGACGCGGAAGCGCCTTCGGCCAACGGAATTCGGAGGGCCGCCGGCCGGTCGGGCCGGCGGCCCTTTTCTTTTCGGTCAGCCGCGGCCGGCGGGTGCCTTGCCTGCCCGGCTCAAGTAGTAGTCGTAGGCCGCCCGGGCGATGACGCCCATCTTGTGCTTGAGCTCGTAGTGGACCTCGCGGAGGTCGTTGCCGAAGAGGCAGATGACGAGACGGCCCGCCCGCCCGGGCAGCCAGACGATCCCGCTGTCGTTGAAGACCGTGTTCTCGCCGTCGCGCTCCAGGCTCCCGCCCTTGCGGGCGATGGGCGTCTCCATGGGCAGGTAGCGGAGGATGACCTCGGCCCCGGTATGGACCTTCAGGATGTCGATGATGGCGTCGCTCGCGGCCCGGTCGACGACCTCGCCCTTCAGGCATTTCTCGAGGAGAAGGCCGATCTCGAGGGGCGTCGAGGTGTTGTGGTCAGAGGCGGCGAAGGTTTTCTGCCTCTCCAGGACCTCGGGGCCGGCCCAGGTCGAGGGCGGGAGCTTCCCCAGCTCCCTGATGGTCAGCGGCTTGGCGGAGTCGAGCCCGAGATAGGCGAGGATGAGCTGGCGGGTGCTCATGTCGACGGTCGTGCTCTTTAGGCCCAGCTCCGCCATATAGGCGGAGATCGCCCCGGGAGTGACCAGGTTGAAGAGAATGTCCGTGGCCGTGTTGTCGCTCCGGGCCATCATCAGCACGGCCAGGTCGTGGACGGTGAGGTTCAGGCCCGGCGCCATGTCGGCCAGGAGCCCGCTGCCGTAGGTCTTCATCCGGTCCTCGAGGACGATCCGGTCGTCGAGGGAGACGTGGCCGAGGTCCGCCTCCCGGTAGAGCGCGAGGAGGAGCGGGACCTTGAAGACACTGGCCAGCTGGAACCTCCGGCTCTCGTTGACGCCGACCCAGTCCCCGGATTCGACGTGCTTGATGTAAACGCCCAGCGTCCCCTTGACGGAAGCGGCCTGGGCGCGGACGATCCCCTCGAGCTCGGCCTTGGAGCCCGGGACCTTAAAGGCGGGATCCGCGGGAGCGGCCTGGCGCGCCAGGCCGGCGAACAGCAGCGCGATGGCGAGCATCATC
>JBBISK010000017.1:2380-2773 GCA_037441295.1 Candidatus Aminicenantota bacterium | reverse complement strand
TCGTGACATCGGTCCTCCTGATCTTGAAGCGTTCGGAAAAGGGCGGTCATTCGAGCGACATATAGCGTCCGCCGGCCCGCCTGTCAAGCGTCCTTGCTTTCCCGGCGAGACCTTGGATATAGTAGGTCCCGGTCCCAAGGAGGCCCCATGGTCCGAAAAATCCTCGCCGTAGCCCTTTGTGCCGCGGTTTCGCTGGCGTCCCTCGCCTGCAGGAAAGAGGCCCCGGCCCCGTCCGGCGCGGCCCCGACGAAAGGAGAAACGAGCATGTCCGTGACCAAGGAACCGTTCGGGAAGCTCCCCGACGGCACGCCCGTTGATATCTACACGCTCACCAACAAGAAGGGCCTCGAGGCCAGGGTCATGACCTACGGCGCGATCCTCACCGAGCTGATC
>JBBISK010000017.1:0-2370 GCA_037441295.1 Candidatus Aminicenantota bacterium | reverse complement strand
CTCGCTGCGCCTGCCCGGCCGGAATGGCCGGCTCGACGACGTCGTCCTCGGCTTCGACGACCTCGCCGGCTACCTCGGCGGGCATCCCTATTTCGGCGCCATCATCGGCCGCTACGGGAACCGCGTCGCCAACGGGAAATTCAGCCTCGGCGGCGCGACCTATACCCTGGCCCGGAACAACAACGCGAACAGCCTGCACGGCGGGCTCAAGGGGTTCGACAAGGTCGTCTGGAAGGCCGAGCCGGTCCACGGGTTCGGTGTTGTCGGGGTCCGTCTGACCTATCTCAGCAAGGACGGGGAGGAGGGCTATCCAGGGAACCTTTCGGTCACCGTCGATTACACCCTGACGGACGCCGACGAGCTCAAGATCGCCTACGAGGCCGTGACCGACAAGGCGACGCCCGTCAACCTGACGAACCACTCCTACTGGAACCTGGCCGGGCAGGGCCGAGGCGACATCCTCGGCCACGTCCTCGAGCTCGAGGCGGACAAGTTCACGGCCGTGGATTCCGCGGCGAACCTCATCCCCACGGGCGAGGTCGCGGACGTCAAGGGCACGCCGCTCGACTTCACGGCCCCGCACGCGATCGGCGAGCGGATCGGCCGGGTCGAGGGCGGCTACGACCACAACTTCGTCCTGAGGAGCGGCGGGGGCATGATGGCTCTCGCGGCCCGGGTCTTCTGTCCGGAGAGCGGCCGCGTCCTCGAAGTCTCGACCGACCAGCCGGGGATCCAGTTCTATACCGGGAACTTCCTCGACGGCACGGTCAAGGGCAAGGGCGGCGCCGCCTACGGCAAGCACGCCGGATTCTGCCTCGAGACGCAGCATTTCCCCGACTCGCCGAACCATCCGAACTTCCCCTCGACCATCCTCGAGCCGGGGAAGAAATACAAAACCATGACCGTTCACAAGTTCTCGATAAAATAAATGCAAGGGGACATGTACCGAAGGTACAGGTCCCCGTTCTTTTTCCCTCTTCTCTACTTCTTTTCCGGCACGACCTCGAGCCAGTAGCCGTCCGGGTCCTCGATGAAGTAGATCCCCATCGCCGCGTTCTCGAAGCAGACGACGCCCATCTGCTTGTGGTTCGCGAGCGCCGCCGCGAAATCGTCCACGGTGAAGGCCAGGTGGATCTCGTTGTCGCCGAGGTCGTAGGGCTCCTTGCGGTCGCGGAGCCAGGTCAGCTCGAGCCGGTGCGGGGTCAGGCCGTCGCCGAGGTAGACGAGGACGAAGCCCCCGTCCTTGGCCTCGTGCCGCCGGACCTCCTCGAGGCCGAGGGCCGTCTTGTAGAAGGCCAGGCTCCTCCCGAGGTCGAGGACGTTGATGTTGTTGTGGGCGAAGGTGAATTTCATGGGCACCTCAACGGAGCAGGGGCGTTATGAAGGCCTCGACGAACGCCGCGACGAGAAGGAGCGGCAGGACGACGAGGACGAACGACCTGGCGACCCGGACCAGACTGCGCATCAACAGGGGCATGGGCCTTAGGTCCATATCCCCTATTTCCTCCTCGCCCGTTCTTTCGCCGCTGCCGGGGCCCATGGAGCAGGCCTCCTGCCCGACAGAGGCGGTTCCCGCGCCTGCCGGGCCTGTATCCCCACCCCGCGAGTTGGCCACGGCCTCGCCGCTGGCATCCGGCGCGGCGGCGACGGCCGGCCCCTCGGCCGCTCTGGCCCGCCGCCTCCGGACAGCGGCCCGCGCCTCTCTCCCGAGCGAGACGGAGAGATAGAGGCCGGCGCTCGTCGCGTAGAGCACGGCCGGGAGCTCGAAGAGTCCGTGGGGCGCGACGCTCTTGAGGAAAAGGAGCGGGACGTTCAGGCCCTGATGTTTCGAGATCGAGGCGAGCAGGCCGAGCGCCGCGCCGTTGACGAAAGGGTCGACGATGGGCAGGCAAAGGAAGGGAAAACCGCCGGCGGCGACGGCGAGGAGGGAGGCGCGCGTGTTGTGGTAGAAGAGGGTCAGAGCCAGGACGAGCGGCGGCGCGCCGAGCGGGATGTCGCCGAGGGACCGAAGGAGGAAGGCGAACGCCCTCTTCTCCTGGTCCGGACGGAGAAGGAAGAAAACGAAGCCGGCGACGAAGCCCAGCCCCAGGACCCGGGCCGCGGTCTTGAAATACCGCCTGTAATGGACGCGCCATGCGGCGAGCTCTTCGCGGTAGAGGTCACGGACGAACGCCGCGGCCCGCCTCAAGAACGGCGGCCTCCGGCCGAGCTTTGAGCCGGGCTCCACTTCGGTCATCGTTGCTCCAGGCCTCCCCCCTCCCGCCTAGGCCTCCCGGCCGCCGACGAGCTCGCGCTCGATCCGCTCGAGCGTCTTGCCCTTGGTCTCGGTCAGGCGCGTCTTGATGAAGATGAAGCCGAGGACGCTGATCC
>JBBISK010000016.1:19299-21321 GCA_037441295.1 Candidatus Aminicenantota bacterium | reverse complement strand
GACGGCCACGACCCGCCGGGCGAAGCCCCGCTTGGCCGCCTCAAGGGTCGCCTTGATCTCGGTCGGGTGGTGGGCGTAGTCCTCGATGACCATGATGTCGCGGACGGTCTTGCGGAGCTCGAAGCGCCGGCCCGTCCCCGTGTAGCCGGCCAGGGCCCCGAGGATCGTCGCCGGCGCCATGTCGAGGTCGAGCCCGACGGCCGTGGCGGCCATGGCGTTGAGGATGTTGTGCATGCCGGGGACCTGGAGCCGGAGCAGGCCGAGGTCCTTGCCCTTGTGGAAGACCTCGGCCCGGCTCTGGAAGCCCTCGAACTCGGGGTCCCGGGCGGTCACGTCCGACTGGGCCGAGAAGCCGTAGGTGATGATGCGGCGCTCGAGGTCGGGGATGACGCTCTGGAGGTTGGGGTCGTCGAGGCAGAGGATGACCGGGCAGTAGAAGGGGACCTTGTTGGCGAAGTTGACGAACGTCCGCTTGATGTCGTCGAGGCCCTGGTACTGGTCGAGGTGCTCCATGTCGATGTTCGTCAGGACGGCGATGAAGGGCGAGAGGTAGAGGAACGAGCGGTCGCTCTCGTCGGCCTCGGCCACGATGAAGTCGCCCTCGCCGAGCTTGGCGTTGGCGCCGATCGTGTTCAGCCGGCCGCCGACGATGATGGTCGGGTCGAAGCCGCCGGCCTCGAGGACGAGGGCCGTCATCGAAGTCGTCGTCGTCTTGCCGTGGGAGCCGGCCACGGCGACGCCATACTTCATCCGCATGAGCTCGGCCAGCATCTCCGCCCGGGGGATGACGGGGATGAGGCGGGCCCTGGCCCTCTCGACCTCGACGTTGTCCTCGCGCACGGCCGAGGAGATGACGACGACGTCGGCGGCCTTGACGTTCTCCGCCCGGTGGCCGATGGCGATGACCGCGCCCAGGCGGGCCAGCCGCTGCGTCGCCTCGTTCTCCTGGAGGTCGGACCCGGAGACCTTGTAACCGAGGTTGAGGAGGACCTCGGCGATGCCGTTCATGCCGGTCCCCCCGATCCCGACCATGTGGATGTGGTTGAGCTTGCGGTAGCCTTTCTTGGTCATAACGGCATCTCTCCGGGACGGCCGTCCATGAGCGACAGGCAGAGGGCGGCGATCTTGCCGACCGGATTCTCGACGCGAAGGGCGACGATATTCCTCTCCATGGCGTCGATCCCGGCCGGATGGTTCAGGTAGTGGAAGAGGCGCCCGGCCAGGACCTCGGCCGTCAGGCGGCTCTCGGGCATGACCTCGGCCCCGCCCACGGCCTCGACGGCCCGAGCGTTCTCGGACTGATGGTCCTCCGACGCGCCGGCGAAGGGGACGAGAAGCGAGGCCTTCCGCGCGGCGATGAGCTCGGCCAGGGTCGTCGCACCGGCCCGGCAAACGACGAGGTCGGTCCGGCCGAACGCCGCGGCCATGTCCGCGATGTAGGCCGCGACCCCGCCGGCGTCGAAGCCGCCGGCCCGGTAGGCCGCGGCGACGCCCTCCAGGTCCTTCGATCCGGTCTGGTGGGCGATGCGGAACCGTTCCCTGACCGGGGCCAGCAGCGGCAGGGCCGCCGTCATCCTGCCGTTGAGGAAATGCGAGCCCTGGCTGCCGCCGAAGACGAGGACGGACAGGTTCCCGTCGCGGGGCTTGGACGGCAGGCCGTAGAAGGCCTCGCGGACGGGGTTGCCGAGGCAGACGCCCTTGCCCTTGAAGTAGGGGAGTGAGCTTTCGAAGGCGACGACGGCCTTCCGCACCCAGCGGGCCAGCAACCGGTTGGTGAACCCGGGCCGGGCGTTCTGCTCGAGGACGAGGGTCGGGATGCCCAGCCGCGAGGCCAGAAGGACGATCGGCCCCGAGCTGTAGCCGCCGACGCCGATGACAAGGGCGGGCCTGGTCCGGCGGAGGATGGCGAAGGACTGGGCGAACGAGCCCGGCAGGAGGGCCAGGGCCCGGAGGCTCCGCAGTCCCCGCCCCTTGAGCCCCTCGATCCGCATGGGCACGAGCCGGACCCCGTGCTCCTCCATG
>JBBISK010000016.1:1393-19289 GCA_037441295.1 Candidatus Aminicenantota bacterium | reverse complement strand
TCCGTGCCGACGTAGGTCAGCTCGACCGAGGGGTCGATTTCGCGCAGCTTCCGGCCGACGACGAGGGCGGGGTAGAGGTGGCCGCCCGTGCCGCCGCCGCTGATGATGACTTGCCGCCCGCTCATGGCCGCACCTTCAGTCCGCCCTCGGCCTTCCTCCGGCTGATGTGGAGGAGGAGGCCTGCGGCGACGAGGCTGCAGAGGAGAGACGAGCGTCCGTAGGAGACGAACGGCAGGGGGATGCCCTTGGTCGGCCCCAACCCGAGGACGACGGTGATGTTGAGCAGGGCCTGGGTGACGAGGGCGAAGGTCAGGCCGGCGGCGATCATCTTGTGGGCCGGGTCGGACGCGGCCAGGGCGATCCGGGCGCCGCGCCAGAGGATGACGAGGAAGAGGGCCAGGGTGACGAGCGTCCCCGCCAGGCCGGTCTCCTCGCCGATGATGGCGTAGATGAAGTCCGTGTGGGCGAAGGGGAGGAAATAGAGCTTCTGGGTGCTCTGGCCGAGGCCGACGCCGATGAATCCGCCGGAGCCGACGGCGATCTTCGACTGGTCGACCTGGTAGTAGCTGCCGAGCGTGTCCTTTGATTGGGAGAGGAAGCCCTGGACGCGGTTGACGCGGTAGGAGGCCGAGAAGAGGAACAGCGTGAAGAGGACCGCGACGGCCGCCCCCAGGACGACGAAGTTTCTGAGCTTGACGCCGCCGATGAAGAGCATCAGGCAGGCCAGCCCGGCCAGGACGAGGGCCGTGCCGAAATCGGGCTCCATGAGGACGAGGAAGACGGTGACGACCACGACGCCGAGGGGCAGGGCCAGGACCTTCCAGTCGTTGAGCCGGTCCTTGCGCGTCTCGCAGAACCAGCCCAGGAAGAGGATGAGGCTGATCTTGGCCAGCTCCGACGGCTGGAAGCGGAAGCCGGGGAGAACGATCCAACGGTTGGTGCGGGCGATGCTCGGCATGGCCAGGCAGACCGTGAGCAGGAAGGCGGAGACGCCGACGAGCCCGTAGACGAAGCCCGGCCGGAGGGAGAGAGGCTTCCGGACGAGGAGAAGGACGATGATGACGAGGAAGCCCGCCGCGGCGCCGGCGACCTGCTGGACCAAGTAGTAGGCCATCTGGTGGTGGGTCTCCTCGGCCACGTAGCCCGAGGAGCTGAAGACCATGACGATGCCGATGGCGACCAGGGCCAGGGTGGCCAAGAAGAGCGGAATGTCGAACTGGAGGCGGTGGCGGGCGGCGAGCATCCTAGCGCCTCCTCCCCGCGGCCTTCGCGGCCAGGCGCCGGACCTCGCGCTTGAAGGTCCGCCCCCGCTCTTCGAAATTCCGGAACATGTCCCAGCTCGTGGTGGCCGGGGCCAGGAGGACGATGTCCCCGGGCCGGGCCGCGGCGAAGGCCTTGCCCACGACCTCGCGATAGTCGCGGGCGGGCTCCATGGGGACGGCACCCCGGAGCGCCGCTTCGATCTTCGGCGCGGCCTCGCCGACGAGGACGACGGACCGGACCCGGGCCCGGACGGCCCGGCGGAGCGGGGCGAAGCCGCCGCCCTTGTCGCGGCCGCCGAGGATGAGGACGACCGGGCGGTCGAAGCTCTCGAGCGCCTTGAGCGTCGCGTCGACGGTCGTCGCCTTGGAGTCGTTGACGAAGCGGACGCCACGGAAGCGGAGGACGTCCTCCAGCCGGTGCTCGAGGCCGCGGAAGCCCAGGACCGAGCGGCGGATGGCCGCCGCCGGCACGCCGAAGAGATGCCCGACGAGGGCCGCGGCCATGACGTTCTCCTGGTTGTGGGTCCCGGGCAGGGGGATGCGGGCCGTCGGGATCAGGCGCTGCGTCCCTTTGTCGCGGAGCTCGACCCAGCCGTCCGTGATGCAGGCGCCGCGGGCCGGCCGCCGCTTCCGGCTGAAGGCATAGACCCGGGCCGCCGTTTCCGCGGCCACGCCCCAGACGAGCGAGTCGTCGCGGTTGAGTATGGCGGCGCCGCCGGCGTCCAGGCGGAGGAAGAGCTTCTTCTTGGCCGCGAGATAAGCCTCGAAGGTCTTGTGCCAGTCGAGGTGGTTCTGGGAGAGGTTGAGGAAGACCGCCACATCGGCTTTGAACAGCTCGGTGTATTCGAGCTGGAAGCTCGAGACCTCGGTGACGTAAACATGGTCGGGCCGGCTCTTCTCGACGAACGAGACGAGCGGGAAGCCGATGTTCCCGGCCAGGCGCGCCTTGAGCCCGGCCTCCTTGAGAATCTTGTGGGCCAGTGTCGTCGTCGTCGACTTGCCGTTGGAGCCGGTGATGGCCACGACCCTGCCCCGGAGGAAGCGCGCCGCGAGCTCGAGCTCGGAGAGGACGGGGATGCCCTTCTCCCGGGCCGCGGAGATCTGCGGCAGGGGAGGGACGCCGGGGCTGGGGATGATGAGGTCCGCGCCGAGGAACGACTCCAGGCGATGGCCGCCCGTCTCGAAGGAGATGCCTTTCTCCCGCCACGGTGCGATCTTCGCCGCGAGCTCCGCGTCCGGCTTCTTTTCGGTGACGAGGACCCGGGCGCCGCGCGCGGGCAGGAACCGGCACAGGGCTTCCCCGGTCCGCTCGAAGCCGACGATGAGGACGTTCTTCCCGGCGAGTTCCATCTCTATCTCAACTTCAGGGTGGATAGGCTGAACAGGGCGAAGATGATGCCCAGGATCCAGAACCGGATGACGATCTTCTCCTCCTGCCATCCGGACAGCTCGAAATGGTGGTGGAGGGGGGCCATCTTGAAGATGCGCTTCCCCCCGGAGAGCTTGAAGTACGAGACCTGGAGGAGGACCGATAGCGCCTCCAGGATGAAGACCCCGGCCAGGGCGAAGAGGAGGAGCTCCTGCTTGATGAGGATGCTGACGACGGCCAGCGTCGCGCCGAGCGACAGGGCCCCGACGTCGCCCATGATGACCTGGGCCGGGTGGGCGTTCCACCACAGGAAGCCCAGGCAGGCCCCGGTCAGGGCGCCGATGAAGACGGTCAGCTCGCCGGCCGGACGCACGCGGGCGATGTTGAGGTATTGGGACCAGAGGGCGTGGCCGGCGACGTAGGTCAGGGCGGTCAGGGCCGTGGCGCTGATGAGGGTCAGGCCGATGGCCAGGCCGTCCAGGCCGTCGGCCAGGTTGACGGCGTTCGACGAGCCGACGAGAATGAACATGATCCAAGGCAGGTAGAGCCAGCCGAGATAAGGCGTCCAGAGCTTGAAGAAGGGCGGGAAGAGCCGCAGGTCGAAGTGCTTGAGCGGGTCGGCGCTCGTCAGCCCGAGGTAGAGGAGGACGCCGCCGACGGCCGCCGCCAGGACGACCTGGAGCCCCAGCTTGGTGAAGACCGTCAGGCCCAGAGACCTCTTCTTCCGGACCTTGAGGTAGTCGTCGACGAAGCCGACCAGGCCGAACGAGAGCATCGTGCCCAGGGCGATCCAGACGTAGACGTTCGCCATGTTCCCCCAGAGGAGGGTGGCGAGGAGGGTCGTGCCGATGATCATCAGCCCGCCCATGGTCGGCGTCCCTTTCTTCGCGTAATGCGACTGCGGCCCGTCGCTCCGGATCTCCTGGCCGATCTCGCGCCTCCGGAGGAACCGGATGAGCCATGGGCCGAGGAGGAGCATCAACGCCAGGGCGGTGACGCCGGCCGCGGCCGTGCGGAAGGTGATGTAGCCGAAGACGCGGAAGATGGAGACGTATTTTTGGAGGAGAGCGTGAAACGCGAGCAGCATGTCCTACTCCTTCCTCCGCGCCTTGAGGCGCTCGACGATCGTCTCCATCTTCACCCCGCGCGACCCCTTGACCAGGACGAGGTCGCCGTTGCGGACGATGCGGCCGACGGCCTCGGCGGCGGCCCGGCTGTCGGCGAAGGTTAGGATGTTCTTCTCCGGCAGGCCGGAGGTCGCCGCCTCCTCCGCGATGTGGGCGGCCAGCGGGCCGACGGCGACGAGGACGTCCCAGCCGAAGCGGGCCACGGCCGCGCCGGCCTGCCGGTGGAACTCCCGCTCGTCCTCGCCGAGCTCCAGCATGTCGCCGAGGACGGCCACGCGGCGCGCCGCGGGCAGGCCGGCTAGGCTCTTCAGCGCTGCCTCCAGGGCCTTGGGGTTCGAGTTGTAGGCGTCGTCGTAGAGGCGGACGCCGCCCGTGAGCTCGACCCAGACCCCCCTCATGGACGAGGGCTTGAGGACGGCGATCCTGGGGCCGACCTCGGCGAGCGAAAGCCCGGCCGCGCGGCAGGCGGCGACGGCGGCCAGGAGGTTCATGACGGCCGCCTCGTTGACGAACGGGAAGGCGACGCGGGCCCGGTCCGGTCCGCAGGCCAGGACGAGCTCCTGCCCGGCGTAGCCCAGGGACCGGATGTCCAGGGCCCGGACGTCGCACTCCGGCCCCAGGCCGAACGTCAGCCTCGGCCCCCTCCAGTCGGCGGCGATCTTCATGACCAGCGGGGAATCGCCGTTGAGAACGGCTGTCGCGCCCGGCTTGGCTCCGTCGAGGATCTCCTTTTTGGCCAGGGCGATCTCCTCCATGCCCTTGAAGAACTGGAGGTGGACGGGATGGATGTTGGTGATGACGGCGATATCGGGGGGCGCGACGGCGGCCAGGGCCCGGATCTCGCCGGCCGCGCTCATGCCCATCTCGAGGACGGCCACCTCGTGCCACGGCTCGAGCCGGAGGAGGGAGAGGGCCAGACCGAGGCGGTTGTTGAAGTTGCCCTCGGACCGCAGGACGCGGAAGCGGGCCGAGAGGAGCTCGGCCGTGAAGTCCTTGGTCGTCGTCTTGCCGACACTTCCGGTGATGCCGACGACGCGGACCGGTCTCGCCGCGAGGACCGAGCGGGCCAGGTCCTGGAGGGCCGCGACCGTGTCCTTGACCTCGACCAGCCCGAAGCCCGGGGCGGGGGCGGCGACGGGCCTGGAGACGACGGCCCCGGCCGCGCCCCGGCCGGCCGCGGCGGCGATGAAATCGTGGCCGTCCCGCCGGCCGGCGACGGCGAAGAAGAGCTCGCCGGGGACGGTCAGCCGCGAATCGATGCCGAAGGCCCTGAAGGCGAGGTCCGGCGGGCCGCTGATGACGCGCCCTCCGGTGGCGCCGGCGACGTCCGCGAGCCGTAGCGTGGCCATGGTCAGACGGCCTCCCTGGCCGCGAGGATCTCCCGGATGACCTCGATGTCGCTGAAATGGATGGTCCGGTCATTGAAGATCTGGTAGTCCTCGTGGCCCTTGCCGGCGACGAGGACGTAATCGCCCTTGCCGGCCATGGCCAAGACGCGGGTGAGGGCCTCCCGCCGGTCGGGCACGACCTCGTAGGTCCGGGCCGCTTCCTTGGCGAAGCCCTTCTCGATCGCGGCGATGATCTCGAGCGGGTCCTCGTTGCGGGGGTTGTCGGAGGTGAGGATCGTCCAGCCCGCCAGCCGCGCGGCGACGCGCCCCATCCGCTCCCGCTTTTCCTTGTCCCGGTTGCCGCCGGCGCCGAAGACGAGGAGGACGCGCCGCGGCTTGAATTCCCGGGCTGTCGCCAGGAGGTGTTCGAGGGCGTTGTCCGTGTGGGCGTAGTCGACGACAATGTTGAGGCCGAGGGAGTTCGCGACCCGCTCGAAGCGTCCGGGTACGCCCGGCAGGGCGGCGATGCCCGCGGCGATCGCCTGAGGCGCGACGTTGAGGGCGAGGGCGGCGGCCGTAGCCGCCAGCATGTTGTAGACGTTGTGCTTGCCGACCAGACGGGAATGGACGGCCAGGACGTTGCCCGGGTGGGCGATCTGGACGTCGGCCCCGTCCTCGTTCTGCGTGAACTTGACGGCCCGGACGATGGCGGCCCGCTCGAGGCCGAAGGTGACCGTCTTCATGGGCAACTCGGCGATGAGCTTCTGACCCCACGGATCGTCCATGTTGACGACCGCGGCGCTCCGCTTGTGATTGAGGTAGAAGAGCTTTCGCTTGGCCTCGTAATAGTTCTCCATGGAGCGGTGGTAGTCGAGGTGCTCGCCGCTGAGGTTGGTGAAGACGGCGACATCGAAGCTCACGCCCCAGACGCGCTTTTGCTCGAGCGCGTGGGAGGAGACCTCCATCAGGCAGTGCGTAGCCCCGGCGTCCAGCATCTCCCGGAGCATGGCCTGGAGGTCCGAGGCTTCGGGGGTCGTCCGGCCGGCCTGGAGGCTCAGGCCCGGGCCGCGGTACTCGATCGTGCCGATGACGCCGGGCGCGGCGCCGGCCGCCTTGAGGATGGACTCGAGGAGGTAGGCGACGGTCGTCTTGCCCTTGGTCCCGGTGATGCCGACGACCTTGAGCCGGTCGGAGGGATGGCCGTAGAAGTTGGCCGCGGCCAGGGCCAGGGCCTCGCGGGCGTCGGCGACCTGGACCCAAGCCGCGCGCGCGGAGGGCGGCTTGGGCCACGAGGAGAGGACGGCGGCCGCCCCGTTGCCCTCGGCCTCGGCCACGAAATCCATGCCGTTCCGGCTCTCCCCCTTGAGGGCGGCGAAGAGGAAGCACGGCCGGACCGCCTTGGAGCTGTAGGCGACGCCGCGGATGTCCTCCTCGCCGGTGGCGCCGGAGAGCAGGGCCGGGATCCCCTCGAGGACGTCCCGAAGCTTCACGGCCGCCCTCCCTTCCTGAGCTCGGCCGTGAGGGGCCGCTCGAGCGGCGCCCGCTCGGGGACGACGCCGAGGTAGCGGAGGACCTGCCGGGCGATGTCGCGGAAAACCGGCGCGCAGGCCTGGCCCCCGTAGTACTCGCCTTCCTTGATGTCGTCGAGGACGACGACCACGGACAGGACCGGCCGGCGGGAAGGGACGAAGCCGGCGAAGGAGGCCGTGTGGCTCCTTGCCGTGTAGACCTTGAGGACCGGGTCGAGCTTCTGCGCCGTGCCCGTCTTGCCCGCGGCCCAGAACTCGTCCATCCGGCCGAGCTTGGCCGTGCCTTCCTCGACGACCTTCTCGAAGACGCGGCCGACGAGGCCGGAGACGAGGCCGGGGTCGAGGATCTGGTCGTCGGGCCGCGGCCCGACCAGCGGCGCCGGCGGCTCGCCCGCGAACGAGAGGAAGACGTGCGGCCGGACGAGCCGGCCTCCGGCGGCGAAGACGTTCATGGCCCGGAGGACCTGGAGGGCCGTCACGCTGACCTCGTAGCCGATGGCGATATGGGGCTGGGAGACGACCCTGTTCCACTGGGCGACCGGCCGGATGAGGCCGGGCTCCTCGGCCGGCAGGTCGATGCCCGTCCGGGCGCCGAAGCCGAAGCGGCGGATCATGGCGTAGAGGTCGGCCTGGGCGAGGCGGGAGGCGAACTTGACCGTGCCGACGTTGGAGGAGCGGATGAGGACCTCGGGGAACGTGAGGACACCCATGCGCTCGTGATCGTTGATCGTCCGCGGGCCGACCTTGATGGACCCGGCCGAGCAGTCGAAGACGTCCGTGTAGCTGACGGCGCCGCGCTCGAGGGCCGCGGCCGCGGCCACGATCTTGAACGTCGAGCCCGGCTCGTAGCTCGAGCCGACGGCCCGGTCGAGCCAGGCTTCACGCGCGTCGGTGTAGGCGTTGACGTCGTAGGCCGGCCAGTTGGCCAGGGCCAGGATCTCGCCCGAGGCCGGGTCCATGACGATGACCGTGCCGCTCGAGGCGGAATGGTCGGCCACCGCCCTGGCCAGGGCCCGCTCGGCGATGTACTGGATGGAGGCGTCGATCGTCAGCGAGATGCTGCGGCCGGGCAGGGGAGGCTTCAGGGACTGGCTGAGGTAGCCGCGCTTCTTGTTGTCCTTGAACATCAGCTCGACGCCGTCGACACCCCTCAGGACCTCGTTGTACCGGGCCTCGACGCCGGCCTGGCGGGAGCCGTCGGCGTTGACGCCGCCGAGGACGTGGGCGGCGAGCGCGCCGTTCGGGTAGAAACGCCGGCTCTCCTCGTCGAAGCCGACGCCCGGGAGCTTCAGGGCGCGGACGCTGGCCGCGACTTCCGCCGGCACCTGTTTCCGGACGTAGGTGAAGGAGTCGTTGTCCTTGAGGCTCTGGAGGATGTCCGAGGCTTCCTTGGCCGTGAGGTCGAGGACGGACTGGAGCCGGCGGACCTTGTCCGCTTCCTGGGCCGCCGTCTCCTTCTCGACCGGGCTGAGCTTGATCGTGTAGACCGGCAGGCTCGAGGCCAGGACGCGGCCGTTCCGGTCGAGGATGTCGCCGCGGCTGGCGCGGACCGGGACCCGGGCCTGGCTCTGCTTCACGGCCCGGGACCGCAGCGAGGGATGCTGGACGACCTGGAGCTGGACGAGGCGGAGGAGGACGACGGCGAACCAGGCCGCCAGGGCCAGGCTCACGCCCAGGGTCCGCTTCCGGATATCGGTCTCGTGGAACGTTCTCATCGGCTTCCGGGGTCAGCGCGCCGCGGGCCCGTCCTTGAAAACGATCTCGCCGGGCTTGGGGTCGACCAGGCCGAGTTTCTCGCGGGCGATCTTCTCGACGCGCTCGGAGCGAAGGAGCTCGGCCTTGTGGAGCTCGAGCCGCCGGATGTCGTCGCGGAGCGTCTTGATCTCGGCCTCGCGGCGGCTGATCTCAATGCCCAGGTGGACGGCCTCGGTCTGGTACCAGACGTAAAAGGTCAGCAGCCCGATCAGGGCCAGGACCAGGGCCGCCCCCAGGCCGATCTCGCGCGGGCTCCACTTCCTGCGGATCATTCAGAGCCTCTCGGCCGCCCGCAGCTTGGCGGAGCGGGCCCGGGAGTTGACGGCCACTTCGTCCGGCCCGGCCGTGACCGGCTTCTTGGTCAGCACGGAGAGCACGGGTTCGCCGTCGCCGCGGGCGGCGAGCGAGGCGAAGGTCCGCTTGACGATCCGGTCCTCGAGGGAGTGGAACGAGATCCCGACGATGCGCGTCCCCGGCACGGACATACGGACCGTCGTTTCGAGGAACTCGGGCAGGCCGTCGAGCTCCCCGTTGACCTCGATGCGGAGGGCCTGGAAGGCCTTGGCCGCGGGGTGGATCTTGCCCTTCTGCGGCCGCCAGCGATAGACGTCCTCGACGATGCGGCGGAGGTCGGAGGTCGTCTCGACCCGGCCGAGCTTGCGCAGGCGGACGACCTCCCTGGCCAGGCGGCGGGCGTGGGGGAGCTCGCCGTAGGCCTCGAACAGATCGGCCAGGCGTGGCTCCGAAAAGCTGTGGAGCACCCTGGTGGCGGTGACTTTGCTTCTCTGGTCCATTCTCATGTCCAATGGCCCGTCAAGGCTGAAGCTGAACCCCCGCTCCGGGGAATCCAGCTGGAACGAGGACATCCCGAGGTCGGCCAGGACGCCGCGGACGTCCCGGAAGTCGAGGCCCAGCTCGGGCAGGAGCTTGAAGTCCGAGTGGAAGAGCCGGACCCTCTCGCCGAAGGGCCTCAGGATGTCCCGGGCCCGGCGGAGCGCGAGCTCGTCGCGGTCGAGGCCGACAAGGGAGGCACGGGGATTCCTCTCCAGGATCGCGACGGCGTGTCCCGCCAGGCCCAGGGTACAGTCAACGTAAACGCCTTCCCGCCCGACGTTCAGGAACTCGAGGACTTCCGTGACGAGGACCGGGCAATGTCCCTTCTCCGTCATTCCGATGGACCTCGAGGGATGAGTCGGGCGATGCTCTCGAGATCGGCGTCGGAGAGCGGTTTCTCCTCGAGAAGTCTGTCCAGGGCGTCCTTGTTCCAAAGTTCCAGATGGTTGGAGAGGCCGATGACCTCGACCTCTTCCTCGAGCCGGGCCTTCTCCCGCAGGGCCTGGCTGATCAGGACCCGGCCCTTGGAGTCGAGCTCGTGCTGCGACCCGGTCCGGTTGACCCTCAGCATGAACTTCCGGACGTCGGGCCGGAGATGGAGCGCGCCCTCCGCGGCCGTGCCGGTCATCTCCAACCAGACGGCCAGGGGATAGACCTGGACGGACTCGTCCGTAAGGGAGGTAACGAACAGTTCGCGGCCGTATTTTGTCTGGATGATTTCGCGGAACTTTTCAGGGATCTTGATGCGGCCGCTGGCGTCAAAGCGGGCCGTGTAGTTGCCGATAAGAACATCCGCCATGATGCTGTGTCCCGCTTTGTCCCGTTTCGTCCCAAATATAGGGGAGAGCAAACTAAATGTCAAGCAAAATTATCCCATATAAAGGCGAAAAAACAGGGGCCCAAAATGATGGGTTGCGGCAGACGTCGGCGACGAGGAATTGTGGCCCGCGGCGCAGCCGGGGAGCGGCTTAGCTCGGCCCGTCCGGGCCGTCCCCGCTTTCGGGCGGAGGCATCGAGGCCAGCAGCTCCCTGGCCGTCTCGAAATCGCCGGCCCCGACGAAGACCTTGAACTCGGCCAGGCCGTCTACGGTGAAGGGGTAGACGCAGGGGACCATGCGGCCCCGGATGAGACAGGGGATGCCGTTGCTCTCGAGGAAACTCTTGACGACGTCGGCCTCGAACGGGCCCCAGACGCTGCAGAGCTCCTTGAGGTCTAGCGTCCGGTCCGGGTCCGCGCCTTTTCCCTTGGGCTCTTTTTCGTCCATGGCGAGCGTCCTTCCTTGAAGGCGATGTAGTCGTTGAGAATCCGCGCGTGGTCGAAGGCCAGGCGGAGGCCGGGGTGGCGGGGGTCGACGAGGCGGGCCTCGCAGGCGTCGTCGGCCGCCCTCGGCTCGCCTTCGGCCCGGGCGATGAAGACGGTCGAGATCGAGTGGTGCCTCGGGTCACGGCCGGGGTCAGAATAGGTGTGGAGCTGCCCGAGGAGCTCGACGTCGAGCGAGGTCTCCTCCCGGGCCTCGCGGACGGCGGCCGCCTCGAGCGATTCCCCGTAATCGACGAAGCCGCCGGGAAGGGCCCAGCCGTGGGGCGGGTTCCTGCGGCGGATGAGGACGACCGGGGGGCGCCCCCGCGACGGGCCGACCTCGATGATGATGTCGACCGTGGGAAAGGGATTCCTGTATTTCGTCCGGGGCATCGGGGTTTTCCGGGGTCCGGGCCTAGTATAGGGACCCCTTTCCCGGATTGTCAACCCGGCGGGGGACTGTCCCGGAGCGGACTGTCTCTCCTTCGGCGACCGGTGTCACCCGGGGGGGACAGGCGACGGAACGCCTCTCGCGGCGCCCCCCGGGGCCTTGTTGGCATGAATAATGCTATAATTAATGTCGTCAGTTCCTTTCGGTGGAGGAGGACATCATGAAGCAGAAGGGGATTGGTCTGATCATCGTTTTCCTGGCGCTCGCGGCGGCCGCGGCGACGCTCGGCGCGGCGGACCACTACCGCGTCCTCGGCGGTCCGGACCGCTTCTATTTCGGCCACGTCAGCTACACCGAGGCCAAGGGAGACTCGGAGGACCCGGTCGTCTTGCGCGAGGGCCAGGCCGGGGCCGAGACGGCCGTCCTCAACCTGCCCCTCGGGCCCGGCGACACCATCCGCACCTCGCCCTCGCGGCGTTGCGAGGTCCAGTTCGACACGGGCACGGTCGTCCGGCTTGATTTCGACACGGAGCTCAAGATCGAAACCGTCCTGGCCCAGAGCCTGAGCGCCCCGAGCCAGGTCTCCAACCTGTCCCTCGCCCGGGGCCGGGTGTACATCATGTACAAGCAGTACGACTCCCGCGAGATGTTCCAGGTCCTGACTCCCCTCGCCGCCGTCAAGCTGAACCATAACACGGTGGCCGTGGTCCGGGCCGCGGCCGACGGCTCGACCGACGCCCAGGTCAAGTCTGGCAAGGCGAGCGTGATGTTCGGCCCGGACGAGAAGACGCTCCAGAAGCAGGCGCTCAAGGGCGGGGAGCGGCTGACGCTCGTCAGCGCGACCCAGTTCGCGCGGGCCGCTTATCTCGGCGGTTCCGAGTTCGAGCTCTGGAACGACGAGGTCAACGCCCGCTTCGACGAGCTCCACAAGGGGCAGAGCGCCCTGCCGAAGCCCATTCAGAAGCTGCCGCCGGCCGTCTTCTACTTCGCCCAGAAATACGGGAACTATTACGGCGAGTGGCTCTGGGACGACCTCTATGGCTACGTCTGGCGCCCGTTCCTCGACCGCATGGATTATCCGTGGGGCTGGGCGCCCTATTTTTGCGGGCGATGGACGTCCGTGGGCGGGCAGCTGTACTGGGTCCCGGAGGAGCCTTGGGGCTGGATCCCCTATCATCTCGGCATCTGGCAGTGGGACAAGAAGCTCGGCTGGGTCTGGCTCCCCGGCTCGCTATTCGCTCCGGCCTGGGTCGATTGGGAGTTCTTCTACGGCTACTATGGCTGGCGGCCGTACGGCCTCTTCGACTGGTTCGACGGATTCTCGACCGGGTTCTACTATATGGGTGGAACCTGGTATTATGGCCACATCCCGCGGACGGGCGTGCCCGGAGGGCCCACGGTCCTGGGCACCGTCAGGAAGAACCAGCTCGAACAACCCCCCTCGTCCCTCACCATGCCGACAGAGCTCAAGGTCGCCTTTAAGAACGTCCTCGCGGCCTACAAGAAAGGCGACCCTAGGGTCGTCGACTCAGCGAAACGGGTTGCCTCGGAAACGGCCTTTATCTCCCGCGTCGACCTGAACAGCTCTAAACTTCAGGACAAGGCGCTGACGTGGGATAAGCTTCCGAAGATCAGCGGCGTCCCGCCGGCCAAGGAAGCGACGGGCGCCGCCCGGACAACGGCCGATGCGGCGCGGTCGGCGGCCCAGGTCTTTCGCGTCAACCAAGCCGTCCGCGAGTATGCTCGCGGGACCGCGACGCCGGGTCCGGCGCCGAAGCCCGCCGCCGTGCCCAAGGGCCCCGGTGCCGCCCAGGCCTCGAGCGGCGCGCCGCCGGTAGCGGCCGGCACCAGCCGGCCGGCGGCCGTTCCCGGCGCGGCCGGAGAGCGCGCCACACGGATGGCGGGGGCCTTGTCCCGCCCGCAGTTCCTCGACTGGAACCCGGACGTCAAGGTCGCCAGGTCCCTGGGTGTCCGGATCGAATACTCGAGCCGCGCGAACCAGGTCCGCTGCCCCGAACTTGGGCTGAGCTCGCTCGACCGCATGCGGAGCACGAACGGGTTCGTGCCGCGACTGACGTCCGCAGGCGTCCGGTCGGAGCCGGCTTCCACCGTCATCTCGGGCGGGTCGTCAGGGAGCGCTTCGGGGACGGCCGGATCGTCGGGCGTTCACGCCGCGGCCACGACGACCGCGGCACCGGCCAAGGAAAGCTCCTCCGGCGGCGGGGGCGGCGGCAAGATCAAGAACTGAGACGCGGCCAGACGGGCGGGAAGGTCCCGGGCCCGTCGAGCAACCTCCGGAGCCGTTCGGCCTCTTTCGCGTAGGCTTCCCGGAATTCCTTCCGGACCGGGTCGGCCGGCTTGAACTTCTGGCCGAGGGGGTTGATGGCCGCGCCGTGGTAGTGGACGCGATAATCGAGATGGGGTCCCGTGGCGTCCCCGGTCTGCCCGACGTACCCGACGACGTCGCCGCCCCTGACCTGGGCGCCCGCGCGGATGCCCGGCCCGTAGCGGCTGAGATGCGAGTAGAGCGTCTCGTATCCGTTCTTGTGCTGGACCTTGACCATCTGGCCCGAGCCGTCGTTCCAGCCGGCGTAGGTCACCTTTCCGTCCGCCGTCGCCTGGACCGGCGTCCCCTCCGGCGCGCCGTAATCGACGCCGAAGTGGGGCCGGTAGACCTTGTAGATCGGATGGAGCCGGCTGGCGCTGAAGCGGGACGTGACGTGGGCCCCGTACTTGAAGGGCGACTTCAGGAACTCCTTCCGCTTGGATAGGCCGCTCTCGTCGAAGTAGTCGGCGGCACCCGTGTCCGGGTAGGTGAAGCGGTAAGCCTGGAAGGTCCGGCCCTCGTTGACGAACTCCGCGATCAGAATGTTCCGATAGCCGGCGAACCTGCCGTCGAGGAACTTCTTCTCGACGAGGATGCGGAAGGTGTCGCCCTTGCGCAGGTCGGTGTAGAAATCGATGTCCCAGCCGAAGCAGCGCTCGGCCAGGTCATAGGCCAGGACGTCTTCTTCATGGGCCTTGGCCATGGCCGCGACCGGGCTCGTCTCGATGACGCCGACGACGAGCGAGGGCCGGAACTCGAACGGGAAGGCCTTGACCTCGGCCCGGATGCCGTCGGGCTCGTTCCGGACCGCGAGATAGCGGGAGTCGTCGATATCGTACTCGAGCTCCTTCCAGGCGCCGTCCTCCGCCAGGAAAAGCCGCAGCTCGTGGCCCGCCGTGATCTTGGCCAGGTCGTAGACGGGCTTGACGCTCTCCTTCAGCCGGTGGATCTCCTTGTCGGTGAAGCTCTGCCTCTTGAGCACGCGGGCCAGGTTCTCTCCCTTCCGGATGACGATCGTCTCGACCCGGAGCGGCGGGGGCGGGGGCGGGCCGGCGGGGGGAGCGGCGACGGCGGTGACGGCGGTGACGGCGGGTGCCGGCGGGCCGAAGAAGCGGCGGACGCCGAGGAAGACAAGCCCCAGCGCGACACAGGCGAGGGCGGCGGCGGCGAGGAGCCTCGCCCCCCGCCTCCGTGGCAGGAGCGACAATCGTCTCACGACGGGATTTCTTTGGTCGCCGTCCTCTTCTCTTTTTTCCGGCTCTTCTTCAGGGCCCGGGACACGGCCGTGGCGGGACCGGACAGGACGTTCAGCCCGGTGAAGAAGAGGATGGCGATCCGCGGGTAGAAGATGAGGGCGGCCAGCGAAACGGCCATGAGGAGCGCCGTCAGGATGTCGATCCGGTGGGCCTGCAGGACCTTGGTGTAGTTCCGGTAGGGGAACGTGCTGACCATGCAGATGCCGATGAAAAAGGTCAGGACGGCCAGCCCGATGGCCAGCTCCCGCGTCTCGAGCGGCGCCGGATGGAACATGACGAGCGAGCCCATGAAGATGGCCGCCGACGGCACCGTCAGCCCCTGGTAGAAGCGCCGGTCGGGGAGGGACTTGGTCCGGACGTTGTAGCGGGCTAGCCGGAGGACGCCCGCGGTCAGGAAGAGGAAGCTGAAGAAGAGGGACGCCGGCCCGGCCAGCTTCATCCCCCAGAAATAGAGCAGGACAGAGGTCGCCACTCCGAAGGAGATGGCGTCGGACAGCGAGTCGAGCTCGATGCCGAAGTCCGAGGGCGCCTTCATGGCCCGGGCCACGAGCCCGTCCATGCCGTCCATGATGGCGGCGATGACGATCCAGAACGCCGCCATGCGATAGCGCCCGTGGTACGTCAGGAGGAGGCTGAGGAACCCGAAGAACAGATTCGTCAGCGTGAACAGGCTTGGCACGACGAAGATCCCTTTCTGGAGCTTCTTCTTGTTCATGGCTTTGCCTCGGCGATGACGGATTCGCCGGCCCGGACCTTCTGGCCCGGCCCGACCCTGACCGCGGCATCCCGGGGGAGGGTCAGCTCGACCCGGGAACCGAAGTACATCAGGCCGACCTTCTCCCCGCGGGAGACGGCCTGGCCCGTCGTGACAAAGGACTTGATCCGGCGGGCGGCGACACCGACGCTCTCCTTCATGACCAGGGACAGCCGCTCCCCGCGCAGGACGAGCGTGTTCGATTCGTTGACCTCGCCGGCTTCGGGCTTGTCGGCCCGCAGGAACTTGCCCGGCCGGTAATCCATCTTGGCCACGGTCGCGGCGAGGGGCGAGCGGACGAGGTGGACATCGAGGAGGGACAGGAAGATCGTGACCTTGCGGGCCGGGCCGTCGAGCTCGGGATGCGAAGCGATCTCCTCGACGGCCAGGACCTTGCCGTCGGCGGGGGAGACGAGGAGGTGCTCGCCCTCGGGCGGCGTCCGGCGCGGGTCGCGGAAGAAGAACGCGAAGCCGGCGGCGAGGAGGAGGAAAAGCAGGCCCGCCGGCCACCAGCCGACCGCCCAGAGGACGGCGGCCAGCGCGAGCGAGGGCAGGAGGAATCTCAGTCCGTCTCTCGCCATCGTCATCGCCCTCCTATTGGTCGGCCCAATCATAGGCGGCCAGAAAAGCCAGCTTGGCCGCGTCGGCCATGATCTCGGGGTTGATCCGATAGATCGTGTCCCCGGTCTGGTGGTAGGCGAGGTGCGGGCCGTTCGAGCCGAAGCTCGCGGCCGGGATGCCCTTGAGGAAGAACGGCGCGAAGTCCGATCCGCGGACGCCGACCCCCCGGATGACGCCGAGGCCGCGAAGAACGCCCACGGACCTGTCCGCCTCCTCCAGGGCCTTGCGGAAGCCGGCCGGCTCGGCCGGGGCCGCGCCCCACAGCCCGTCGCCCTCGCCGGTCATGTCGAAGTTGATCATGCCGGCGACCTTGTCGAAGGCCGCGGGCAGGTGGTCGGCGAACCAGGTCGAGCCTTGGAGGCCCAGCTCCTCGCCGCCGAAGAGGACGAAAACGACGGAGCGCTTCGGCCGGCGGGCCAGACCGGCGAAGGCCCGGGCCGCCTCCATGACCGTGGCGCTGCCGCTGGCGTTGTCGTCGGCGCCGCCGAAGAGAAGGCCCATGTGGCGGCCGCAGTGGTCGAAATGGCCGCCGACGACGACGCACTCCCGCCGCAGCTTGGGGTCCGAGCCCTCGACATACGCGGCGATGTTGTAGCCGACGGCGTCGGGGAAGTGCCGGGAGGCGACGGCCAGCCGGATCCGGGCCTGGAGCGGGAACGAGATCGGCCGCTTGTAGGTCGTCAGGGCCTTCCTGAGGTCGGCCGCCGTCGAGTTCGTCTCCTTGAGGACGGCGTCCATGACCTTCTCGCTGATCATGGCCGGGGTGAAACCGGCGAGCCAGTCGCCGTTCGGGTTCGAGGCGATCTCGGAGTAGATGTAGACGATGCCGAGGGCGCCCTTGTCCCTGGCCGTCTTCATCCGCGTCCGGTGCTCGTCGTGGAACTGGAACTTCGGGTCGTTGTCGGGCGTGCCGCGGAAGCAGACGACGAACTTGCCCTTGACGTCGATCCCGGCATAGTCGTCGTAGTTGAGGTCGGGGGCGGAGATGCCCCAGCCGGCGAAGACCGCCGCGGCCGTCCGGTCGCCGCTGTCCGAATAGAGGAGCGGCAGGAAATCCTTCTCCGGGACGAGCTTCATCTCCTTGAAGGCGGGCGCCTTGTCCGCTTCGGGCTTGCCCTCGGGCAGGAAGACCGACATCTCGGCCTTGTCGACGAGGGTGTACGGGGAGGGATAGGGCAGGAGAAAGCCCTCCTTCGGGGAGACGGGCTTGAGGCCCCAGCCGGCGAACTTGCGGGCCGCCCATTTGGCGGCGGCCGTGAAGCCGGCGTCGCCGGTCAGCCGCCCGGCGTACTCCGGCGAGGCCAGGGTCTTGACGATCTCATAGGCCTCGGGGGCGCTGACGGCGCGCAGGCCCTGCTGGAGGTTTCTGTCGAGGTTTTGGGCGACCGACGGGATGCCCAGGCAGAGGACGAGCAAGACGGCAAGGAACGGGCGGACGGGATGACGCGGCATGCAGTTCTCCTTCGACAAAACTCTCCATCTCGAATGATAAGCTTTTTGGGGGGAAATGTAAATCCGGGGGGCTGGGCTATCCGGACTTCGCCTTACGGCGCCGCTCGACCTCCTTGAGGACGCCCGGATGGAGGACGAAATAATAGTAGGCGCCGATAAGGATGAAGATCACCACGGCGGCGGCGATCCGGCCCCGGACGAGGGAGTAGACCGCGTAGCCCAGGGCGGCCAGGAGCGCCCCCAGATGCAGGAAGGCGAAGACCCAGTCGAACACGCTCTCCCCCGGGGCGGCGGGCAGCCGGGCGTCCGCTTATTTCCCGGACACGACCTCGGCGGACAGGATAGTGATGGCCTCGACGGGAACGTCCCCCATGCCGCGCCTGGACCCGGTCTTGACCTTGGCGATGGCGTCAACGACGTCCATGCCGGCGACGACCTTGCCGAAGACGCAGTACTTCATCTCGTCAAGACGGAAATTGTCGACGAGATTGATGAAGAACTGACAGGTGGCGCTGTTCAGATCATCGGTCCGCGCCATGGCGATCGAACCGCGGGCGTTCCTCAGGCTGTTGCCGGACTCGTTCTTGATGGC
>JBBISK010000016.1:0-1383 GCA_037441295.1 Candidatus Aminicenantota bacterium | reverse complement strand
GTAAAAGCGGGCCTTGATGGCCGCGTTGGCGTCCTTCTCGCGCAGCTCGGCCGTCAGGCCGCCGCCCTGGATCATGAAACCGGGGATGATCCGGTGAAAGATCGTCCCGTTGTAAAAGCCGCTCTTGACGTAGGCCAGGAAGTTCTTGACGGTCACGGGCGCCTTGGCCGGGGCGAGTTCGATGGTGATATCGCCCTTGCTCGTCTTCATCAGGACCTTGACGGCCGAGGGCGCCTGGGCCAGCGCCGTCGCGGTCAGGAACGCGCCCGCCAGGGCGAGCGTCAGCAAGGTCTGTCTGGTCATCGGGACCTCCTCTCTCATCTCGCGGAACTCGAAAAAGCACCATAACAGAATCGGCCGGCCAAATCAACCGGGACGGCGGCCTCCTTTCGAGCGGCCGACGGGGTGTCGCGGGCGGGAATTACGAAGAACCCTCCGGAAGTCCGACTAAACGCTCTTGGACGATCCTGTTCGGAAAGGAGAGCACATGAAAACGCTCACCCGCTCTGTCCTTCTCGTGACGGCTCTTTCCCTCCTTCTGGTCACGGCCCCCGCGCTCCGGGCCCAGGGGCACTTCGAGTTCAGCGGCCACTACGGCCGGTGGAGCTTGAACATCCTTGGGAATCTCGCCAGAGGCATCGTCAACGACGCCACCAAGACCGAGTTCCGGGACAGGATCCTGTCGGATATCCAGGACAGCTATCCCGGCCTCAGCGAGCAGAGCTACACGCAGACCGCCCGGTTCGATTCCCGCGGCGATGATTTCGGGTTCGGCGTCCGCTTCTACCCCTCGCGGAACGGCTCCTTCAGCCTGGGCGTTTCGGTCGAGAAGAGCACCTTCAAGGTCCTCCCGTCCGTCGCCTCGCACATGGACCTCCAGGACATGAGCACCCTGGCCACGGCCACGTTCGACGGGTCCGCCACCGCCAGCGCGCTGGTCAAGGCGACGTCCTTCCTCCTGACGTTCCGTTGGGACATCATCCCGTCGGCCGTCGTCCACCCCTACATCACCATCGGCGGCGGCATCTCGACGGCCAAGGCGCTTGACGATTCGACGCTGTCCTACAGCTATTCCGGCCAGCTCTCCGGAAGCGCGATCCCGACCCAGACCGTCGGCAGCTCGGAGACAAAAACCCTGCGCCAGCTCCGGGACGAGAGCGCCTCCAAGTTCCCGAACTTCCTTCCCTTCCTCCAGCTCAACATCGGGCTGAAGGCGAAGATCATGAAGAGCGTCCACCTCCTCGTCGACGCCGGCGTCTTTGACGGGTTCATGGTGACCGGCGGGCTCGCCGTCCGGCTTTAGGGCGGCGCCGAGGTCGCCCTTATCTCCCGGCCCCGGGAACCTGTCCCGGTTCCCCCGTCGGAAATCCCGCCGGGTCCCCC
>JBBISK010000015.1:9616-21597 GCA_037441295.1 Candidatus Aminicenantota bacterium | reverse complement strand
TCGAGGACGACGAGACCCTCCGCAAGACCTTCGCCCTGCTCCTCAAGGGCCGCTACCGAGTGCTGGCCATGGGCGACGCCGCGGAGGCCTTGAGCCGGCTCGGGCGGTCCCGGGCGGACCTCGTCATCACGGACTACCGGCTGCCGGGCCTCAACGGCCTGGAGCTCATCCGGAGGCTGCGGTCGGCCGGCTTCGAGGGCGAAGCCATGCTCATCTCGGCCTATCCGGACGCGATCAGGGTCGAGGAGATGAGCCGTCTCGCCATCAGCCACTTCTTCGTCAAGCCGCTCGACCTCGACCTGCTCAACGCCTCGATCGACCGCGCCCTCCAGGCGAAGGCGGCGCCCGGCTCCCCGGCCTGACCCTCGCCCGCGGCGCCGGCGCTGTAAACGTTATTTACAGGACGGAAAGGATTTGGCAGGGCTTTGGCCCGCCCTCCAGGCGGGGACGGACCAGGAAGCGGGTGGCACAAAATATGCATGAATTAGGGGTGTGGAACGAGTGGTGAACGAGCAGATCCCTTTCCCGATACCCTTCCATAACCCTCCTTCTTTTTGTTCCGGAGCGAGGGGTGCCGCGGGGGCGCCCCTCCTCCACCTTACCTCCCGGTGAAGCGGGCGGTCCCCTCCCTTTTCATGCGATGGGTTTTCGCGGCCGCGGTTCGTCCCGGGCCCGTCAGCTGAAGCTTTCCTGACCGCCGAGGGGCTTGTCGGACGGCTTCTTGGCCCAGAACGTGCCGAAGATCGTCTCGGACCAGACGAGCTCGCTGTGGACGAAGCCGGCCTCGCCGAGCCACTTCAGCCAGGCCTGCTGGCTGGCCGGGAAATAGGCCGGCCGGTTGCGGAGCTGCCAGTCCTGGATCTCCTCGCGGCGGACGCCCGTGGCCATGACGTCGCGCTCCCACTGCTTCCAAAGCGCGTCGCCGTTATTCGAGGAGCGGACATCGAGCATGACGGAAAAGGCGAAGATCCCGCCCGGCTTGAGCGACCAGAAGGCGTTCCGGCAGATGGCCTCCTTGTCCTCCGCGGAGGGAAGGAAATGGAGGACGAGGTTCGAGAGGATGTGATCATAGGCGGCCGGGCGCGAATACTGGGCGATCGAGCGCCGCTCGACGTCCACCCACTCCCCGGCCGGGCCGAGCCGCTCGCGGCAGGCGAGGACCATAGCCTGTTCCTGATCAACGGCGACCAGCCGGACGTACGGCTTTTCCTCGACCAGGAGGGAGCTGAGGATGCCCGTCCGGCAGCCCAGGTCGAGGACCGGGGCGTAATCGGACTCCATGAGGAGCATGGATTCGACCAGCGATTCGAGGATGTCCGCCTGGCAGGGGACGAAGCGGCGGATCTCGCGGTCGAACGCCTCCGCGTCGCGGAGGAACAGGGGGCGCCCGGGTTCCGGGCGATTCAGGACTTCTAACGTTTCATACATGACCTGATCCTTGGCGGTTCCTTAAACAGCCAACTTTTTAGTCGCGCCGGCCGGCCGGAGTGCGGAAAGTTGAATCGGGGCCGGGGATGGATTATCCTTGACCCTTCACCGGAAAGGAGGCCCAGACCATGAGACGAAGCCCGACATTCGGGACGGCGCTAGCCGCCCTGGCCCTTCTTCTGCCCGCCGCGGCCCTGGCCCAGCGGACGGGCTTTAGCCCCGGAGAGTCCGCCCGCCGCCGAGCGGCCCTGATGGACCAAGTCAAGACGGGCGTCGTCCTCCTCTTCGGTGACGTCGACGTCCCGCCCGGAGCGCATTTCCGCCAGGACAACGACTTTTTCTATTTCACGGGGAACGAGGACACGGGGGCCGTCCTGGTCATGCTCCCGGCGGCTAACCGGACGTACGTTTTCCTGCCCCAGCAATCGGCGCGGGAGGTCATGGTCGAGGGGCCGAACCTGCTCAAGGACCCCGAGGCGAGGGCCAAGACCGGGTTCGACGACATCCTCCCCGTCGGCGACCTCGACGAATTCCTGGCCCGAGCCCTGGCGAGGTCCGGCCGGGTCCTCCATCTCCGGCTTTCGGCTCGGGACACGATGGACCTGGCCCGGAGCGAGACCGGGATCTTCGACGGCCGCAGGGCGCGCAGCCACTATAACGACCAGCTCTCGGCCGACCGCTACCGGATCGAGAAGCTCCGGGGCCGCTACCCCGAGTGCGAGCTCCGGGACGTGGCCCCGGCCATTGACGGCCTGAGGGTCATCAAGAGCGCAGAGGAGATCGAGGTCCTGCGGCGCAACGGCCGCCATTCGGCGGAGGGCGTGCGGCAGGCGATGCTGGCGACGCGGCCCGGCGTCTTCGAGTACGAGATCGAGGCCGCAGCCATGGCCGTCATCCTCAAGAACGGGGCCCGGGGCCCCGCCTACGCCCCGATCGTCGGCTCGGGCCCGAATTCCTGCGTCTGGCACTACGACCAGAATTCACGTCGCGTCGAGGCCGGGGACCTCGTCCTCATGGACTTCGGCGGCGACCTCGACCACATGGCCATGGACATCACCCGGACCTGGCCGGCCTCGGGCCGGTTCACGGACGAGCAACGGGCGGTCTACCGGACCGTCCTCGAAGTCGAGAAGGCCTGCATCGAGGCCTACCGGCCCGGCGCGACGCCCGCCTCCGTGCGCGAGCACGTCGCCGCGGCCCTCAAGGCCAAGGGGATCGACCCGCGCGGACTCGAGGGCGGCTTCGGCCACGGCGTGGGGCTTTCGGTCCACGACGTCAACCTCGGTGGAGTCCTCAAGGAGGGCATGGTCTTCGCCATCGAGCCGGCTCTCTACTATCCCGAGAAGGGCTTCGGCATCCGCGTCGAGGACACGGTCCTCGTCACCAGGGACGGCTGCGAGGTCCTATCGAAGGACGTGCCGAAGGAGATCGAGGACATCGAGAAGCTCCTCGCCGGACGGGACAAAAAATAGACGGCTCGCCCCGCCCGCGTTTTCCGGGCTCGGGCAGGGACGGCCATCCCCTTCATCCCCCGGCCCCCCGGGAACCAGTCCCGTCGGTTCCCCCGTCGGAGGCCGACGGGTCCCCCTCCGCTACGGGGGCTTTCAGGGGACGACCGTCCCCACCTGTCGCCCTCTGATATAATAGAGCGGTTGGCTACGAGGACGATTTCATGGACCGCCGCGAGACGCTGGGGAGGATCGAAGCCGGGCTTCGGGCGCCCCTTCCCGGCATCCCCGCCCAGCTCCTCATGGCCCCCGACCCGCGCCCGGGGCACAAAGCTTATTTCGAGGTCGAGGGGACTTGCCTCAAGGCCGGCGTCCTCGTCCTCCTCTACGACAGCGGCGCCGAGCTCCGCCTCCTCCTGACGCGGCGGACGGAGCGGGTCCTCCACCACCCCGGCCAGATCTCCTTCCCGGGCGGGGAGCAGCATCCCGGCGAGTCCCTCGAGGCGACGGCGCTGAGGGAGACGGCGGAGGAGCTGGGGCTCGACCTCGGCCCCGTCAGGGTCCTCGGCCGGCTGACGCCCCTCTACCTCGCCTCGAGCAACTACTGCATCTACCCGACCGTCGCCTTCCTGCCCGGCACCCTCGCGTTCAGGCCCCAGGTCGACGAGGTCGCCGAGCTCATTGAGATCCCCCTCGGGCACCTGGCGGACCCGGCGAACCGGTGCCGCGAGACCCGGACCTTCGGCGGCCGGACGGCCGTCGTTCCGTTCTACGAGTACCGGGGCCATAAGGTCTGGGGGGCCACGGCCATGGTCCTGGCCGAATTCCTGGCCCTCCTCGGCGAGACTTGATTGGCCCCCCGAAGGCCGATACAATAGCCCCGAGACGAAAGACGAGGTCCGGCCATGACTCCACGCGAACGCGTCCTGAGCGGCATCCAGCCGAGCGGCACGATCCACATCGGCAATTACTTCGGCGCCATCGAGAACTGGGTCCGGCTGATGAAGGAGTACGAGTGCTTCTTCACCATCGTCGACTATCACGCCATCACCCAGAGCTACGAGCCGGCCCTCATGCAGCAACGGATCTTCGACGCCGCGCTGGACAACATTGCCGCGGGCCTCGACCCCGCCCTGTGCACGATCTTCATCCAAAGCCACGTCCCGGAGCACACGGAGCTCTGTTGGCTCCTCAACTGTGTGACACCGTTGGGCGAGCTCGGCCGCATGACCCAATTCAAGGAGAAGTCCGAGCGGGAGCGGGAGAACGTCACGGCCGGCCTGTACAACTACCCCATCCTCCAGGCCGCGGACATCCTCATCTACAAGGCCGACGCCGTGCCGGTCGGCGAGGACCAGGCCCAGCACCTCGAGCTCACGCGCGAGATCGCCCGCCGCTTCAACGGCCGCTTCGGCGACTGCTTCCCCGAGCCCCGGACCCTCATCGGCCGCGGCGCCCGGATCATGGGGATTGACGGCGAGGCCAAGATGAGCAAGTCCCTGAACAACACCATCGGCGTCGCCGAGGAGCCGGAGGCGATCTGGGAGAAACTCCGGCCGGCCAAGACCGACGAGGCCCGCAAGCGCCGCAGCGACCCGGGGAACCCCGACCGCTGCAACATCTTCAGCTACCACAAGCTGGTGACCCCGGACGCCGAGATCCACGAGATCGTCCAGGGCTGTACGACCGCCTCCATCGGCTGCCTCGACTGCAAGAAGGTCTTCTTCAAGAACCTCTGCCGCGTCCTCGACCCGATCCGGGAGCGGCGGCGGGAGCTCCAGGCCAAGCCCGAATACGTGCGGGAGGCCCTGAGGGAAGGGGCGAGGAAGGCCCGGGCCATCGCCCAGGAGACGGTCGCCGGCGCCAAGAAGCTGATGGGCCTCTTTTCCGACTTTTAGTGAAGAGGGACTGCCCCCCGGGGGGGGCCTGTCCCTCTTTTCTTTAATAGCTCACTTATTCGCGGTGCCCTGGAGCCGCCCCGCCCGGTGCCTCGTCCCTGAGATAGACGACGCCCGTCTGGCTGAGGAGGCGGCGGAACTCGTCGTCGGCGAGGCCGCTGCGGACCTCGGCCGTGACGTGCTTGCCGAAGTAGAGCCGCTTGTTGATGCCCTCGATGAGGCTCGTCGTCCGGAGATAGAGCGAGGCCGGAGGCGCGTCCGCGACGACCGTGACCTTGTCCTCCTTGACGATGACAGCCCGGACGTCCGGGAACTTGGCCATCTTTTGGGCGAACTTAGCGAGCATCTGGCGCTTCCGGTTCCGGGCCGACCTGTAGACGAGAAGGGCGATGACGGCCGGCCCGATGAGCGACCCCCAGTTGATGCGGGCGATGAGCAGGACAACGGTCACGGCGACGGCGACGAGGGCGAGGATCAGGCCCTTGTTCCCAAAGGGGATCGAGGCCAGGACCCTCTCCCCCCAGGCCTTGAGCCGTTCCCCTGCCGGGAGCGAGCGGCGGGCGCCGGTCTCGAGGTCCTGCTCCAGCCGCTTGAGCTCGGCGGCCAGCGTCCGGGCGTCCGGGTAGCGGTCCTCCGGCTTCTTCCGCAGGCAGCGCGCGATGATGTGGTGGAGGTGGGGAGGCAGGTTCCGCCGGATGACCGTCACCGGCCGGGCCTCCTCGTAGGTGATGGCGTGCATCGTGTCGATCGGCGTCTCCCCCTTGAAGGGCAGCTCCCCGGTCGCCATCTCGTAGAGGACGATGCCCAGGGAGAAGATGTCGCTCCGAGGGTCGAGGTCCCGGCCGCGGGCCTGCTCGGGGCTCATGTAGCTGATCGTCCCCAACACGGCGCCGGGCATCGTCCGGCCGTGGTCGCGGGTCAGGGTCCGGTCCGGGACGTCGGGGGTCTCCGGCGCGTTCGTGGCCGGCTCGAGGAGCTTGGCCAGGCCGAAGTCCAGGAGCTTGGCGTGGCCGTCGCGGGTCACCATGATGTTGTCGGACTTGATGTCGCGGTGGAGGATGCCCGCCTCGTGGGCCTTGGTCAGGCCCTCGGCGACCTGGCGCGCGATCTCGACCGCCCCCAGGACGTCGAGCTCGCCGTCGGCGATGAGCCGGCTGACGGTCTTGCCGTCGACGTACTCCATGGCGATGAAGATGCCGCCGTCGGCCTCGTCGATGTCGTAGACCTGGGCGATGGCCGGATGGTTGAGGGCGGCCGCGGCCTGGGCCTCGCGGAGGAAGCGGGTCCGGCGGTCGGGGTTGGCCACGACGTTCGGGGCGAGCACCTTCAGGGCTACGGGACGCTGGAGCCGGACATCGACGGCCTTGTAGACGACCCCCATGCCGCCGCGCCCGAGGAGCGATTCGACCTTGTAGTGCTTGAGGACCCGGCCGACCAGGGACGTCGAGAGAGAGGGACCGCCTTCCATTTCCCCAAAAATAGCACAGCCCTCCGTCCGGGTCAACTCGCCCCGGCCCGGATAGGGCCGCGCGGGGTCACTTCGAGGTGACGAGGTTGCGGCGCCTTAGCTCCTCGAGCCCCTTCTCCCAGGGACCGGCGTCCGCCCAGAGATAGTAGGAAAAATACCGGACCGTTTTCTGGAAGATGGGCACCCAGGGCTGGAGCTCGGCGTAGTAGTGATGGGACTCCCCGTTGGACGGGTGGTTCATCCACACGTGGAGGAACTCGGGCTCGCTCACCGGGAAGGCGCCGACGAAGGAGACGTCCTCGACCGTATCGCGGCCGGCGTTCCAGCCCTCCTTGAGGAAGAAGAGCTCGCCGAAATACTCCTCCGGCCTCATCCGGACCTCCCGCCGCCCCTTGACCGAGGGGATGACGAAGACGTCCTCGGTCCAGTGCCGGTGGCCGAGCTCGAGGATCGGCTGCGGCCCGATCATATGGAGCTCGGGGTTCCGGAATTCGAGGGCGAAGCGGACCTCGACGAGCGGCGAGTCGCCGTAGAGGGTGAAGGTCTTCTCCAGCCGGTTGCCGTAGTAATCCGCCTCCATCCGGACCTCCACGAACGGCCCCTCCCGCCGGACGACCTCCGCGTCGTAGACCTTGTGGGTCTCGATCGAGGCCTGGCCGAGGAAGTCCTCGAAGCCGCCGTAGGGGTAGAAACCGCGCTCGCGGAACGGGCGCTTGTCCGTGTCCTCCTTCTCCGGCCAGAGCTTGAAGAGGACATTGTCGTTCCGCGACTTGACGAAGTCCTCGATGATGCGGGCCCCGGTCCGCAGGAGCGTCACCCGGACCTTGCCGTTCTCCATCCGGTACTCGTTGACGCCGTCGCCGTCGAGGTCGACTTCGGTGACCGTGGCCCGGCCGGCGGCCGGCTCGACGCCGAGCTGGGTTTCGCCCGCGGCGCCGAGCGCGGCGACCTTGACCGTGTAGGAGCCGGCCTTGAGCGGCAGGCGGAAGGTCAGGGCCTCGTGGTCGCCCGGCCCGGCGTGCCCGGTCCGGGCCGTTTCGTAAACCGGCTTCGCGGCGCCGGCGCCCGCGCCGTAGACCTTGACCGACACCGGATAAGCCGCGCCCTTCGAGAAGTTGTAGACGGAAACGGGGTAGACGACCTCCGGCTCCTGGCCATAGAGGAGCCGGTGGACCGAAACGGCCGGCGGCAGGTCGAGAATGGCCAGCGTCCTCTTCCTGGCCGTGCCCCAGCGCAGCTCGACGAGGATGGGGTTCGTCCTGGCCATGGCCGCCGCCTCGGGCTCGACGGCGAAGCGGAAGGTCCGCTCGGCCTGCGCGGGCAGGGCAGCGTCGGCGAACGGCGTCGCGACCCGGAGGCCGGGCGCCGGCCTGACCTCGAGCTTCGCCGCGAGAGGCGTCCCGGTCAGGTTGGCCGCCCGGACGACGAGCTCGCGGCCCTCGACCGCGGCCTCGAGCCGGACCCGGTCGCCGAAATAGCTTTCGAGGAAGGTCCGGTCGAGAAGGAGCATCTGGAGGGCGCGCCGGAACGGGCCCGGGCCCATCATCCGGCCCTGGGGAAGCACTCCGACCGCGCGCCGGCCGAGGATGGCCCCCCACATCCTTTCGCGCGTCAGCGGGGCGCCCTTCTGCGTGAAGAGGACCATGCAGGCCGGCGCGTCCTCGCGGACCATGCCCGTCTGGAGGATGAAGGGCACCTCCTCGCCGTCGATCTGCTTCTGGTTCCCGTCGATGCCGATGTATCCGTCGTAAGTGAACTTATCGCAGTCGGGGGCGTAGACCGGACGGAAGATGTGGCCGCCGCGGTCCCTGACGAACCTGATCCACTCCTCCTCGGTCGGCGTGTCCTGGATCTTGAGCCCGTCCCAGTCGCGGAGGCCGTAGGCGACGGTTCCCAGGCTGTGGGTGGCCTTGCCGGTGCCGACGTCGGTCGCGACGTCGAGCCCGACCGCGGCCAGCCAGGCCGGGAGCTCATCCTTCATCAGGTAGTCCATGTAGCCGCTGAAGGTGAACCAGTCGTTGCCCTGGCCGAGCCCCTTGGCGATAACCTCAAGGGGATGGCCGGGGAAGCAGGTCACGCTGTGGAGAAGGGTCCCGGTGCCGAACCAGCCGCGGTGGAGGTCATAGCGGCTGAGGACGTCGCGGAGGCCCGAGAGGAGTTCCCCGAAGCGGCGCCCTCCGTCGGCCGAGTCCGTGGCCACGACGAGGAGCCGGCGCCCCCCGCCCTCCAGCGGGAAGGCCAGGACATCGGCGAACCCGCGGGCATTCAGCTGGTGGCTGCCAAGGGCCTTTCGGGCGGCGGTGAGGTCGGGCGCGAGGGCGAGGAGCCGGCGGCCCAGGGCGCTCCCGGGCCGGACCCGGGCGAGGACGTCGGCGCCGGACAGGGCCTTTTCGAGTGCCGCCTGGTCCGGGTCGTCGAGCTCGAGGACCGGGCTCTTGAGATAGGCCTCGAGGAACCCCTCGGCCACACAAAGGCCGGGGACGCCCAGCGCCTCGGCGGTGTCGACCTTGCTCTGGACGATCGAGCGGGCCACGTCCGGCTGGCTGATGAGGAAGAGATTGCCGTACTGCGACCATGTCCAGTAGACGTCGTGCCAGTAGTTCGTGTAGCCGTTGAATTGTCCCGGCGCCGGGACGGCGGGGAGCGGGGCCGGGGTGCCGGTGAAGCGGAAGCGGTCGAAACCGTCGGCCGCGGCCGGCGCCGGCCTGAGGAAACACGAGGCCGCGACCAGGAAAAGAAGCGCCCTGTGTCCCCTTATCGTCATGCTCATTGTCTTCCTCCTCGGTCCGCGGTCCGCCCGGCCAGGCCGGTCCCTTATTATAGCGGCGCTCGGGCCGCCGCGAAAGCCCGGATTGACTCGCGCGTCCGGGCTTGGTATGCTCAATCCGCCGGGACGAAGGGAGGGGTCGATGGAAGGCGGACCGACCAGGACTCTCAAGGTCGAGACCTCGCGCATCGCGCCCGGGCAGGTCCTCGCCCGTAAGTACCGCATCATCCGGGAGATCGGCCGCGGCGGCATGGGCGTCGTCTACGAGGCCGAGGACCTCAGGCTCAAGCGCATGGTCGCCCTCAAGTTCCTGCCGCCCGGGCTGACGGCCGACACGGAGTCCCGCGAACGATTCGTCCATGAAGCCCGGGCCGCCTCGGGCCTCGACCACCCCAACATCTGCACCATCCACGAGGTCGACGAGACCGAGGCCGGCGGCATGTATATCGCCATGGCCTGCTACAAGGGCGAGAGCCTCAGGGAGAAGCTCGGCCGCGGCCCGCTTGCCCCGGACGAGGCCCTGGACATCGCCCAGGGAGCGGCCGAGGGCCTCGCTAAGGCCCACGCGTCGGGCATCGTCCATCGCGACATCAAGCCGGGCAACATCATGATCACCGAGGACGGCGTCGCCAAGATCCTCGATTTCGGCCTGGCCAAGCTGGCCGGGGAGGCGCGCCTGACCATGCCGGGGACGACGTTGGGGACGGTCGCCTACATGTCGCCGGAGCAGGCCCGCGGCGACGACGTCGACGCCCGGACCGACGTCTGGTCCCTGGGCGTCGTCCTCTACGAGATGGTCTCGGGTCAGCTGCCGTTCCGTGGTGAGAAAGAGGGGGCCGTCCTCCACGCCATCCTCCACGAGGCGCCCCGGCCGGTCGAGTCCCTCCGCCCGGGCTTTCCGGCCGGCGTCGCGGAAATCATCGGGCGCGCCCTGGCCAAGGACCCGGCGAAGCGCTATCCATCGGCCCGGGAGATGGCCGACGCCCTCAACGGCCTGCGGGCCCGGCCCGCGACGCGCGGCTCGGACGCCGCCCGGAAACTGACCTTCGGCCGGTCCCGCCGCCGGCTCCTCGTCACCGCCGGGGCCGTTTCGCTCGCCGCACTGGCGGTCGCCGTCTGGCTCCTCACCCGGCCGAGCCTGGCCTTCGAGAGCCGGGACAAGCTCATGGTGGCCGACGTCGAGAATCTGACCGGGGACAAGGTCTTCGACCTGGCCCTGCGCACGGCCATCGAGGCCGGCCTCCAGCAGTCGCCCTTCGCCGCCGTCTTCGACAAGGGGCAGATCGCGGAGACGCTCCGCTTGATGCGCGTCGACCCCTCGGCCCGCGTCGACGAGGCCCTCGGCTGCGAAATCTGCCGCTTCGCCGGCGTCCGGGCCTTCATCCTGCCGCGCATCCTGGCCGCCGGTGAGGCCTACGAGCTCGAGGCCATCCTCGTCGACCCGCTGAAGCAGCGCCACGTCGACCGCATCCGCGTCGCCGCCCGGGGCCGCGAGGCCGTCCTGCTCAAGGGCATCGACCAGCTGACCGGCCGGCTACGCTCCCGGCTCGGCGAATCGCTCGGCTCGATCGAGAAAGCCGCACGGCCCGTGGCCACGGTCACGACGTCCTCGTGGGAGGCGTTGAACTATTTCTCCCTGGCCCAGGCCAAGCGGAGCGACGGCCGCTTCAAGGAGGCCGTCGCGCTCTACGAGCTTGCCCTGGACAAGGACCCGAAGTTCGTCGCCGCGCGGAGCTCTCTGGCGCTCGTCCTGATCCAGTTCATGAACGATGAAAAGAAGGGCCAGGCGATGCTCAGACAAGCCCTTGAGGACGGCATGAGCCAGAAGCTGCCGGAGAAGGACCTTCTGCCGCTCAAGGCCGTTTGCCGCCAGTTCGTCGACAAGGACCTCGAAGGCGCCCTGGCGGAGTACAAGACGATCTCGGAGCTCTTCCCCGACCTCATGGCCCCGTACAACAATGCCGCGCGCGTCCTCCAAGCCTTGGGCCGGTACGACGAGGCCGTCCCGCTCTTCGAAGAGGCGTCCCGGCGGGCTCCCAGGAGCTCCGTCCCTCTTCAAAACCTCTGGTTCCTCCACATGACCTTCAGGCACGACGCCCCGGCCGCCGAGTCGGTGGGGCGGCGGATGGCCGGTCTTGCGCCGCTCCTGGCGAACCCTCACAGCTACCTCGGATACAGCCTCGCCGTCCAGGAGAAGTTCGACGAGGGCGAGAAAGAGCTCCGGAAGGCGCTCGAGCTCGAGGCCGACCATCCCTATGCTCTGCCGAATCTCGGCCACGTCCTCTACGCGGCGGGCCGGGCGGCGGAGGCCGTTCCCTATTTCCGGAGGGTCGTCGCTCTCGACAAGCAGCGGAAGTCGGAGGGGAAGATCGTGTGGGACTCCATCGCCCTGTCCCTGGCCCTGCGGGATGCGGGCCAGGGGGTCGAGGCCAACGAGGCCCTGCGCGACGTCCGGGCCGGGCTGGAGAAGGCAGTGGGCAGGCCGGCGCCCGACCCCGGGGACTGGGTCGCGCTCGGCGCCGTCGAAGTCATTACCGGCGAGCGGGCCAAAGCCGAGGCCTGCCTGAAAGAGGTTCGGCCGGGCGAGCTCAAGGACGCCAACACGCTGTGCGACCTGGCCGAGCTCTGCGCCCTCCTTGGCCAGCCGGGGCCGGCCGTCGAATACCTCCGGAAGTCCGTGGCCGCCGGGACCAGCGACTTCTATTTCCCGGTCATCCTGCCGGAGTTCAGGTCCCTCCGGAAGAACCCGGGCTTCCGGGCCATCTTCAAGCTCGGCACCTAGACACGGCGGGCTCTTTCCTCGCCTTGCTTTCTCGTTTTCGCCTGGAAGACGCCGGCTATCGAGCTTCGGCCGGGTCTGTGAATTTGACGCGGATAATGAGGATCTCCGAGGCCCCGCGGCGGCGCGCTTCGGCAGCCAGAGCGACAAGCAGCGCCGCGGCCACGGCCGGTGTAGCGGCTTCGACCGGGCC
>JBBISK010000015.1:0-9606 GCA_037441295.1 Candidatus Aminicenantota bacterium | reverse complement strand
ATCTCCGAGGCCCCGGCGGTCCGCACGGGCGGGCCCCAGAGTTGGACGCCGCTCGTCACGAAAACATCCGTCCGCCCTTTCTTGAGGTGCCCCCAGCTGAGCTCATACTCGCGGTCGGTGATCCAGTTGACCGGGAAGAGCTGCCCGTAGTGGGTGTGCCCCGAGAGCTGGATGTCGACGTCCGCCAGGCCGGGGGCCCCGAGGTCCGTCGGCCGGTGGTCGAGCAGGATGACGGGCAGGTCCCCCGGCACGCCGCGCAGGAGGTCGGCGAGAGCCTTGCGGTCCCGTGACCGGGCGTCCTTGCGGCCGACGAGATAAACGGCCTGGTCAACCTTGACCACGGCATCCTCGAGCAGCCGGATGCCGGCCCGCTCGAAGAAGCCCCGCCCCCCGCCGCCGTGGCCCTCATGGTTCCCGGGCACGCCGTAGACCCCGTAGGCAGGATGGAGCCGCCGGAACTCCCGCTCGAAAGCCGAGGTGTCCTCGTTGCGCCGGTCCCCTTCGAGGACATCCCCTCCGATGAGGACGAGGTCGGGGTCGACGGCGTTGACCTTGTCCGCGAACTTCGCCATGAAGCCGCTGTCCGTGATCGCCCCGAGGTGAAAATCGGCGGCGAAGACGACGGTCAGGCCGGCGATGGCCGACCCCCGGTGCGGGATCTCGACGCGGTACTCCTTCGTCCGGAGCCAATGAAAATTTGCGATCCCCCCGGCGACGACCAATGCGGGGATGAGGAAGGCCGCGGCCAGACGGAGGCGGCGGAACCGGGCGCCGCGGACGGCCTCCCGGGAGACGAGCCCGGCGAGCCGGCAGGCGCCGACGAGGATATCCGACAAGACGACGGTCAGGACGAAGTACATCAGAAAGGGGAGGGCATCGTAGCCCGCGAGGATGACGGCCCGCGGGGCGCCGCTCCCCGCCCGGTGCGACAGGGACTCGGCGATGGGGAAGGCCGCGACGAGCAGGCCGAAGGCCGCGGCGAAGGCGAGCCGCGCCGCCGGTCTCCGGAAGAGGACGAGGACCCGGACGAACGCGTAGACGACCAGGGGCGAAAGAAGAAGGAATTCGTTGAGCAGGAACATGTCTGCGCGTCATTATACGCGGGCCGGGCGCGCCCGGGAAGAGGGGGCGGCACTTGATGGCCCCGGAGCGCGGGCCTATAATGGCTGCCTGAATCCGGAGGGTCGAAGGAAGGCGAAGATGAGCAAGGTTTGCACTTCGAAGGAGATCCAGGAGATCACGGGATCGGCGGACGGAGTCTTCATCCTCTTTTACGCGGACTGGTGCCCGTTCTCACGGGCGTTCCTTCCCGTCTACGAGAAGTACGCCGCCGGCCGCGAGGGGGAGTTCTTCCGGATCCTTCTCGACGGCAACGAGACCCTCTTCGACGCGCACGGCATCGCGGTCTATCCGACGGTGCTGTTCTTCGAGGGCGGCAAGGTCTCCAAACGTCTCGACGGAAAGCACCTTGCCGGGCTCAAGGAAAGACAGCTGACGGACCTCATCGCCTCGTGCGGCAAGGCCCGGGCCTAGAGGGTGGGGCTCAGGCCTCCTCGACGACCTTCCAGCCGATGGCGTCGGCGAGGGCGTAGACCGGGTCCCTGAGGTCGCCGAAAAACGTCACCCGGTGCCAGCCCCACACGTCCCACTTCGTGAACAGCTTTTCGAAATCCCCGAACGGCTCCGCGACGAGCTTCGTCCGGCAGGCCCGGTCCTCGGGGTCATTGCCGACGGCCTTGCCGCGGTGGAAGAGGATCTCCCGCCGCTCCTCGGACAGCTCGACGGTCGTCGTCATGTAGCCCGCCGGCATGATCGAGCGCACGGAGGCCCCTTTCCGGTCCTCCGAATGGGTCAGGATCTCGAACGGGTTGACCGGGCCGCGCGGGCCGAAGACCCTGTTCGAGGCCACGCAGTGGGCGTAGATGATGTGGCGCGTGGACGTGTCGAGGACGGGGTCGGAGATCATCCCCGGCCGGCCCTTGGTCATGAGGCCGAAGGCCGTCATGGCTGCGGCCGAGGGGACGTCGCACTCGCAGCCGCCGACGAGGCCCTCGTTATTGAGCTCGTGGAAGCCCAGGCACGGGTAGGCGTGGATGTGCCCGCCGTAGAAGCCGCCCAGGCAATTGACGGTGATGCCGTGGGCGCCGCGCTTCTTGATGACGTCCTTCATGCCGAGGTACATCGCCGCCGAGTTGACGAGCTCGTCGCGGCTGACGCCGCTGACCACGGCGGCCGTCTTGGCCCAGCGGTCGGCGATCGTTCGCGCCTCGTCCTTGTCGGCGGCCGCCCAGGCGTCGTTGACCTCGGCGAAGGGGATCTGGTGGACGGGAACGCCCATGACCGACGTCGCCGGGCCGGGCTTGTCGTCGCGCACGGCGAGGAGCGTCGCGCCCTTGATGAGGCGGAGGGTCTCGGCCGTCGGCAGGACCGCCAGCCGGTCGGGCTTGCCGGCGACGTCCCAGGGCCCGGGCGTCCGGGCCACCCGGCTCTCGGCCACGGCCGCGGCGAAGTCGAAACTGAGCCCGGCGGCCTTGGCCTGCTCGAAGGCGCGGACGGCGTCGAAGAGGTCGTTCGGCCTCGGCGAGGCGACGAACCCGACGTTCCTCGTCCCGGCGCGGAGGAAGGCCGCGCTGTAGACGAGAAAGCCGCCGCTCCCGGCGAAGGGGAAATCGACGTAGAGGACGGGCTTGCCCGTGGCGGCCGCGGTCTGGACGACGCGGTTCCAGCAGTTCATCTGGAAGACGATAGAGCCGTCGACCGGAGCCGCCTTGTCCGAGTCGAGGACCTTCTGGGCCTCCTCGGGGCCCGAGGCCAGGGCGGGAAGGAAGACCGTGTCGGGGAAACGGCCGGCGAGCTCGGCGTTGAACTTCTCCATGACCGGACGGAAATCGAAGCCGATGTTGGGCCAGTCCGGGCGGTCCTGGACCGGGGCGTGGAGGGAGTAGAGGACCCTCAGCCGCAGCTTGCCTTCCGCGGACTTGGCCGGGGCCTCCGCCTTCAGCCAAGATGGGGTCGCCATGAGGCCGGCCGCGCCGGCGCACACGGCGCAATCGCCGAGGAACCGCCTCCGGCTCATGGGGTGGGCCGCGCAGCCCGTGAGAGGGAACCGACCGTATTTTCGCATGCCTCCTCCTTCCGGCGCGGCTCCGGCCGCTCCACTGCGGGAAACATATCGCCCGCCGGTGCCGTTTGTCAAGCCGGGGATAAGCCGGGGTCAGGTCTACTTTCTTTCACTCATCCCGGAGGATTCATGGGTATCCCTCATCGCTGCCGAGCACGAGTGTAAGAAAGTAGACCTGACCCCTTCTGATTCTTGATAAATCCCGCAGGTTGAGGAATAATCTGGGCTGTCCATGGCTTCCGCCAACCCCTCTCCTTCGAAAGAGGTCCTCATGAAGCATCCCGTCCGCACGACCCTCCTCTCCGTGCTCCTCGCGGCCGCGCTGGCGGCCTCGGCCTGCGCCCCGGCGCCCACCGCCGTGCCGCCCCGGGCCCGGCCGCTCTGGTTCGGCTTCCACGCCATGCTCGAAAGCCCCGACGACGCCCAGGGGCTCCTCTCCGAGATCCCCGCCCTGGCCGGGCTCGGCGTCAACCTTCTCGTGGCCGAGATCGATTACAACTACGAGTTCGTCTCGCACCCGGAGCTCAGGTCCGACAAGGCCATCCCGAAGGAGACCGTGAAGCGGATCGTCGCCCTCTGCCGGCAATACCAGATCCGCCTCGTCCCCGAGTTCCAGAGCCTCGGCCACCAGTCCTGGGCGGAGAAGACCTATCCGTTGCTCACGAAGCACCCGCAGTTCGACGAATCCCCCGGCAAGTATCCCGGCAACAAGGGCAAGGAGCCGATGGGGAACGACTTCTACTGCCGGAGCTGGTGCCCGCTCCACCCGGACCTCCCGCCGGTCATCTTCGCCCTCTACGACGAGATCATCGACGCCTTCGAGGCCGACGCCATCCACGTCGGCATGGACGAGGTTTTCGTCATCGGCGACGATGCCTGCCCCCGCTGCCGGGGGAAATCGCCGGCGCGGCTCTTCGCCAAGGCCGTCAACGACGCGTACGACCATATCGTCAAGGCCCGGGGCAAGGAGATGATGATGTGGGGCGACCGGCTCATCGACGGCACGGAGACCGGCTACGGCATGTGGGAGGCGTCGAAGAACGAGACCTATCCGGCGATCGACCTCATCCCCAAGGACATCATCATCTGCGACTGGCACTACGAGCGCTCCTACGAGACCCAGAGAAAGTACGGCTTCCCGTCCGTCAGGCTTTTCCTCGACAAGGGCTTCCGGGTCCTGCCGACGAGCTTCCGCGACCCCAAGGCGGTCCGGAACCTGATCGATGCCTCTCTGGCCCTTGGCTCGGACCGGATGCTCGGGCACCTGTGCACGATGTGGCACGGCATCAAGCCGGGCGAGGCCGCGAAACTCCCTCAGCTCAAGGCGGCGGCGAAGAGGCTCGGCCGGGTCACCGCCCCGGCCAGGTAGCGGGCGAGGGGTCAGGACGAGATGTCCGCATATGGTTCCCCGGGGGGCCCGGACGCCGGCCGGCCAGCCAAGTCGCGCCGCCAGTTGCGGACGGCCCTCTTCATCGTGGAATCCGCCCTCGTCTTCGGCCTTCTCGTCGTCTGGCTGGCCTCGCCGGCCCTCCGGCACAGCAAGAGCCTCTGGGTCCTCTTCTTCTACTGCTTCCCCTCCCAATTCGTCCTGGCCGCCCTGCCCCACGAGCCGGTCATCCTGTTCTTCGGCAAGTTCTATCCGGCCTGGGTCGTCGCCCTCACGGCCACCGCCGGGACCCTCATCACGGAGGTCATCAACTATACGATCTTCGAGTCGCTGGCCGACCTCAAGACCTTCCAACGCATCTGCCGGGGCCGCCTCGTCTGCCGCCTGGTGGACCTCTTCCGGAAGGCGCCGTTCCCGACCCTGTGGATCGCCGGCCTGACGCCCGTGCCTTTCTATCCGTTCCGCTTCCTCGTCGCCGCGGCCCGTTACCCTTTGCCCCTCTACGCCCTGGCTGTCGTCCTCTCGCGCATCCCGCGCTTCTTCCTCCTGGCCTTCCTCGGCCGGGCCTTCGCCGTCCCGAACGGCGTCATCATTGGGCTGTTCGTAACCCTGCTCATCTCGGCCCTCGTGCCGTTCGTGCGGGAGAGGTTCCGGCGGCCGCCCGCGGGGGAGGAGCAGCCCCCCGCGTCGTGACCGGACGCGGTTTTTGCCTCCGCCTTTGCCCCGAAGTGTGTTAGAATCGGCCTAACGAGGAGGAGGGCCACCCATGGAAACCGAGGAGAAGGCGAGACGCGTCATCCAAACCATCACCGGTCCCTGGGAGAAACGCGTTCTCCCCAGGATGGCGCGGGCCCTCCCTGCCTGGGTCAGCCCGGACCATCTCACGGTCCTGGGCATCGTGGCCGGCTTCGTCATCTTCGCCGGGCTCGTCCTCGTCCATTACTCCCGCTGGTGGATCATGCTGAGCAACGCGGGCTTCGTCATCCACTGGTGGGCGGACAGCCTCGACGGAACCCTGGCCCGCGTCCGGCACCGGGAGCGCGAGAGGTTCGGCTATTTTGTCGATCATGTCAGCGACGCGTTCACCACGGTCCTCTTCGCCCTCGGCCTGGCCTTGTCCTCGCTCGTCCACGTCGGCGTCGGCATGTCCGTGGCCCTGGGCTATCTCCTGATGAACGTCTATGCCCACGTCGAGGCCTACGTCAGCCGGGTCTTCCAGATCTCCTACTGGGGAATCGGGCCGACCGAGGTCCGGATCATCTGTGTCGCCGTCACCACGACCGGGGCGTTCTGGAATCCCTTCATCGTCCGGGCCTTCCATGTCGACTTCAAGCTGACCGACATCCTGGTCCTGTCCGTCGCGGTCGGACTCGTCACCGTCTTCATCGTTTCGTCCATCCGGACCGCCCTCCAGCTCGACCGCCTGGACCGGGCCACGTGGACGGAGAAGTGAACCCATCGGGCATGGGCCGTCCGGCGGCGGCCCCGCCCGGGACGATTTTCTGGAATCCTCCGAGGAGGTCTTGAGATGCGCCGCACCCTTTCCGCCTTGGGCTTCGCCCTTGTCCTTCTCGTCGCGACCGGGCTTCCGTCGTCCGCCGCCCCCGGGCCTGCCGCCCAAGACCGGGCGCCGGCTGCGACCCACTCCTTCTCGGTCCACGACATGCTGGCCATGGACCGCATCTCCGACAGCCGGGTCTCCCCGGACGGCCGGACGATCGCCTTCACCCTGCGCACGACCGACCTCGAGGCGAACCGCGGCCGGACGGACATCTGGCTCGTCGGCGCCGACGGCCGGGACCTCCGCCGGCTGACCGCGCACCCCGCCGCCGACTTCAGCGCCCGCTGGATGCCTGACGGCAGGGGCCTCTATTTCCTGTCGACGCGCTCGGGCTCGTCCCAGGTCTGGCGCATCCTCCTCGACGGGGGCGAGGCCCAGCAGGTCACGAACCTGCCCCTCGACGCCGGGGCCCTCCTTGTCTCGCCGGACGGCCGCACGCTGGCCGTGACTATGGAGGTCTTCCCCGGCCGGACGCCCGCGGAGACGCTCCAGACGCTCGAGGCCCGGGCCAAGGACAAGGCTACGGGCCGCGTCTATGACAAGCTCTTCGTTCGGCACTGGGACACTTGGAACGACGGCCGCCGGTCGCACGTCTTCGCCGTCCCGGCCGCGGGCGGCGAAGCCACGGACATCATGCGGACCATGGACGCCGACTCGCCCAGCAAGCCCTTCGGCGGACCCGAAGAGATCGCCTTTACGCCCGACTCGAAAGAGATCATCTTCACCGCCCGCGACGCCGGCCGGGCGGAGCCCTGGTCGACCGACTTCAACCTCTACGCTGGGCCGGTTGACGGCTCACGGCCGCCGCGCTGCTTGACCGCGGCGAACAAGGCCTGGGACACGACGCCCGTCTTCTCGCCGGACGGAAAGACGCTGGCCTACCTGGCCATGGCCCGTCCCGGCTACGAAGCCGACCGCTTCCGGATCGTGCTCATGCCATGGCCGGACGGCGGGGGGGCGGCGGGCCGCGTCCTGACCGGGGCCTGGGACTTCTCGGTCTCGGCGATGGACTGGTCGCCGGACGGGTCTAAGCTCCTGGTCACGGCCCCGAACAAAGGGCAGACCTCGCTCTTCGCGGTGGACGCGAAGACCGGCCGCGCGGCGACCGTGGTGACCAACGGGACGGTGGCCGGCTTCGCCCCGGCGGGGGACAAGATCGTCTTCGAGCGGAACGACCTGCGGTCGCCGACCGAGATCTATTCGGTCGCGCCCGACGGGAGCAGCGAGCGGGCCGTGACCCGCATCAACGCCGCCAGGATCGCCGCCGCTCGGCTGGGCGAGGTCGAGCAGTTCACCTTCACCGGCTGGAACAACGAGACGGTCTATGGCATCGTCGTCAAGCCGGCCGACTTCGACCCGGCGAAGAAGTATCCCGTGGCTTTCCTCATCCACGGCGGCCCGCAGGGGTCGTTCGGCAACGATTTCCACTACCGCTGGAACCCCCAGGCCTATGCCGGGGCGGGCTACGCCGCGGTCATGGTCGATTTCCACGGCTCGACGGGCTACGGGCAGGCCTTCTGCGATTCGATCCGCGGCGACTGGGGCGGGAAGCCTCTCGAGGACCTGAAGAAAGGGCTGGCCGCGGCCCTCAAGAAGTACCCCTGGATGGACGGGGAGAGGGTCGGGGCGCTGGGCGCGTCCTACGGCGCCTACATGATCAACTGGATCGCCGGCAACTGGCCCGACCGGTTCCGCTGCCTGGTCAGCCACGACGGCAACCTCGACGAGCGGTCAGCCTATTTCGACACCGAGGAGCTGTGGTTCCCGGAATGGGACCACCTGGGCACGCCGTGGGACAACCCGCAGAGCTACGAGAAGCACAACCCGGTGAACTTCGTCAAGAACTGGAAGACCCCGATGCTCGTCGTCCACGGCGGCCAGGACTTCCGCATCGTCGACTCCCAGGGCCTCTCGACCTTCACCGCCCTCCAGAGGCGCGGCGTCCCGAGCCGCTTTCTCTATTTCCCGGACGAGAGCCACTGGGTCCTCAAGCCGGCGAACTCCATCCAGTGGCACGAGACGGTCATCGGCTGGCTGGACGAGTGGCTGAAAGGCGGGAAGTGAGGCGGACGGCGGGCTGACGGGGGCCTAGTTCCGGGAGCCCGGACCGGGCTCGCCGGCGGCGGCCCCGCCGTGGGTGCCCTTGCGCTTCTTCGACCGGCCGTGCGCGGCCTCAGAACGGGCGCCGGCCGCAGGCCGCGGGCTTGCAACCAGGGGCAGGGTCGGTTCGGCGGGGGCCTTGACCTCCGGCTCGATCAACTCCTTGCCTATCTCTGCGCAGGCCGTAACGGAGGCCGAAACGCCGTTCGCCATGCCGTAGAGATGGCGGATGAGGGACAGGATCGTCTGGGAGATATTGTGCAGGAATTCGACGCCGATCTCGTAGACGGCGTCGGTCCCGCTCTCCCGCATCCACTTGACCTCGCCGTCGACCTGGATCGACTGGCAGGTCTTGGCCAGCTCGATGACGATGCGGATGGTCGTGCCGACGGCGAAGGGCCTGTCCGTGAACAGGCGCGTCCCGCCGAGGGAGAGGTCGTACGTATAGGCGTTGACGCCGAGGTTCGTCTGGGGCCCGTTGGCGCTGCCCGCGGACCGGATGACGACCGTGTTCCTTTCCTCGATCCGCCTCTCTTTCCGCTGGTTCATGGACGTCGTCTCCAAGGCGATGGCTTCAAGTCCGCATTTTCCCAGACGGGATGACCCCCGTCAATCGCCTCTAAGGGTGATATGGGGGAGGACGCCGAATACCGCGGCGCGGTGAGGGCGGCCCGGCGCCCCGGCCGCCCCGCGCGCGGTTCCCGACCCGGCGTCACAGCACGACTTTTTTCTTCCCCCACCGCAGCTTCATCGTCAGGACCCGGTCCGTGGAGAAGATCCTGGCCGCGATGACGACTAGGACGAGGAATACAACGGCCATATAGAGGATGCCGTAGATGACCGCGGAATAATGCCCCAGCATGATATTTGGCGTGGCCATGAAGGGATGGGAGAACGGGATGGCCATGATCAGGAGCTTGGCCGGCAGCGGCATGGTCTGGAAGTCCACGAAGAACGACAGGAGATATGGGATGAGGATCATCAACATGATGGGCATGATCAGGGTCTGGGCGCTCCGGAAATCTTCGGCCAGGACGCCCAGGATCATGGCCATGGCCAGGCCGCAGAGGATGGCAAAGAACATGGACGCACCGAGCAACGCGTATCCCTTGCCGGCCAGGGTCAGACCGAGCTCCTTGATGACGCCGCTCGCCGCGGCGCCGGCCCTGATCCCGCCCGTCATTCCGCCCATGAGCGACCTCATGCCGATCATGTAGATGCCGGCCGAGAGCAGGCCCACGATGCCGGCCGCGAGCATCTTGGTCGTGACGACGGACGTCCGGCGGATGGGCACGGTCAGGAGCGTCTCCAGGGTTTTGTTCTGCTTCTCCAGGGCCACAGCGGAGATGACCATCTGAGCGGAGGACATGATGATTACAAACAGGATGATGGGGATGAGGAAGGACTGGGACCAGACCAATCCCGAAATGGCCGAGG
>JBBISK010000014.1:10198-22116 GCA_037441295.1 Candidatus Aminicenantota bacterium | reverse complement strand
ACCCCGGCCGCTCGGCCGGCGGCGTCGCGGGCGAGCGCCGCGCGGAAGGCCTCGAAGCGCTTCCGGGTGTGGTGGAAGTTCGGGATCGTCTCGTGGAGGCGGCCGCCGGGCAGCCGGCTGAGCATCTTCTGGAAGGCGCCGAAGGCCCGGGAGGCGGCGTAGACGTGCCGGAGGTCCTCGACCTTGTCATAGGTCCGGGCGCCTTCGATGTAGAGGAACATCCGCCAGTAGTCGCCCTCGGCCGTCCTGTGGAAGGAGCGGCCGTCCCGGGCCGGGACGATGGTCAGCGTCTCGCGCTCCGGGTCGCCGCCGGCGGCGACGATCCGTTCCCGGGCGAACCGGGTGACGCGCTCGACGTTTTCCATGAGCTTCTCCGGCTCGCGGAAGACGTGGTGGTTGATCCGCTGGTTGACGTACCTCGCCCGCCGCCCGCCGTCCTCGAACTCGGAGCAGTAGGTATCGTTGATATGGCCGGAGGGGATGGGGCAAGAAGAAACCAAGCGGCCCTCGACGGCGAAGGCGGCGCAGATCGTCCTCAGGTCGGGCGACGGCTTCTTGTCCATGAAAATCTCGGCACGTCCGTTCCTGGGCTGACCTCGGGGGCGGTTCCTCAGCCGCCCATTCTAAATGACCGGGGGAGCGACTGTCAATTCGCGTCGAGGGGAGGTCAGCGGAGGCCGTCGCTGTAGCTGCAGAAGGCGATCCGCCGGCCGTCGGGCGCCCAGGAGGGGACGTTGATCGTGCCCTGGCCGCCGAAGACGTAGGCGATGACGCGGACCTCGCCGCCCTCGACCGGCATGGACCTCAGGTAGACCTGCTTGTAGAAGGGGTGGTCATCGGGCTCGACGTCCCGCTCGTAGGAAAGGAAGACGATCGACCGGCCATCGGGGGAGACGTGAGGGAACCAGTCCTGGAGGTCGCCCGTCGTAACCTGGCGTTGCATCTTCCCATTCGGCAGCATCCGCCAGATGCGCATGCCGTCCCTGCGGACGGAGTTGAAATAAATGAAGCGGCCGTCCGGCGTGAACTCGGGCCCGTCGTCCAGCCCCTTGGCCTTCGTCAGACGCGTCTCCCTGCCGCCCCGCGCTGGGATCTTATAAACGTCGTAGTTGCCGTTCCTCAGGCCGGTGTAAACCAGGGTCCGGCCGTCGGGCGACCAGCCGTGGAGATAAGACGGTCCCCGTGGCGTCACCCGCTTCGGCGACCCGCCATCGACCGGGACGGTGTAGATGATCGACGTGCCGTTCTCTCCGGGGAACATGTTGCTGAGGCCGAGCATCTTCCCGTTGAAGGAGAGGACGTGGTCGTTGTTGAGCGAGGTCGCCGAGCCCGTGTCGACGACCGTCGTCGCGCCCGAGGCCAGGTCGAAGCGGAAAAGCCGGCCCTCGCTGTTGTAGAGGAGCGCCCGACCGTCCTTCGTCCAGTTCGGGGCCTGGCGGTCCTTCGGCGACTCGTCGAGGACCAGCCGGTCCTTGGACACGACGTCCAGGACTTCGAGCCGGCTGCCGATATGATCACGATAGGGGACGAAGCCGGGCTTCGGCGGGACGACGATGCGGACGTTCGAGAATCGCGCCCGCTCGAGCGTCTCGGCCTTGTGGGCGCAGACAAAGAGCCCCGCGTAGACCTCGTCCCCAAGGGGGACGTCGGCCAGTCTCTTGCGGAAATAGGTTTCCCCGAAGTGGGCCACGGACATGATGTAGGCCCCGCCGCGGCGCTCGAGCTGGATCTGGTTGGGTCCCTGGACGCCGATCTCGTCCTCGAGGGTCTCCTCGCCGCGCGCCGTCCGGTACTGGGCGGAGGTCAGCCCGTCGCCGTGGACGACGGCGCTGACGTGGGCCGAGTCGGTGTCGAGCGTCGAGCGGACCATCCAGCCGATCTTGCGGTGGGCGGCGCCGCCCTCGCCGAGGAACTCGACGCGAGCGCTGAGGATGAAGTCCCCCTTGAGCCGCTTCCAGAGGAAGTGCCCCTCGTCGCTGGCGAACCACATGTTCAACCCGGAGCCGGCGAGGATGTACTCCTGCTTCCTGGGGTCGTAGGAGACCGAGCCGGCGAGGTCGACGGCGCCGATGTCGCCGTGCCCGTCGAAGACGCCGATGCGCCTGTCGAGATGGGCCTGGCCGAACGCCGTCGCTGCGGCGGCGACGGCGGAAAGGACCGCCAGGAGGGCGGCGGCCGCGAAGGCGAGCGGGCTGCGCTTATTCGGCACGGGCTTTCTGTCCTTCATGGAGAATGACCTCGAGTCGGGAACGAACCGAGGTTGCATCATAGAACAATGCCCGCCAGCGGTCAAACCTTTGACTTTGATTTTCCGGCCGTGCTATAAGTCGGAGATCGTCATGAACGTTTACATCGGCTGGGTCACAGAAAACCCCCTCTGGTCCGCGGCGGCGCAGTTCGCCGTCCTGGGAACGGTCGGCGAGGCCCTGTCCCTCCTTCTCCGGGGAAAGCCGCTGACCGCCCTCGGCCCCTGGTGGAGGGTGCTCCTGAAAGTGGCGGCCTGGGGCCTCCTCGGGATCGTCATCAAATACGGGTTCACGGGCATGCAGGGCTTCGTGGACGCCCTGATCGACAAAGGCCTGCTGCCGTGGGCGGCGCACGGGACGGTCCTCTGGGCTTTCATGGTTTCCGTTTTCACCAACGCCTTGTTCGGGCCGCAGATGATGTTCTTCCATCGGCTGGAGGACTGCCTGATCGCCTGGAAATGGGATCTGGCCGGCCTGGAGAGGGCGTGGCTGACGCTTGCCTGGTTCTGGATCCCCGCCCATACCGTGACGTTCTCGCTCCCCGCGGAATTCCAGATCGGGCTGGCCGCGCTGTGGTCGGTCGTGCTGGGACTCATTATGGGGCTGACCTCGGCGAGGGCAGCCCGCTAAAGGGTCTAACGAGTTGTCCCCGATGTCCGGCCGGGCCCACAGAAGCTCGTGCGTCGAGAGCCGCGGTCGACCCCGGAGGAGGAAGACATGACCATCCGTCCGAACGTCAGATCATCCGTCACAATCGTTGTCATTCTTATGAGCCTGCCTTTAGGCTCTTGTTCGGGCGGGACGCCCGGAAACCGCGACGGGTCCCGGGTTCAAGCAACGCATGCCGGCCCTCGGCCGTTCGTCCCGGTCCCGCCCGAAGAAGCCTCGGCCTGGGCCGACCGGACCCTGGCCGGGCTGAGCCTGGAGGCCAAGGTCGGCCAGCTCGTCTGCTCGGACCTCGCGGGCGGCTACGTCGCGGACGACGAGCCCCGGATGCAGCAATGGGTCCGGCTGGCCCGGGACCAAGGGCTGGGGATGTTCGTCCTCTACGGCGGGACGCCCCGCGACGTCGCCCATCTCCTGAACCGCCTGCAGAAGGAGGCCCGGATCCCGATTCTCATGGCCGCCGACTTCGAGGGCGGGCCGGGCCAGCAGGTCAGCGGGGCGAGCGAATATCCGGCCAACATGGCCTTCGCCGCGGCGCGGTCGGAGGACCTCGTCTTCCGCGCGGCCTCGGCCGCCGCCGTCGAGGGCCGGGCCATGGGCCTCCACTTGACGTACACCCCGGTCGTCGACATCGCCTGGCGGCCGGAGAACCCGGCCGAGGGCGTCCGCTCCTTTGGGGGCGACCTCGACCTGCTCGGCCGCCTGGTGCGGGCCTATGTCCGTGGCTACCACGAGAACGGCATGCTGACCACGGCCAAGCACTTCCCGGGCCGCGGCGACGTCGAGGCCATGCCCGGCGCGCCGGGCTGGAGCTGGATCGCCAAGCCCGCCGCGGCCTACGAGTCCCAGGAATCGACGGCCTTCAAGCACGCCGTCGACGCCGGCGTCGATTTCATCATGACCGAGCACATCGCCGTGCCCTCGGTCACGGGGGGTTCCGACCTCCCCGCGAGCGTGGAGAAGAAGCTGGCCACGGACTGGGTCCGCGGGAAGCTCGGCTTCCAGGGCATCCTGACCACCGACGACCTCTGGTACGACCACGTCGTCAAGCGCTTCGGGGCCGAGGAGGTGGCGGTCCGGGCCTTCGAGGCGGGGCACGACATCATCCTGAAGCCGAAGGACCCGGCGGCGGCGATCGCCGCGCTGGCGGCCGCGGTGAGGTCGGGCCGCATCCCCGGGGCCCGGGTCGACGGCGCCGTCCGCAAGCTCCTCACGCTCAAGGCGCGGCTGGGCCTGCACAAGAGCCGTTTTGTCGACGAAGGCAGGGTCGGAGAGTCCGTCGGCACGCCCGCCCACGCGGCCCTCGTCCAAGAGATCGCCGACCGGTCGTTAACGCTTCTCAAGAACGACGGCGTCTTCCCCCTCGCCCCCGGCCGTCCGGAGAAACCGGTCCATATCATGGTCCTGAAGGCCGACCTAGACCCCGTGCCGGCCGGCCTCGCCGCGAAGCTGGCCTCGGCCTTCCCGGGCCTCCAGACCTTCGCCCTCCGTCCGGACATGGACTCTGCCATCTATGACCGGGTCCGGGAGGCGGCGGCCGCGTCGGACCTGATCATCCTATCGCTCTTCGTGCCAAGGAACAGGCTGGGCGACGCGGCCCCCTACCGCGACCGCGACCTCGTTTTTCTGAACAAGCTCATCGCGGCCCGGCCCGGGGCCGTCGTGGCCATGAGCTACGGGAATCCCCACCTTATCCGGAAGATCCCCGGCGTCGCGGCGTTCCTCGTCGGCTATGGGGAGAGGGGCTGGTTCGGGAACCAGACGGTCTATTTCGATACGTTCGTCAAGCTCATGAAGGGCGAGCTCAAGCCGGCCGGGAAACTCCCGGTCAAGGTCAGCGACGACTATCCGATCGGCGCCGGCATCGGCTATTAGTCAACCCCTCGAGTCCCCGGCATGAATGCCGGGGCTTGTTCGGGGTTAACCCTGAGCCTCGCTTCTTGTCCCCGCCTTGAAAGGCGGGGCTTGGCGTCGGCGAACGGGTCAAAGGCAGGTCCGGCCCCTATTTGATAAGACGGAAGGCCGTCTGGCGGCCGTCGAGGAAGATGACCCGGTCGCCGGTGAAGACGACGGCCTGCTCGAGCGGCAGCCGGAAGTCCTGGCCACCGAACTCGGGCAGAGGCGAGGTCACGCTCAGCTCGCACGTGAAACAGCTCATCGGCAGGAGCCTGACGTCGCCCCGGCCGGCGTTGTTGACCTGCTCCCATGGCAGTCCGATGAGCGGCCCGGGCTCGTGGAGGAAGAGTCCGAGCGAATGGGAATAGACCCGCGGGCCCGGGATGCCGTCGGCGCGCGCCTTTGCCAGCATATTTCCGAGGAGCTCGTTGCCCGTGAGCCCGGCCTTAAATTCCTCGCAGTAGACGTCCTGCAGCCGGTTCCCTTCGGCCATCTGCTTCCTGAAGCTCTCGGGCGCGTCGGATTCCCCCGGGCGGAGGACGTAGGCGACCTCCTGGCAATCGCTGTTCCAGCGCATGTACTTGACGCCCACGTCGCAGTGGAGGAGGTCGCCCGGACGGATGACCTTATCGTCCTTGCCGTACTTCTCGCGGTCCGCTGGGCTGCGGCCGCGGATGGAGACGAACGGGCTGAAGGAGACCTTCAGTCCAAGGTCGGCCGCGCGCTGCCAATAGTAGAAGCGGAGGTCGTCCACGGTCGTCTGGCCAGGCGTGACGACAGCGCTCGAGAACATGTCGGCGATGATGGCGTGGGAGACGGCCTGGGCCCGCTCCATGACCTCGATCTCTTCATCGGTGAGCGTTTCCGCCCAGGCCGTGGCCAGGGGTTCGGCCGGGGCGAGGCGCGCGGCGTACTGGGGACCGAGGGCCTCGACAATCTTCTTCTTGAGGACCGCGGTCAGCCCGCCAGCGGCCCACTGGACCTCCCCTTCGTTGAGGCCGATCCGCTTAGGGGCGCGCTCGCGGACGAGCCGGCCGAGGCATTCCCACTGGCTCTCGCCCTTCTTCTGGTCCCAGGCGCTCGCATCCCAGGCATTCGTGAACAGCCCCTGGGTGTCGGTCCGAGAAACGTTCAGCCGCTCGACCCCCCTGGCCGGCCCACGGTCGAAGAAGACCAGGATCTGGGTGATCGGACACCAGTTCTCGTAGGGGATCATCGTCTCGAAAATGGGGTCGAGGTTGTCCTCGTTGCAGGCCACGATCCACATGTCGAAGCCCGTCTCGCGCATGAATCGGGGGAGAAGGGCGTCGAGGCGGTTCTGGGTGATCTTGAAGACGAGGGCGGCCCGCTCACGGATAGGCAGGACCGCGGGGCGGCCCGGGCCCGCCGGAGCGCGCAGCGGCGCGGCTCCCAGAGCGAAGGCCAGACAGGCCGCGATGACCAGGCTCGTTCTTTTTATCATGTTCGCCCTCCCCGGGGATTTCCCCGATTATATGAGGACCGGCGGAGAAAAGAAAGAACGGACGCCGCGCCTTGAACCTTTTGCCCCCCTTTTACGTCTTTAGGGATAGACGACCGTTAGAGGTATGCCATGAAAAAATGGATCTTCCGCGGCCTCGCCGCGCTGTTCCTCCTCGTCTTCTTCTATTTCCTCCTGGCCTGCGGGAAAAAGAAGGAGACGACCAAGTTCGTCGCCGTCGCCCGGGGCGACATCCAGGAGAAGGCCCTGGCCGTCGGCACGATCGACCCCGAGAAGGAGACCAAGGTCAAGTCGACCATCCCGGGCCTCGTGGCCGAGGTCCTGTTCAAGGTCGGCGATGCCGTCAAGGCGGGCGCGCCCCTGTTCACGATCTCCCCGAACCCGACCCCCCTCGAGTACGTCGAGGCCCGGCGCAGCATGGAAGTGGCCGAGGTGACCCTGAATAAGCTGAAGGCCGACTGGGGCAGGCAGGTGGAGCTCTTCAAGAAGGCCCTGGTCTCCAAGTCCGACATGGACGCCATCGAAAGCTCTTATCAGGAGGCGAGCCTCCACTACAAGATCGCCCAGGAGCGCCTGGAGCTCCTGGAGAAAGGGCGCATTTCGATGTCCAACCGGGAGATCGACTCCATCATCAAAGCCCCGGCGAGCGGCATCATCCTCTCCCAGAGCGTCTTCCTGGGCGACCCGGTCGTGCCGCTGACCAATTACCAGCCCGGCACCGAGCTCTGCTCGCTCGCCGACATGGAGAGCCTGCGGTTCAAGGGCACCGTCGACGAGATCGACGTCGGGAAGATCACGACGGGCATGGACGCCGAGGTCACCATCGGCGCCCTGCCCGACGCCAGGATCGCCGGCCGGGTCCTGCGGATCTATCCGAAGGCGAAGAAGGAGGGCAACGCGACGCTCTTCGACATCGAGATCTCGTTCGTCCGTGACCCGGGGATGGTCCTGCGGGCGGGCTTCTCGGCGACGGCCAGCATCCGCGTCCGCGAGCGCAAGCAGGTCCTGACGCTGCCCGAGCGCCTGGTCACGTTCGAGAACGGCAAGCGCTTTGTCGAGGTCCCCGAGGGCTCCGCCCAGGGCCGGGGCGAACAAAAAACGCGCAAGGTCGAGGTCCAGACGGGGCTCTCCGACGGGCTGACGATCGAGATCGTCTCCGGGCTCAAGGAAGGGGACAAGGTCGTCGAGCGGCCGCCGCGCGAGATCAAGTGACCGGCTGAACGGAGCGTCGATGGTCGGCATCTTCTTCCGAAACCTCTTCCGGGACCTCGTCCGCCAGCCGCTGCGGACGTCCCTGACGCTGTCCGGCGTCGTCTGGGGGACGTTCTCCGTCGTCCTCCTCATCGCCTTCGGCGACTCCGTTTCCAAGGCCCAGATCAAGCGGTTCCACGGCATGGGCAGCGGGATCGTCCTCGTCTTCCCGTCGCGGACGACGCTCGCCTGGCAGGGCTTCCTCCGCGGCAAGGCCATCCGCGTGACGCCGGAGACGGTCGAGGCCATCCCGGAGAAGGTCCCGGGCATCGAGCTCATCAGCCCGGAGTTCGTCGGCAGCCGCCTCATCAGCTACGGCCGGAAGGAGTTCCGGAACACCGTGCGCGGCGTCAACCCCGAGTTCGAGCTGATGCGGAACACCATCGCCGACAAGGGGCGCTTCGTCGACGCCGAGGACATGGCCGGGCGGAAGCGCGTCTGCTTCATCGGGGACGTCTTGGCCACGGACCTCTTCGACCGCGAGGAGCCCGTGGGCAGGGCGGTCTTTATCGACGGCGTCCCCTTCACCGTCATCGGCGTCATGCGCGCGAAACTCCAGAGCTCGAACTACAACGGCCAGCGCGACGAGCGCTGCGCCTTCATCCCCTGGACGACCTACTCCTCGCTCTACGGCTACAAGTACATCTCGAACTTCATCTTCCGCCCCCGCGATCTCGGCCGGAGCAAGGCGGTCATGGAGGGTGTCAAGGCCCACCTCGCCAAGCTCAACGGCTTCGATGCGGCCGACCCCGACGCCCTGAGCGTCTGGGACACGCTCGAGTTCGAGAAGCAGTTCACGACCTTCTTCCTGGCCTTCACCATCTTCCTCGGGGTTATCGGCTCGTTCACCCTGCTCGTCGGCGGCGTCGGCGTGGCCTCCATCATGCGGGTCGTCGTCGACGAGAGGACGCGGGAGATCGGCGTCAAGCTGGCCGTGGGCGCCCGCCGCCGGACGATCCTCTGGCAGTTCTTCAGCGAGTCGATCGTCATCATGCTCCTCGGCGGGGCCATCGGCTTCGGGCTCTCGGCGGGCGTCCTGCAGGCGACCAAGGCCTTCTCGCGCGGCGCTTCCGGCGACCTGAGCTTCACCGGCTTCGTCGGCGTCCCGGTCCTCAACCCGGCCGTCATTGTCTCGACGGTCCTCATCCTCCTCGCGATCGGCGTCGTCGCCGGGATGATCCCGGCCCGGACGGCCGCCTCGACCGACCCCATCGAGGCGCTCAGGAAATAGGGGTGGAGGCATGAACGCGACGCTGCCCCGCTTTTTCTGGAGCGAGTACCGGAAGCGCCGGAAGAAAGCCTCTCTCATCACCTTCGCCCTGTTCTGGGGGACGCTCTCGGTCCTCCTCCTCATGGCCTTCGGCCAGGGCATGTCGACACAGTTCCACGTCGCCTTCAGCGGCCTGGGCGAAACCCTGATCATGGTCTACGGCGGCCAGACCTCGCTCGAGTTCGATGGGCTGCCCAAGGGCCGGCCGATCTCCCTTTACCCCGAGGACATCGACTTCCTGAAAGAGCGGATCCCCGAGATCCTGCGCATTGCCCCGGAATCGTACAACTACCTCCAGGTCTCGGCCAACGGCAAAGAGATCAACCGGACCGTCCACGGCACGACGGCCGAATTCGGCCTGATGCGGACCCAGGTCCCCCGGCTCGGCGGGCGCTTCCTCAACGCCGACGACGAGGCCAAGGGCCGCAAGGTCGCCTTCATCGGCTGGAAGGTGGCCACGGACCTCTTCGGCGGCGCCGACGCCGTCGGCAAAAATATCGTCGTCAACCGCATCCCCTTCACCGTCGTCGGCGTCCTTCAGAAGAAGATCCAGGACTCGATGTACAACGGGCCGGACGCCGACCAGGTCTATCTCCCGTTCCACGCCTACGAGCAGCTGGACATCCGCCGGCGCATCAGCCAGATCCACATCCAGCCGCGGGACGAGGCCCACTCCAAACTCATCGAGGCCCGGGTCCGGACGCTCCTCGGCCGGAAGGACCGCTTCGACGAGGCCGACCGCTATGCGCTGAGCTTCTGGAACACCATCGAGGACGGCAAGCAGGGGATGGCCATCTTCAAGGGGATCGAGATCTTCCTGGCCATCATCGGCGTCCTGACGCTGCTCATCGGCGCGGTCGGCGTCACCAACCTCATGTACGCCGTGGCCAAGGAGCGGACCAAGGAGATCGGCATCAAGCTGGCCATCGGCGCCCGGCGGCGGGTCATCGTCCAGCAGTTCTTCCTCGAGACGATGTTCGTCTTCGCCAAGGGCACTTTTTGGGGCCTCGTCACGGCCTTCAACGCCGTCCAGCTCATCCGGCTCACCCCGATCAACTACGATTCGTTCGGCATCGACGCCTACCTTCTGCGCCCGGTCTTCTCGCTGCGCATCTTCGTCGCGTACATGATCGTCCTGGGCGTCCTCGTCTTCCTCTCGGGGATCTTCCCGGCCCTGAGGGCGTCGCGGTCGAACCCGATCGAGTCACTTCGCTATGAATAGAGGGTCACCATGATCGAACTCGAAAGCATCACCAAGGTCTACCGGGCGGGGAGCCAGTCCCTGGAGGCGCTCCGGAGCATCTCCCTCAGGATCGACGCGGGCGAGTTCGTCTCCATCATGGGGCCCTCGGGATCGGGCAAGTCGACGCTGATGAACATCATCGGCTGCCTGGACACGCCGACGGCCGGGGCCTACCTCCTCGACAGCGACGCCGTGGCCGGGCTGACGTTCGACCAGCTGGCGGCCGTCCGCAACCGCAAGATCGGCTTCGTCTTCCAGAATTTCAACCTCCTGCCGTACGCGACGGCCTGGGAGAACGTCGAGCTGCCGATGCTCTTCGACGGGAAGAGCGGACGCAGGCGGCGCGAGCGCGTGACGGAGCTCTTGAACGCCGTCGGGCTCTACGACTGGCGCGACCACCGGCCCTCGGAGCTCTCGGGCGGTCAGCAGCAGCGGATCGCCCTGGCCCGGGCCCTGGCCAACGACCCCCCGATCCTCCTCGCCGACGAGCCGACGGGGAACCTCGACTCGAAGAGCGGCGACGAGATCATGACCCTCCTCACGGACCTGTGGAAAGAGGGCCGGACGATCGTCATGGTCACCCACAACGACCACATCGCCGCCAGCTCGGGGCGGATCATCCGGCTCTTCGACGGTCAGGTCGTCTGACGCGACCAGGGCGCCGGGCGCCCCTCAGACAAGCAAGAACGGGGACATCGGCCGCCACTTTTCTTTCCAAGGGCCCGGGACGAGCTCTTGCGTGACGGCCGGAGGCATCGTTTCCGACAGGATGGCCCGGGAGGCGGGCGGCAGGTTGAAGAGAGTGAACGGGACAACGAGATAGTCCGGACCCGAGTGCTCCTGGATATGGCGGCTCAGCCGCCGCATGAAGTCGGCCTGTTCCCCGGGGGACATGACGGCGTCGACATTCTCCGCGGAGAAATGGGCTTCCTCGGTCTCGATGTGCGGCTTCCAGATGTCCTCCACCTCCCTCAGGACGCGGTCCAGCCCGGCCAGGGGCTCCCGCGACGACGTGCGGACGAGCGCCCTCTCGAGGCCGACCCGGACCTCCTCGAGGAGAGGCCGGATCAGCCGGTGCTCGGCGGCCAGGCGGTTGTACGGGGCCTCGGGCAATCTTCCGCGGAACGCGGGGAAGGCCAGCTCATCCTCGGCCAGATGGTGCGAGTGGAGCACGGACACCAGGCTCCGGACATAGTCGGCGAAGCCCGGACGGATATTCCCGTCGGGGAAACCGGTCTGTCTGAAGATGTCGCTGTAGAGCTTCGAGACGTGGATGGCACGGCTGATGCACTGATGGATGATGACCAACTCGACGCCGATCCGAATACGATTCTCCTCTTCCACGGCGACCTCCCTCTGAAACCTGTTCAGAGCCCGCTAATGCAAGGAATATGCCAAGAGAGACAGGCTTCGTTCCGGCCCCTGAAGCGGCCGGCAGGGGACGAAGAGGGTTTGCCGGGCCCCGGGCCGCCCGCCTCCGGACCCGGGGAGTTCCCTTTCGCGGGACCGTGTCCTTCCTCGCGGGAACCGGCGCCGTGATTCTTGTATAATAATCAGCAGGAGAATGAAGGGGCTTATGGAAGGCAAGGTCACATTCGGCTATCGAGAGGTCACGCCGGCGGAAAAGACGCGTCTTGTCCAGGAGCAGTTCGACCCCATCGCCCGCTGCTATGACTTGGCCGACACCCTTCTCAGCTTTGGCCTGGATTCGCGTTGGCGAAGGAGATCCATCCGTCTCCTCGGCCTCGAGGCGACGGGCCTCGTCCCAGTCGTCGGGATCGGCGGCCCGCGTGGCGTACAGCGCGAGGAGCACCCGCTCGTCGCCCTGGCAGCGCTCGACGCGCACCGCCTCGGTCGCGAGCTGGT
>JBBISK010000014.1:407-10188 GCA_037441295.1 Candidatus Aminicenantota bacterium | reverse complement strand
CTCCTCGGCCTCGAGGCGGGCGACGAGGTCCTCGACGTCTGCGGCGGCACCGCGGGCCTGGCCAAGCTCGCCGCCGGCCGGGTCGGCCCCGGCGGCCGGGTCGTCGTTTACGACCTCAACCGGGCGATGATGGAGGAGGGACGGCGACGACTCGCCGCGACGAAAGCCGCGGGCCCCGTCTCCTTCGTCCTCGGCGACGCCGAGTCGATCGCTTTCCCCGATGCCTCCTTCGACGCCGTGACCATCGGCTTCGGCCTGCGCAACCTGACGCACCCGGAGAAGGGCCTGGCCGAGTTCTTCCGGGTCCTCAGGCCGGGAGGGAAGCTCGTGGTCCTCGAGTTCTCGCTGCCCGCGAACCGGCTCTTGCGCAGCCTTTACCACTTCTATTCCTTTTATTGGATGCCGCTCGCGGGCCGGCTCGTCTGCGGCACGGGAACGTCCTTCCGGTATCTTGCGGAATCCATCCGGGTCTTCCCCGGGCCGGAAGGGATCTCCGATACGATGCGGCGGGCTGGGTTCGCCGGCGTCCGCTTCCTTAGGCTGACGAATGGTATCGCCGTCGTCCATCTCGGGGTCAAGCCCTGACCTCCCGCAGGGCCCCGGCCGGGGAGGCCGGAAGAAACGGAGGAAAATGCGTCATTTGATCCATGAGATTCCGGGCTCGGGAAGGGGATATCCGGTGAGGCGGTCTAGGCGGGCGGAATGATGGGCGGTCCGCGGGCGTCGGTCGGGGACATCGAGAAGGCGCGGGCGGCCCGGTCCGCGCGCTTCTTCCTGACGGGCGGCACTGGGTTCCTGGGAAGCCACCTCGCCGTCGGCCTGCTGAAGCGGGGATTTGCCGTCCGCCTCCTGGCGCGGCCCGGCGGGCGGGGCGCGGCCGCGGCCAGAGTCGAAGAGCTCCTCGATTGGTTTGGCCTCCCCTTCGCCGAGCGGCAGCGGCTCCGGGTCGTCGAGGGCGACATCACCCGGCCGAACCTGGGGCTCGACCCGGCCGCCCTCGGCGAGGCGCTCTCCGAGACGGACGAGATCATCCACTGCGCCTCGAGCACGTCCTTCTCCGAGCGCAAGCGGGCTGAGATCGAGGCGGTCAACGCCGACGGGCTGTCCCGCGTCCTGGCCTTCGCCCGGCAGAGCCGGGCCCGCTTCTTCCACCACGTGAGCACGGCCTTTGTCGCCGGGAAGACGTCGGGGCCTTGTCCCGAAGAGCTGACGACCCCGCCCGGCTTCTGGAACGCCTATGAAGAGACGAAATGGCGGGGCGAGCGCCTGGCCGAAGAAACCTGCCGGGAAGCCGGTCTCGGGCTCACGATCTATCGCCCGTCCATCGTCTACGGCGATTCCCGGACCGGACGGACCTTGCTGTTCAACGCCGTCTATTACCCCGTGCGGGCGGCCCTTTTCCTGAAGGAGATCTACGAGAAGGACGTCCGGGAGAGGGGCGGCCTGCGGGCCGCCGAGGCCGGGGTCCGTCTCGAGCCCGACGGAACGATCCACCTTCCGCTGAGGATCGCCGTGGCCGGCGGCACGGGCCTCGACCTCGTCCCGGTGGACCATTTCACGGCAGCGTTCTTCGCCCTCATGGAGGGCGCTCCCGGGGGGGGGATCTTCCATATCGTCAGCGGCCGGGCCAAGACGATCCAGGACATCGTCGATTACAGTTGCCGCTTCTTCCGGATGGCGGGCATCAGGACCTGCGCGGCGGAGGAATTCGACGCCGTCCCGAAGACTCCGCTCGAGCTGCTCTACGATCGCTACATCGAGGCCTATGGACCCTACATGAGGGATGCCCGGGTCTTCGAGACACCTAGGTCCGGGCCCATCTTGAAGGGGCGGGGCCTGGCCTGTCCCGAATTAAGCTACGGAGTATTCGTCCGATGCATGACCTTCGCGGTTGAGGCCGGCTGGGGCTCCCGCCTCTTCGACCCCGCGGGGCATGATCCATGACCGGCATTCCGGCGGAAGGAGAAACGGGGACGGCGTTTTGCGCCGGCGGGTCTTTGTGGTAGTTTGGCCAGGTGGATCCGCCCGGGAGGATCCGGCGCAGGTCTCGAAGGTGGAGGCGGCGATGAGGCGCGCGTTTTGCTTCTGGCTCGTCCTGGCCGGGCTGGCAGGTTCATCCGTTTGGCCGTCCTGGGGCCAGGCCGGCCAGACGGAGATCGTCCACTGGCAGGACGGCAAGAGGGCGGCCGTTTCGCTGACGTTCGACGACAACAGCCTCAACCAGTTCCGCGTCGCCGTACCCATCATGGAGCGCCTGGGATTTCCCGCGACCTTTCATATCATCACCGGGGAGATCCTCGGATCCAAGTTCCACGGCACGTTCGTCGGCCGCCCGACCCGGGAGATCATCGCGGAAACGGCCGGCGTGCCGACGTCCAAGGAGAATTTTTTCGAGAGGGCCTCCGCGATCGGCCACCTCGGCCTGCAAGGGACCCTCGGATTCCGTGACCGCGCCGGCGAGCTCTATGAGGACGGCCGGATCGACGAAGCCCACCGGCTGATCGACGAGGCGTACCGGAAGGTCCGTCGGGGCGACTTTAGCCCGGAGCCGCAGCCAAGGGTCTCCCCCGAGGGAGAAGGACGGCTCACTTGGGACGACTTCCGGCGGCTGGCCGACCGGGGGTTCGAATTTTCCAGTCACACGGTCACGCATGCCCGGCTGGCCGTTCTCGACGAAGCCAACCTGGTCTACGAGCTCGAGAAGAGCCGCCAGGAGATCCTCGATCACCTGGGCGCCAAGCACACGTTTACGGTCGAGTGCCCCTACGGCACCGAAGACGAACGCGTCATTCGGCACGCTCTGGCGGTTTACCCGGCCTCGCGCAACCGCATGCCCGAACCGTTCTTGACCGAACTCGATCGCGGGAGCGATCAGGACCCGGCCGCCTCGACCAGGGAATATGTACAGTGGCAGCGCGGCGCCCTGACCAACACCCCGATGGCGCTGATGAAGGCCTGGATCGACACGACCACGGCCCACGACAACATCTGGCTGGTCCTCGTCTTCCACGGCGTCGACGGCGTCGGCTGGGAGCCGAAAACGGGCGCCGAGCTCGAGGAATATTTCGGCTATATCAAGTCGAAGGAAGATCGGACATGGGTGGCGAGCTTCCAGGATGTCGCCAAATACATGCGGGAACGGGAGCACGGCAGAGCGCGAACCTCCCGGACGTCGGGCATGATCGAAGTCTGGCTCAGCCATGACCTACAGAAAGGAATATACGACCTTCCGCTCACCCTGAAGACTTACGTCCCGGCATCGTGGTCGGCCGTGGACGTACGCCAGGGAGGGCGGGCGGCCCGCGTCGGGGCCGTGCGGGACGGACGGGGAAGTTTCGTGGTTTACCAAGCCCAGCCCAACGCGGCGCCCGTGAAACTCACACAGGCGGCCAAGTGAAAGAATCCACGCCGAAAACCGCCGCTCCCTCCTGCTGGCCCGCCCTCCTCGAGGGCTTTCCATGGTTCTCGGGCAAGGGGAATTTCCCGCTCCCCGCCTACTCGGAGTTCATGCCGCCGCCCCGCCTCGGCCGGAAGCCCTACGGGGAGCGCGAGCTTCGCCCCTTCACGGCCGGGGACCCGTTCGGCTGGGCCATCACCGAGATCGAAGAGGAGTACGAGCTTGCGCCCGGGCTCGAGCACTTGGCCGGGGAGATCGTCGGCGCGCTGAGGCGGCTGGGCGAAGGCCAGCCCGAATTCCGCATCCCGGGTTATCGACGCCGGAACCTGGCCGATAATCCCTATTGCCCGCCCGAGCTCCAGGCCGCCTTCGGCCGCCTGCCGCGCGAGCGCTACGCCGTCCTCCTGCCCCTCGCCCTCTCGCGGACCCAGGACGACAAGGGCCGCGTCCGCTGGACCTTTTTCGGCTCGAGCGAGCAGGGACCCGAACAGGCCTTCTGGCAGGGCTTCTATAAGGCGCCCGGCCGCGAGCTTCCGGAGGCGGACGCGGTCGGCTTTCTAGGGCGTCTTCTCGCCGCCGCCTGCGGGGGGCCCGCGGCCTCGCCCGCGTCTCTCCGCGACCTCGGCCTCCGCATCCTGCCGACCGAGCCGGACTCGCGCTTCCCGTATTGGCACGCCTCCCGGCTCCCGTCGTGGACGGCGCCGCTCGTCGTCGGCGCCTCGGACGCGCTCGAGGGCGTCCGCTGCCTGCTGACGTTCCGCCCCTTCGCCCGACTGCCGGACGAGGTCAAGCGGCGGTATCTTTCCGGCGCCCTCGCGCTCCTGCCTTTCCCGGCGAGCCTCCTTTTCTGGGGCGAGAGGGACTACATCCGCCTGCAGGAAAAGCTCCCGCTTGCGATGCAGGTCCCGCTGCAGCGGCTGGCCGCGCGGCGCGACGCCCCCGGCGGCGTTCGCATCCCCCAGTCGGGCTGGCTGCATGAAGAGGCCGCCGGCCGGCCGCGGCCAGACATTCCCGAGGGCCTCGTCCTCAACACCTACAAACGGACCAACCGCTGGAACCGTGTCCGGCGCTATGAGGATGACGCGGCCATGAGCCGGGTCGAGCACGGCATCGGCCGCACCCTCTTCAGCACGGCCTCCGACGCGCTCGGGCTCTACGACAAACCCCTGGCTCGCAACTGCCAGCTCTGGACCGAGGACTCGCGCCTCCTTCTCGACGGACCGCGCGCGACGCCGGCCGAGATCCTCCGCGCCTTCGAGGCCGTGAGCGCGGGCGGGCTCTTCCGCTACCGCTTCCAATACCCGGCCATGCAGGCAGGGCGGCACGAGGTCTACTGGCACCGGCCCCTCGCCGCGTGCTGGTCCGGGGAGCGGTCGCGGGCCGAGGTCGTGCCCGGCGCGCCGCCCGGCTTCCTGACCGCCTACCCGGCGGACGCGCCCGACCCGGCCCGGCCCGTGCGGCTCTGGCCGCGCCTCCTTTGTCGCGAGCCCCAGCTCGCCGCCCTCCGGGCCTATGGGCACCTCCGCGAGCATTACGGCCGGCAGACGCCGCTCAACGTCCTGGCCCTCCTCGTCGCGGCCGAGCTCGGGGGCGGCCGGCCGCTGCCCAGGGAGTTCGCCAGGCACTTGCTGCGCCTGGCCGAGGACGAATCGCTCGACGCCTGGCTTGCCGCGCTCGCGGACAAGGCCTCCGATGCCGGGCTCGGGCGGACGGTCCGGCAGGCGGTCGAGCGCCTCCTCGAGCCTCCTTCCGCCTCTCCCCGGATGGCCGCGGCGGCCGTCAGTGCCGCGCCTTCCGCCGTGCCCGAGGCCCTGACCTTCGCCCTGACCGCCACCCGCGCCTTCGAAGAGGCCTTTTGGAACGACATCGCGTTCCTCGCCCACGGCCGCTATGTCAACAAGGACAACGCCGATTGCGTCCAGGACGCACTGACGCAGAGCCGCCTCGCCCATTGCCGGAGGGACCTCGAGGCCCTCGGCGACTATCTCCTCGGGCGCCACCGCGAGGCCATCCGGGCGGCCGGGCTCGAGGGGAAGGCCCTGTGTGGCGAGATCCCGTTCCGCTGGCGGACGGATTTCGACTTCACGCTCTTCGGCGGCTGGCAGGACAACCGGGACGGACGCACCCACGAGCGCGACCTCCTCGTCGTCATCCCGGGGAGGGATCGGCGCGAGGCGGTCGTCCTGGCCGACCACTACGACACAGCCTACATGGAGGACGAGTACGAGAAGGACCGCGGCGGGTCCGGCGCCCGCATCGCCTCGGCCGGAGCGGACGACAACCATTCGGCCACGGCGACGCTCCTGCGGGCCGCGCCGGTCTTCCTCGAACTGGCCAGGGCGGGCCGGCTCGAACGGGACGTCTGGCTGCTCCACCTGACGGGAGAGGAGTTCCCCGCCGACTGCATGGGGGCGCGGCACTTCTGCCAAGCCCTGGTCGAGGGAACGCTCCGCCTCGAAACGGCAGGCGGCCCGTCCGTCGATCTCTCGGGGACGCGGGTCGCCGGCGTCTTCGTCATGGACATGATCGCCCACAACCTCGACCGCGAGAAGGACGTCTTCCAGATCTCTCCGGGCGTCGGTGCCGCCGCGCTCGAGCTCGCCCGGCATGCCCACGACGCCAGCCGCGTCTGGAACGCGGGGGCCGAGGTGTGGAACCGGAGCGCCGAGCGCCGGGGCCGCGGGCGCGGGAAGAGGTGCGCCGACGGCCGGAGCATCCCGGACGTCGCCCTTCACCCGCGCCTGCGAGGCGAGGTCCGCACGGTCGGCAATCCCCTGAGCTCCCTTTTCAACACGGACGGCCAAGTCTTCTCCGACGTGGGCGTCCCGGTCGTGCTGTTCATGGAGAACTACGACATCGATCGCACGGGATACCACGACACGAAGGACACGATGGGGAACATCGACCTGGATTACGGCGCGGCGGTCGCGGCCATCGCCATTGAGGCCGCGGCCCGGGCGGCGGCGGGGCGCCCTAAAGGTCAGTAGAAATACATGAGGTACTGGATCTGGCGCATAGCCAGGATGTCGCGCTGGGTCAGCTTCTCGTGCCGGACGGCCCCGGCCGGGACCTCATAGATGCCCGCCGGCGGCGGGCCCTCGGTGATCCCGCTCGCGATCGTGCCGTAGCTCACCCGCTGCGTGTTCCTCGTCGCGACGACGGTCTCGGCGAGCGGGAACCCCTCGATGGACCTCAGCCCGCCGAAATAGGCCATCTGCGGGTTGAAGAACGAGACCATCCAGGTGACGAGGTCCCGTGCCATCGTCCAGTCAAAGGGGACGCCCGGACAGGCGTAGACCATCCGGTCGCGGTCGAAGAGATGCTGGTTGTCCGAGGCCAGCCATTCGGAGACGGCCGTGCCCTGGCACTCGGCCCCGAGGACCGTCATCTTCTGCGACGACTTGGCGACCGTGCCGTCGACCCGCCAGCGGGCGAGCACGGCGAGGAAGCCGGGGTCGACGAGCTCGCGCGCGTCGGCCGTCATCGGCGCCTCGACGTAGTAGGCGTCCGTGAGGTTGATGACGAGGATGCGGCTCCGGCTCTTGTCGAAGATGTACCGCCAGTCCTGGGCGGTGAAAACCATGATATTCCGGCCGAACCACCATTCGCGGGCCAGGGTGAGGTTCGAAGCCTGGCGGCCCCATTCGGGAGCGGGCTCGACGCGGAGGGTCGCGGAGACGTGGAAATCGGCGCGGGCGGGCAGGGGCGCGAGGAGGACGGCGGCGAGCAGGACGATCGCGGCCGAAGCCGGACCGAAGCCCGCGGAGACCTGGTTCCTTTTCATCTCCCTCTTTTAATAATAATAACACAAATCGGGGTGCCGTTATCAACCGGTCGCGGGCATTCGGTCGCGGGCCCTGTTTCGGTGCTCGCGGGGAGGCGTCGATGAAGCCGGGGAAAGGGGAAACGTCACGAACGGCGCAGGGCCGCCGCGACCTCCCCCAGCTTGCGCACGGCCCGCTCGAGCGCGGCTTCGAGATGGGCGACGGCCGCGCGCACGCCCTCGGCGTTCTTCGCCTCGGCGGCCTCGGTCAGCTCCGGAAGGAGGAGGGCGGCGTAGGTCGAGCGCGTGCCGAAGACGAGATGCTTGAACCAGGTCCGTCCGGGGATGCCCGTCTCGAGTGCAAAACACCGTTCGACCTCGATGAGGAGGCGGTTGGCTTCGCGGCGCTTGGCCGGCGAGAGCGGCGTCTTGTCCTCCGCGCCGGCGGCCGGCCCGCCGAAAAGAAACGGGCCGATTTCGGCCGCGGCCTTCCTCATCTCCTCGGCGAGAGCGAGCAGACGGGCGACCCCCTTTTTCGAAGGGTCGAACTGTTTCGCCCACTCCTCGAGATACCCCTTGAGCTCCGCGGCGTAGGTCTCGTAGTCGAGCGGGACGAGTGGGCTCGACGCCAGGTCGACGGCGATGCGCGCCCAGATCCTGTCCAAGGCCTCGGTGTAGCGCATGCCGGGGTCGCCGAAGTGCGACATCCAGTAAAAGTCGTCGTACATGGAATGGTAGACGCCGTAATCCCCGTCGAAGCTCATGTCCAGGGCCGGGGCGCAGATGTGGTTGAGGAAGACCGTGTGGTCGGAGCCGCTGCCGATGGGGTTGACCCGGCCGCTCCCCGCGGACGTGGGAATGGCTCCCTTGACGTGGGGCCCGGACTTCCAGCGCTCGAAGACCGTCTGGCCTGTGGCCGGGTCGGCGACGCCGCGGAGCGCGGCGAGGATCGTCCGCGACAGGTTGGGCACGGCCGAAACGCTGAAGTTCCGGCCGCAGGCGGAGCTGTCGACGTTGAGGTAGGCGATGAGCCCTTTCACGAGGCGGTCGCAATTCTCCTCGCCCCACTCGGTCGAGCCGGTCAGGGTGAACTCCTCGGCGTCCCAGCTCGCAAAAAAGACCGAGCGCCGAGGCCGGAAGCCCGCCTTCGCGGCTGCCCCGAAGGCCCGGGCGATCTCCATTAGGCAGGCCGTGCCGCTCGACGGGTCGAGCCCGCCGAAGACCCAGGCGTCGCGGTGGTTGCCGAGGAGGACGACCGCCTCCGGCTCCTCGCTCCCCCTGACACAGCCGATGACGTCCGTGATGCGGCGGACGGAATTGACCATCTTGACGTCGACGTGGACGCGGGGACTCGTGCCGCCGAGGCGGTAGGCGGGGAGCAGGGCGCCCGCCCATTCCTTCGGCGCCTCGGGGCCGTCGAGCAGGCGGAGGATGGGCAGCGCGTCCCGGGCCGAGAGGGGGACGCTCGTGATCTTCGGCACGGTCAGGCTCTCCTCGACCGACAGCCGTTTCGTGCCCGGGACGGAGGCCCGGCCCGGCGTCAGCGGGTCGCCGGGGTAGATGAAGTCGAAGGGGATGCCGCCCCTCTGGATGTGGCTGATCGGGCCCCACGGTCCGTCGGGGAAAACGGGCCCGCGGGCGGCGCCGTCCTCCTGCGGGTCGGAATAGATGAGGAGTGCGGCCAGGCCCCGCTTCTCGGCCGTCTGCGCCTTGAAGCCGCGGTAGGAATACGGCTCCGAATAGCGGACGAGGGCGATCTTGCCCCTGAGGTCGATCCCCCGCGCCTCGAGGAGGTCGTAGTCCTGCGGGTTGCCGCTGTTGGCGTAGACGACGGGCGCGGTGATGTCGCCCGAGGCGGAGTAGGCGTTGTAGGGGAGGCCGACGTCCGGACGCGACGTGTCGGCGTCCTGGGGGTAGCTGTCCTCCCTGAGGCTCAGCGCGACCTTTTCGGGCGAGACGATCTCGACCCGAATCCTCTCGGGGAAGGAGAGAAGGACGTCGTATTCGGCCAAGTAGACGTCCTCGAGCCCGCAGGTCTTCCACTCGTCGAGGACGAAACGGGCCAGCTCGTTGTTGCGGGGCGAAGACGCGAGGTGGGGAACGGAGGTGAAATAGCGCAAGTCGCGGACAAGCCTTTCGGCCGAGAAATGGCGGTCCAGGAACTCGAGGTAGCGTCCGGGCGCTTGAGCGCTACTCTTTGCCGGTTTTGTCTGGACCTGGGGAACGGCGCGGGAGATGCTGGGCGAAAGAGACAAAAGGAGCACGACACAGATGGCTGACGCCGTCAAGAGACCGGGGCGGGCATGCTCATTCATTGGTTCCTTGGAGTGATCCATCGGATTCCCCGCTGTTCGGAATTTCGCTCGTCGGCGGCCGTCGTGGCTCCGGGCCGTCATGGGTCTTATTGTTCCCCTTTCAGGGCTCGAATTCAAGGCTCGGCATGCCACGCCTTGAGCACCGGGTGCCGCGGCCTCCGGGCGGAGCGGCTTGAGGGCGTCCTCCGGGTTCTTGGTCTTTAATCCCAGCAGGGCCATTTGATAATAGCCCCGGGGGTCCTTGGGGGCGAGATCAATGATTTTCTGAAAGGTGGCGGCAGCTTCAGTATATTTTTTTTCGTATAA
>JBBISK010000014.1:0-397 GCA_037441295.1 Candidatus Aminicenantota bacterium | reverse complement strand
CACCCGTCGCGCGAAATACTCTGTCCCTAATGGGGAGCAGGTCATGAAGAAGAGGTCTGTGATCCTCGCGCTCTTGTGCGCGATTCTGCCCTCCTTGACCGCCCAGGCTCAGGACCAGGACGTCAAGGCGTTCATCGACAACATTATGAAGACCGAGTCCGGGCGGAAGTTCCTCGAGACGCATTCCGAGGCCAACCTGGAGAAGGTCATCCTCTTCAGCCGTGATCCCATCCGGTACTTTCCGGAGGTTAGGACGCTCGGAGATTGTTTCGCATACTTATTTATCTGCGACGCCCATCTCGGCAAACCTGGCGAATCGTTGGAAAGTCCCTTCGCCTCTCTAAGGAAACATCTTCGGCCCATTAACGATCAAACAGCTCCCATCTGGACATTCTTG
>JBBISK010000013.1:18075-23283 GCA_037441295.1 Candidatus Aminicenantota bacterium | reverse complement strand
GCGCCGGCGAGGCGGACCGTCGTCCCGGAGGCCGCGGCGACCCAGCGCTCGCGCTTCCACTCCCAGACGAACGGCTTTTCGGCCGTCTTCTTTTCCATCCCGTCCGCGGCGACGGCGAGGCGGTTCGTGCCCGCGGTCACGAAGTCGTCGTAGCCGCCGGCCGCCGCCCCGCCGTGCTCCATCGAAGCGGGGAGGTCGAGGTCGAGGCGGTCCGGGCAGGCCCCGAGCGGGACCTTGAAGCCCTCGACGGAGACGTCGAAGACGAGCTCGCCGTCGAGCCGGAGGACGTAATGGATGCGAAGCGCCGGCCGGCCCGGCACGTCCTTCTCGGTCAGGACGACCGTGCCGTCGGGCCGGACGGCCTTCTCGCTGACCCTCCACTCGCGTTCCTCGGACCGGGCGTGGTAGAGAAGGACGTCCGGGCCGTCGCGCTCCAGGATGCCCGCCCAGCGGGCGCCGTACGTGTACTCGCCCGTGAAGGAGGCGGCCGACGTCTTGACCTCGTAGGCGCCGCGCACGGCGAGGACGAGGCGGGCCTCCCACCACGGCGCGGCCCGGACAGGCCCGCGCGGCGCCGCGGCAAGGAGGACGGCGATGGAGGCGAGGACGGCCGCCAGGTGGCCGGACGGTCGCGCCGGCGTTCCTCGGGACATGGTTCTCCGGCCGGGCGTCAGGCCTTGTACTTGAGGAAGGCCCCGATCTGACCGTAGCGGTCGAGCTTTGACGGCGGCGTGATCTGCTTCACGGCGCAGCGGCGCTTGAGGGCCGTCTCGATGGCCTCGTCGATGACGTCGAGGAGGACCTCGGTCTTCTTCTGGCAGACCGGGCACTGGAGCTCGTCGACGTAGAGGAATTGGTGCGTCGGGCAGATCCGGCCCTGCTTGGAGAAGTTGTGGGTCACGACCAGGGACTGGACTTCGAACTGGTTCAGGCGGTGGATCGTGTCCTTGAGCCCGGAGCAGGCGCGACCGCCGCGCTCGAGCTCGGCGATGAGCTTCTGGACGGTCTCGTCCTCCTCGGCCTTCTTGACCCGGTCCTCGACCTCCAGGGCTTCCTTCAGGACCTTGGCCGGCGTGTCCGTGACGCGGGACTTCATCCGGCCCCTGATCCGGTCCTTGAGGTAGGTGTGGAGGTGGGACTCGAAGTCGAGGCGGTGGTTATCCTCGTAGCCGAGGAGGAGCCAGTCGTAGGCGTTCTTTTTGAACAGGTCGAACGTCGTCTGGGCCACCTTTTTAAAGTGGTCGTGGAGATGGGCCTCGAGGCGGCGCTCGATGCGCTTGGCCTCGGTCCCCTCGAAGCCGCCGTCCCGGACCTTGGCCGGGACATCGCTCTGGAGGCTCTCGAGCGGCCCGATCTCGCCCATGACGACCTCGTACCAGCGGGCCTCGCGCCGGTTGAGGAGGAGGACGCAGATGCGGCTGAAGCGGTCGATGATCGCGGCCAGGGGCCTGACGTAGAACGTCGCGTCGAAGACCGTTCGGTTCCGCGGCCCGTGCGGCAGCTCAAGCGGCCGCCAGAAATCCCGACGCGTGCAGGAGAAAAGAGCCAGGCCGGGCGCGTTGAGCGAGCCGAGACCCCGGGTGACGTAGTCCCCGGTGCGCTCGAGGTCCGCGGCCAGGGACTCCTTCTTGTCCTTGGCGGCGTCCATGGCCTCGACCTCGAGCCGCGCCGCGGTCAGGAGGTTCTTGAGCGAGACCTGAATCTCCTTCTTGGACAGCCGGCTCTTGTCGGTGTCCAGGTAGAACGAGGTGACGAGGTCGTCGCGCCCCTTGAAACCGGTGAGGGCCTCGATGTCGGGTCGGCCTTGAAGCTTCATGGATCCTCCTTGGACGGGATTCCGGACGGGTCCTGGCTTTTCCTGGAGGGATTGATGAGAATGGTCAGCAACGAATCTACAATAGGGGGCAAGGAACGGTTTGTCAAGTCGGCGTTCCGGCGCCTTTACAGCCGCCCCGGGAATCGCTATAATGAGTGCCCCTGAAGCTTGTGGCCGCGGCCGTTCGCGGTGCGGAAGTGGCGGAATTGGCAGACGCGTAAGCCTCAGGAGTTTATGGCCGCAAGGCCTTGTGGGTTCGAGTCCCACCTTCCGCACCATCTCCCGTCCCCCCCCCGTTCCCGAGAAGCGAAGTCCTTGATTTCCGCCCGCCGCGGGCATAACTTAGGGACGGGAGGAGATGAGCCGATGAACCTCGCCGCGGGACGGGCGCCGTCCGCCGCTCGCCGCCTTCCGGGCGCGAGGAGGGCGGCGCGCCTCGCGCTGACGCTCCTCGTCCTCGCCGCGTCCGCGGCCTTCTCCTGCCGGCTCTACCGCCTGGAGCACCAGCTCAGCCCGAAGTACGCCGCGTTCTATTCCGAGGTCCAGTACATTATGACCGGCGAGGAGCGCAAGATCTTCCTCGAGCTGCCCGACTCCGACCGGGACGCCTTCATCGAGGAATTCTGGAAGCGGCGGAATCCCTTCCCCGATTCCTCCGACAACGCCTTCAAGACGGAATACGAGGCCCGGGTCCGTCGCGCCAACGAGATTTTCCACGGCGAGGGCCGGGCCGGCTACCTGACCGACCGCGGCCGCATCTACATCCTTTTCGGGCCGCCCATGGACCGCCTGACCTACCCCATGGACGCCGCCGGCTACTGCCGCGAGATCTGGTATTACGGCGGCTTCCCCGTCATCTTCGTCGACGAGCATTGCCAAGGGCAGTACCTGCTCACCGCCGTCAACCTCGAACACCTCCAGGCCCTCAACATGGCCCAGGGCCATTTCCAGCAGACGTTCGAGCAGGAGAAGAGGTTCTTCGACTACGACGTCGCGCTCGTGAAGGACCGTTCCGGGCCCGACCGCTACGAGGGCCGGGTCGTCATCGACATCCCCTACGCCGGGCTTTGGTTCGACTCCAACGACGAGCGCCTGACGACGACGCTCGAGGTCCGGGTCGAGCTCCGGCGCACCTCCGGGGCCGTGGTCCTGGACGCCCGGAAGAGCTATGACCTCGGCTTGACCGAGGACGAGCTCCGGGCGAAGAAGGACAGGCGCTTCCGGGCCGAGATCCCCGTCGTCCTGGCGAACGACCTGGCCCGCCTCCGGGCCGAGCGGCTCGCGCTCCACGTCGGCGTGCGGAACGCCGCGGAGGAGGGGGAGCTGAAGAAGGTCGTCGAGGTCCGGCTCGACCGTTAGAACATCAGCTTCAGGCTAAAGGCGAAGACGCGGACCCCGCTGAGGGCGATGGCCTGGCCGTGCGCCGACCCGAGGAGATGCGTCCCTGTCGCTCCGCCCTCGCTGTCCGGGTACCATGTTCCGGCGTTGTCGTCGATGACCCGGTTCTTGTTGCCGAGGACGTTCAGGGCGTCGAGGAAAACGGACCACCGCGTCCGGCCCTTATGCAGGAATTCCTTCTCCAGCCGGAAGTCCAGGCTGCGGAACGCGCCTTGGCGCTTCGCGCCGGGGCTCTCCAGGTAGACGGTCACGGGAGCGACGTCGGCCCCGTTCGCCGCCGCCCAGCCGGCCGGCGGGACGACGGTCACCGTCCTCCCGTAAGGCAGGCCGCTCATGAAGCGGTAATAGGCGCTCAGGAAGAAGTCGTACTTGAAGCGCACGGTGCCCATGAGCCGGATGGCCAGCGGCCGGTCCAGGGGGCTCCGCGAGGACGGGTTGACGTTGACGAAGGAGTTGGGCGTCAGGACCGTCGACGCGAGGCCCTGGCTGAGCAGGGAGGCCAGGCCGGCCGCGCCCGTCGTCCGGCTCCAGACGACCGAGCCGAAGGCCTGCCAATTGTGGGACATCCTCTTGCGGAAGGAGAACTCGAGCCCCCGGTATTTCCAGCTCAGCTCCGGCACGGGCATGATGCGGTCGAAGGCGGCCGGGGCGGTGGTCGAGCGGAGATAGACGGTCACGGGCGTTTCGGGCGTCGTGTCCGTGGCCGGCACCGTCGTCGTGAAGGGGACCCACCAGCCGGCCGGGGAGCCCTGGGCGGTGTACCACGTCCGGGCGCTGTCCGGGTCGTACATGACGTCCCCGATGACGCCCTTCTCCGACCGGGAGATGTAGCGGGCCGAGAGGGTGAAATCGGTCAGGAGCTCGTGCTCCAGGCCTGCCGTCCACTCATCCATGTTCGGGGCGCGGAGCTTCGGTTGGATCCTCCGCGTGTAGAGCCCGGTGAAGATCGCGTAGTTGTCGGGGAACGCGACGTAGGTATCGGCGGCGTCGACCTTGCCGTTGCCGTTCTCGTCGTACCAGTAGAAATCGTGGATCCTGTCCGCGGAGATCGGGTCGAGCTGGGCCATGTAGCCCAGCCCCAGCGCTTCGGGCACCCGGGAGAAGGAGCCGCGGAGGAAGGTCCGGCCGGTGCCCAGGAGGTCGATGTTCAGGCCGAAGCGCGGGGACAGGCTGTTCCAGGTGATGACGGAATCGAGCTGCCCGTAGGCCCCGGCGCCGAAGGGGTTGAAGCCATAGACGGGCTCGATGACGTTCTGGCCGATGGTGACGGCGACGGCGTTGCCGACTGAGGACTTGGAGACGAGCATGGCCTGCGTGTCGGACCGGTCGAAACGGAGGCCGAGAGAGAGGTTGACGCGCCGGCCGAGGGACAGGTTGTCCTGGAGGAAGGCGCCGACCCGCTTGACGTTCCGCGACGTCCGCAGCGGCGAAGCCGTGCTCGACGGAAGGAGCGAGAAGCCGATGATCCCCTCGCCGACCGTCTCCCCCGAGCCGGGCGAGACGGCGAGGCCGAGCGTGTAGGGGATGCCGTTGGCGTAATCCATGACCAGCGTGTCGGTCTTCCAGTAGGAGGAGATCCCCTGGGTGTTCTCGTAGTCGGCCCCGGCGACGAGCTCGTGGTCCGCGCCGAGGACCCGGTCCTGGTAGCGGGTGAAGATCACGTTCCCCCGGAAGCGCTTCCGCTCCTCGGTGCTGTTGTAGGCGCCGCTCCCCCAGGCCCGGCCGGTGACGCTGTCGTAGAAGGACGGCATGGTCAATCCCGCCGCGTTGAGGGAAAGGGGCAGCTTGCCGACGGCGTACCTCAGGGAGGCCTCGAGGGAGGTCTGCGAGTCGATCGAGTAAAGGACCCCCGCCTTCAGGAGCATGGAGGTCTGGCCGTCGAGCCCCCGCGTCGATTCCAGGGGGCGGTTCCAGACGGCGTCGGAGATGAAGACCGGCTCTTTGACCTTGGAGAAGCTCATCTCGATGCTCCCGGTGTACTTCTTCGTCACCCG
>JBBISK010000013.1:0-18065 GCA_037441295.1 Candidatus Aminicenantota bacterium | reverse complement strand
ATGTCCGAGTCCCGCCAGCCGTAGGCCGCGTGCTGCATTTGAAGGGGGTCCTGCCAGGCTTCGAACGGCGTCTCCCGGGACTGCGACCGGAGACGGAAGTCCGTGAAGAACCAGCCGATGTCGCGGAGCACGGCGCCGCCGGCCGTGAAGGCCGCGTCGAGGTTCTTCTTGTCGGCCTCGGGCCGCGCCGCGGCCGAGCCGATCTCCGAAGCGGGCCAGAGGGACTTGGTGAAGGGTTTGCCCGTGTAGTAAAGGGACAGGCTGCCGGCGAAGTCGTTGCCGCCGGAGCGACGGAGGACGTTGACGTAGGCGCCCTGGCCCGGGTCCCGGTCGGCGGGAAGGCCCGCCGTTTCGATGACGACCTCGCCGATGGAGTCGACGTTCGTGCGGAGGATGGGCTCCCCGCCGACGGGGTCGGTCACGTCGATGTCGTCCTCGGCGAAGATGTTGCCGGTCACCGGGGCGCCGTGGGCAGAGGCCAGGAGGGAAGGGAAGGCCGAGGTGACGACGATGCCAGGCGCGAGGGCCAGGACGGCCGAGAAGTCGCGCGGCATGGGGATGTGTGCCAAGAGGTCGCCGTCGATGACCGCGGCGAGGCGGGCCGAGCCGCGGTCGAGGCCGGCGTCGGGCCGGCGGGTCACGGACTCGTCCTCGATTTCGGACGGCTCGAGCGTGAAATCGAGCCTGACCGTCTGGCCGGGGACGAGGACGATCCCCTCGGCCTTGATCGTCTTGAACCCGGGCATCTCGACCGTGAGCCGGTAGGTCCCGGGCGGAAGGTTGGCGAAGACGTAGATTCCCGTGCTCGAGGTGATGAGGTCGACCTGGTCGAGGAGCGAGGGGGAAGTCGCGGTGGCGTGGGCGCCGACGAGGGGGAAGCCCTGATTATCGGAGAGCTTGCCCCGGATCGCGGCCGTGAGCCGGGCGGCGGCCGGGACGGGCGGGGCGAAGGCCAGCACGGCCAGAAGGACGGCGATGCCCGTGCTTATCTTCCTGGTCAATGCGGCCTCCTTTGTCGGCTTATCCGCCACCAATTATAGTTTTTCGCCACCGGTTGTCAAAGAATATCAACCCCGCGGACGGGGCGGGCGTTTCATTCCCGCCCGGACCGGGCCCAGGCGGCGGCGCCGATGAGGCCGGCGTCGTTGCCCAGCGTTGCCTTCTCGATCCGGCAGCAGGCGAACGAGACCCGGTGGGAACGCCGCCGGGCTTCCGCGATGGCCGGCTTCAGGAGAAGGCCCCCGGCGGAGACGACCCCCCCGCCGATGAGGATCTTCTCGGGGTTGAGGAAGTTGATGACGATGCCGAGCCCGATGCCCAGGTAGTAGGCGCAGCGGGCGAAGCTCTCCCGGGCGGCCTGGTCGCCCTTGCGGGCGAGGAGGTAGACGTCGCGCGAGGTCAGGGGGCCGCGCCGCCCGGCGAGCTCCCGGTAATTCCGGACGATCTTCGGGGCCGAGGCCTCGGTCTCGAGGCAGCCGATGTTGCCGCAGTTGCAGCGGGAGCCCCCGGGGTTGACGGTGATGTGGCCGAGCTCCCCGGCGAAGCCGCACTTCCCCTGCCACAGCCGGCCGTCGAGGATGATGCCCGAGCCGATGCCCGTCCCGACGGTCAGGAGGACGAGGCTCTGCGCGCCGCGGCCGGCGCCGTAGAGGGATTCGCCGTAGGCGGCCATGTTGGCGTCGTTGTCGACCCGGAAGGGGACGTCGATGAACTTGCGCAGGGCCGGGAAGAGGTCGAAGCCGTCGAGGCTCGGGTAGTTCGGGGAGTCGAGGATCCTGCGGTCCTTGAGGCTGTAAAAGCCGGCGAAGCCGAAGCCGCAGGAGCGGACCGGGGCCGGGCTCTCGGCCTTCATCCGGCCCCAGATCCCCTTGATGGCGGCGAGGAGTTCGGGCATGGAGCCGGGGCTGGGGACCTTCCCCTTGAGGACGAGGCGGCCGGCGTCGTCGATGGCCCCGTATTTGAGCTCGGTGCCGCCGAGGTCGAAGCCGGCCGCGACGGATGCTCTTCTCACAGGCACGGGGTCACTTGGAGCGGACGGATGTGGCGGACGGACGGGGGCCGGCGGGAGCCAAGACGTCAGTTCGCGGGCGACTGGGGCGGCTTCGGGGTCGCGTCCTTGTCGTCGCTCTTGCCGTCGTTGACGGACTTCTTGAAGTTCTTGATGCCCTCGCCGATGGACTTGCCCAGCTCGGGCAGCTTTTTCGCGCCGAAGATGATGATGACGATGAGAAGGATCAGTATCAGTTCGGTCGGCCCGATCGATCCTAGCATGGCAACCTCCTTGAGGTCTTGGCCTCGAGGGCGATGGCGTCGAGGCGCAAAAACTCCCCTTCAACATACTCGTCCAACCCTAAAAAGTCAATTCGCGTCGTCGTTTGACGGGACGGGCGAATTCTGCGAACATAGATGTTTCCATGACGAACATCAGGAACTTCTCTATCATCGCCCACGTGGACCACGGCAAGTCCACGCTGGCCGACCGGTTCATCGAGATGACCGGGGCCCTCTCGGCCCGCGAGCTCAAGGAGCAGGTCCTCGACACCATGGACCTCGAGCGCGAGCGGGGCATCACCATCAAGGCCCAGACCGTCCGCCTCGTCTATAAGAGCCGCGCCAGGGAGGAGTACATCCTGAACCTCATCGACACGCCGGGCCACGTCGACTTCTCGTACGAGGTCTCCCGCAGCCTGGCCGCCTGCGAAGGGGCCCTCCTCGTCATCGACGCCTCGCAGGGCGTCGAGGCCCAGACCCTGGCCAATACCTATCTCGCCCTCCAGCACGACCTCACCCTCATCCCGGTCGTCAACAAGATGGACCTCCCCCAGTCGGACTTCGCCCAGACCGTCGAACAGATGGAGCACATCATCGGCCTGAGCGGCGCCGACGCCCTGCCCGTGAGCGCCAAGAAGGGAACGGGCGTCGAGGAGGTCTTCGAGGCCATCATCCGCCGCATCCCGCCGCCCCGGGGCGACGCCGCGGCCCCGCTCAAGGCCCTTCTCTTCGATTCCTGGTTCGACTCCTACCGCGGCGTCGTCGTCCTCGTCCGGGTCGTCGACGGCGAGCTCGCGGCCGGGGACCGGATCGTCCTCATGGCCTCGGGCGCCGAGAACGAGGTCGAGGAGGTCGGCTACCTCACCCCCAAGCCGGTCAAGGCCGAGCGGCTGCGGACGGGCGAGGTCGGCTACGTCATCGCCGGCATCAAGAAGCTCCGCAACGCCCGCATCGGCGACACCATCACCCTCCGCAACCGCCCCACGCCGCGCCCTCTCCCCGGCTTCCAGGAGGCCAAGCCGATGGTCTTCTGCGGACTCTTCCCGGCCGGCGACAGCCGCATCGAGGACCTCCGCGACGCCCTGGAGAAGCTGCGACTGAACGACGCCTCGTTCCATTACGAGCCGGAGAACTCGCCCGCCCTCGGCCTCGGCTTCCGGGCCGGCTTCCTGGGGCTCCTCCACCGCGAGATCGTCCAGGAGCGCCTGGAGCGGGAGTTCGCCCTGAGCCTCATCACCACGGCGCCGAGCGTGAGCTACCGGGTGACGACGACGGACGGGGAGGTCCGCGAGATCCATAATCCCTCCGAGCTCCCCGACGCGTCCAAGATCCGGACCATCGAAGAGCCGGTCATCGAGGCCATGATCCTGACGCCCGACCGCTACCTCGGCGCGGCCCTCGACCTCCTTCAGGCCCGGCGGGGCGTCCAGAAGAAGCTTGAGTACATCGCCACCAAGCGCGTCCTCCTCGCTTACGAGCTGCCGCTGAACGAGGTCGTCTTTGACTTCTACAACCAGCTCAAGTCGGCGACCCAGGGCTACGCCTCCATGGACTACGAGTTCAAGGGCTTTCGCGAGGAGCCGCTGGTCCGGCTCGACATCCTCATCAACGGCGAGGCGGTCGACGCCCTGTCGCTCATCGTCCACAAGGACAAGGCCTACACCGAGGGCCGGGCCATCGTCGAGCGGATGCGGAAGTTCATCCCGCGCCAGCAGTACGAGGTCGCCCTCCAGGCCGCGCTCGGCAACCGCATCATCGCCCGCGAGACGATCAAGCCCTTCCGCAAGGACGTCCTGGCCAAGCTTTACGGCGGCGACTACACGCGCAAGATGAAGGTCCTCGAGAAGCAGAAGGCCGGCAAGAAGCGGATGCGCCGCGTCGGCAAGGTCGAGATCCCGCAGGAAGCCTTCCTGGCCATCCTCGAGGTCAAGTAGGGGTCCCGTCCATGTGCGTTACCAGGTGAGGCGGCACCAAGGCCGTCCTTATCCCCCGGCCCCGGGAACCTGTCCCGGTTCCCCCGTACCGTTCCGCAACGGAACGGCACGGGTCCCCCTCCAAACGGGGTCTTTCAGACGGCCTCGGCGCCGCCTCCGCTCGGCCCCGAGGCCCTTGAGGCCGGCGGGGAGGCACGCCAAAAGGAGCCGTCCGGACGGGAGCAAATGGTGTGCGCGACAAGCGCAAGGACGGCGAGTTGATTAATTCCCAGAACTGCGGTAGAAGAAGGGCGGGGCCATGAGCAAGAAGGACATCGAGAACGCCCTGGACCGCGGGGTCGAGATCCTTGAGGAGTTCCTGCCGCTCCAGACGACGCTCTACTTCCCGATCCTTTATTCGGCCTGCGTCTGGGCCGTGCGCCGCGTTTTCGACTACCGCGAGCGGATCCTTTCCTGGCAGGTCTGGCTCGACCCCGAGGCCGTTTTGACCAAGCCGGACGAGTTCATCCTCCACTTCTTCTCGACGGACGAGGCCCTGCGCAAGGTCTACGCCTCGGAGCTCGCCTGCCGCGACGTGAAGGCCCTGCGGGCCGCCTTCCCCGCCCTCTATCCCGTCCGCGGCCTCGAGGACGCCTTCCTCAAGGCCCTGTTCAAGAAGGAGCTCGCCGCCGGCGACTACCGGAGGATCGCCGCGGAGTTCGCGACCCGGGCGGCCAAGGCCCGGGACGACATCCGTCCGGCCGCGGCGAACGCGCGCTTCTGGACGGCCCTGGAGAACCTGGGCGCCGAGCTGGCCGCCCTCGGCATCCATCTCCTTTCGGACGAGGACGTCGAGAAGGCCGTCGTCCGGGCCGTCAAGAAGAAGGCGGGCCGGGGCGCACAGGGCGGATGATGACGGGCGCGGGAACGCACGGGGAATGGCGGCGGCGCTGGCCCGGCCTCGCGGTCACCGCTGCGCTGATCCTGGCCCTCGTCCTTTCCGCGGCCTGCCTCACTCACCTCCGGAACGCCAAGGCGGCCTACTCGGAAGCCCAGGAGCTCTCCCGGCAGTACCGCACGGAACAGGCCGCGGCCGCCTACAAGCGGGCCCTGGCCGAGGCCGCGCTAGAGGCGGCGAAGAAACCGTCGGCCCAGGCTTTCATGCTCAAGGGGCTGGCCGAGGCGAACCTGGGCCTCTGGCCCGAGGCCGAGACGAGCTTCGTCAAGGCCGCGGGCCTGGGGTTCGGCGAGGGCGAGGCCTGGGCCTCCGACGCTTCCCTCCTCGGCCTAGCCGTCTCCTTCCAGGAGCTCGGCTTCCGCGAGCCGTCGCTGCGCGTCTACGAGAGCCTGCTCGGCAAGTCCTCCTTCAGGCCCGTCCGGCTGGCCGCGGCCGAGCGCTACGCCGACCTGACCCTGGCCCGGGCGCTGGCCCTTGCGGACGCGGAGCGGGCCCGGGCCCTGGCCGACCTCGTCCGGACGATCGAGCGGCTCGAGGCGGCGGATTTCGCCTGCGGCTATTACCACTATCTCCACTCCCAAGCCGAGGGCCACCGCGGCGGCTTCCGGCGCGGCTACGAGGAAGCGGTCATGGCCCGCGAGTTGGGCCTGCCGTCGGAGAAGGTCCTCCGCGACAACGACAACCAGGTCATCTTCTGCTACGACAGGCAGGCCGCGGCGCTCGGCGGCGCCGAGCGGGCTGCGCTCGAGGCGGCCCACGCCGCCTGGGCGAAGAAGTGGGGCTGGAAGGACGCCCGCACCCCGGGCTGGAAGACGGAGTAGACCATGCTGCCGACGATCGCCTGGCGCGGCCATTCCGTGATCATGATCGACCAGCGCAAGCTCCCGGCTCAGGAGGTCTACGTCCGGTGCCGGACCTACATCCAGGTCGCCCAGGCCATCGAGAAGATGGTCATCCGCGGGGCACCCGCCATCGGCGTCGCCGCGGCCTACGGGCTCGTCCTCGGCGTCATGACCATGCGCGCCGAGACGGCCCGCTCGCTCGAGGCCGACTTCGAGCGCGTCTACCGGCGGCTCGAGCGGACGCGGCCGACGGCCCGGAACCTGTTCTGGGCGCTGGAGAGAATGCGCGCGGCCTACGAAGCCAACCGCGGCGCGGGCCTGCGGGCGATGAAGAGGGCGCTCCTCGAGGAGGCCAAGACGATCGAGCGCGAGGACGCGGAAACGAACCGCATGATCGGCATCCATGGCCGCGACATCATCCCGGACAGGGCGACGGTCCTGACCCACTGCAACGCGGGGGCGCTGGCCACGGCCGCGTACGGCACGGCCCTCGGCGTCGTTCGGGCCGCCCTCGAGCAAGGGAAGAGGGTCCGGGTCGTGGCCGACGAGACGCGGCCGTTCCTCCAGGGCGCGCGGCTGACGGTCTGGGAGCTCCGCCGCGACGGCATCCCGGTGACGCTCATTACCGACGGCATGGCCGGCTGGCTCATGCACCGGGGGGACATCTCGGTCGTCGTCGTCGGCGCGGACCGGATCGCCCGCAACGGCGACACGGCGAACAAGATCGGCACCTATTCCGTGGCCGTGCTGGCGATGGAGAACGGTGTCCCCTTCTACGTCGCGGCGCCCATGAGTACGGTCGACGCGGCCCTCGCCGACGGCTCGGCCATCCCGATCGAGGAGCGGAAGCCGGAGGAGGTGCGCGAGGCCGGCGGCCGGCTCATCACCGTCCCCGACGTCGAGGTCCGCAATCCCGCCTTCGACGTGACGCCGGCAAAGTACATCGCGGGCATCATCACGGAGCGCGGCCTCTTCCGCCCGCCCTTTTCCTTTGGGGTCTGAGGCCCGATCCCAAACGACGGCTTTTCTGGTATCATATGGCGCGGGCGCATCGCGATGTTCGTGCTGGCCATCGAAACTTCCTGCGACGAGACGTCGGCCTCCGTCCTGCGGGCACCATACGGCTCCGCGGACGGGCCGGGGGGAGACGTACCCTCGATCAATGTCCCCCCCTCTTCCGCCGTTCCCGAGGTCCTGAGCAACGTCGTCCTCTCGCAGGACGAGGTCCACGCGCCCTACGGCGGCGTCGTCCCCGAGCTCGCCTCGAGGCAGCACATCAAGACCATCGAAGCCGTGGTCGGGGAGAGCCTGGCCCGGGCCGAGGTCCGGACCGACGACATCGGCCTCTTCGCCGTGACCCAGGGGCCCGGGCTCATCGGCTCGCTCCTCGTCGGGCTGTCCTTCGCCAAGGGGCTCGCCTATTATTTCCGCAAGCCCCTCGTCGGCGTCGACCATCTCGAGGCCCACCTCGAGGCGGCCTTCCTGGAGCACCCCGAGATCCTCTTTCCCGTGCTCGGGCTCCTCGTCTCCGGCGGCCACACCTCGCTCTATTTCATGGAGGAGCCCCTCTCCTACCGCCGCCTCGGCCGGACCCGCGACGACGCGGCCGGGGAGGCCCTGGACAAGGTCGCCAAGTTCCTCGGCCTCGGCTACCCGGGCGGCCCGGTCATCGAGCGGCTGGCCCGCGACGGCGACGCGAAAAGATTCCCCTTCGCCGTGCCGCGGACCAAGGACCGGAGCCTCGATTTCAGCTTCAGCGGGCTCAAGACCGCCGCCCTGAGGCACGTCCGCGAGAGCGGCATCACCAAGGACGGCCCGGCGCTCGCGGACTTCCTGGCCAGCTTCGAGGAGGTCGTGGCCCGCTCGCTCATCGAACACGTCCGCCAGGCCGTCGACGAGACCCGGCCCCGCTCGCTCGTCCTCTGCGGCGGCGTCGCCCGCAACACCCGGCTGCGGACGCGCTTCCTGGATTTCGCGCGGCAGGCGGACCTCGCGGGCTACATTCCGTCGCCCAAGCTCTGCACGGACAACGCGGCCATGGTCGGGGCCCTCGCTCTCCGCAAGTTCGCGCGCCGGCCGGACCTCGGCTTGGACCTCGACCTCGACGCCTATCCCCGGTGACCCTTACGGTTGCGCCGTCGGAGCCCCTGCTTCGTTAGAAGCAGGGGCGTTTGAGCCTCCACTCCTATCTAGTCGCCGCTCAAACGTCATCGCGGAAATTGAACCCGTACTTGATCGCCTCGAAGTTCTTGTCCAGTGACCGCTGGGGGAGGATCTCCCTGATGTTCAGGAGAAGGATATTGACCCCGATGTACCGCAGGATCCGGCCCAGCGCGATCATGTTGATGAAGACCTTGCTCCCGAACACGGTCACGGCGACGTCCTCGAAGCCGTAATACGTCCCGCGGCTGCTCTTGATGCTGCAGGCAACGGCCCCCTCATCGCAGAAACTCTCGTCGATGACCAGGCTCTTGGCCGGGAAGAAGTCCCTCGTCCTCGTGAACTTGATCAGGATGTCGGCCTCGTCGATGAGGGGGTTCTCGATGGGAAAGTCCGAATAGATCAGGTCGGCGCTGATGTTCCCGCCGCGCACGGAAGCGTCGTAGTTGAGGCTGAGAGAGACCTCATTGCCGAGCTGGGCCAGGATCTGAGCCAGCGTGTTGGACAGGAGCTTGACACCCTGGCCGGCCTCGCCGAGGATCTTGATCTTCTTTTCCAGCTTGGCGGGTTCGAGCGGTCCGATGTACTTGAAGATTTTCTGGATCTTGAAGCCGAAAAGACTTTTCTCGATGAGGACCCCCTTTTCGAACCCCAGCTTGGAGGAGAAATCCAGGAACCTGTTCTGCTCGGCGTAGGCGTACATCTCGATCTTGTAACATCCTTTCTCCAGGAGGTCCGCCTCGAGACGGTCGAGGAGCGCCCTGACGGCGCCCCGGCCGCGAAAATCCTTCAAGCTGTAGATCCAGTACATCGTGAAGATATAGTGGAAGAGCCAGCCATAAACGAAGGCGAAAACCCGGCCCTCGGTCTCGGCGACGAGGAGCACGGCGTGTTCGTCCGCGCAGAGTTCCTTGAGGCCGTCCTCCGTGAAGTTGGCTTTCAAGGCCCGCCGGACCTTCTCGGATTCGTTGGCATAGATCTCGTCGATCAGCAGGCCCATGAGATGGCTGACCGTGTGGCAATCCTCGGGCTTAGCCGGCCTGACCGTCATTTTTCATGACTCCTAATTCGTTTTCTTTGAGGGGGCCCTCGGGCTTGAACGCGATCTTGTAGTCTTGCTTGAGCTTGAAGAGCATCTCGTAGCCGTTCCTGAAGCCCAGCCGCCGGCCGAAATTCTCGATGCAGAACGCCATGACCTCGACGAACGAAAACCCCTTCCACTCGATGGCCTCGCGGAGGAGTTTTTGGAGATGAAGGACCTGGTAGGCGGACCCCCGGGCATACCAGTGCCGCCGGTTCGCCGTGATGAGCCCTTGGATGTTCACGGGCTGGTAGGCGCTGCCGAACGGCGAAGTCAGGGTCTTGGCCCCCTCGGGTGTCGTCGGGGCCATCTGGCCTCCCGTCATACCGTAGATGGCGTTGTTGATGCAGACGACGGTCACGTCCACGTCGCGACGGGAGGAGTGGATGAGATGGTTCCCGCCGATGCCGGCCAGGTCGCCGTCGCCGCTGAAGACGATGACCTTGAGCTTATCGTTGGCCCGCTTGACGCCTTCGGCGACAGGGATGGCCCGCCCGTGGGTCGTATGGATGCTGTCGACGTTGAAATAGCCGGCGGCCCGGCCGCTGCAGCCGATGCCGGAAATAACGACAAGGTCCTCGCGCGGGACGGCCGCGTCGGCCAGGACGAAGGTCAGTTGCTTGAAGACGGTCCCGATGGCGCACCCCGGGCACCACGTCGTGGGCATCCGGTGCCACTTGATGTAATCCTTATAGGTCATGGAGACGCTCCCGGATCTCGCTGAGGCTGATGGCGCCTCCAAGCACGGGGATGCCCAGGACCTCCCTGAGCAGGGCTTTCTGGACCTCGCCCCGGTACTGGCCGTCGTTCATCTCGACGACGACGACCCGCTTGTGCCCGGCCGCGGCGGCCCGCAGCTCGTCCTCCAGCAGGGGGAAAATCGTGATCGGGCGGAAGATCGAGTATTCGTCCCGGAGGGGACGGATGACCCTCGCGGCGATGCCGTAAGCGATGAGCAGCGTGTCGGCACGCTCGTTCCGGATGAGCTCGGAGAAGCTGTAGCTCTTCGCTGCTTCGAGCATCTTGGCCTTGACCCTAGCGAACCACTCCCTGTAGTACCCCGGGTTCTTGGTGCGCGGCGTCCCGTCCTTGGCCAACAGCCCGGTGAAATGCCTCTCCCCCTGTCCCAGCGGAGGCAGAGTCCGGGGCATGACGTCGACGGCGAGGCCCTCCAGGTCGACCGTTTCGGAGAGATGGGCCAGGAGGCCGTCGAGAAGCAGGATGACGGGGCTTCGCGATTTCTCGGCGGCGTTGAAGGCTTCGATCGTGTACCGGTAGCACTCGGCCACAGAGGCGGGATAGAGAACGATCGCCGTATAATCGCCGTGGCTTCCGTGGGCCGCCTGGATGATGTCTCCCTGGGAGGCCAGGGTCGGCATCCCCGTGCTCGGCCCGACCCTCTGGACGTCGACGACGACGAGGGGGACCTCCATCATGTGGGCCAGTCCGATGCCCTCCTGTTTCAGGGAGAAGCCCGGCCCGGACGTGCTCGTCATGGACTTCCGCCCGGCCAGGCTGGCCCCGAGGGCCATGTGGATCGAGGCGATCTCGTCCTCGGCGTGGACGAAGGCGATCTCGTGCTCGCGCTCGGCCAGGATGTGCATGATCTCCGAGGCGGGCGTGATCGGGTAGGCGGCGAAGAACGTCATGCCGGCCCGGAGGGCCCCCAAGGCCACGGCCTCATTACCGAAGATGAGCTGTTTCATCCGGCGTCCTCTGTGTCCTTCGCGTCCCGATCATCCTTCTTTTCCCGGGGCTCGACCTCGATCGCGAAATCGGGGCAATACTTCTGGCAGAGCCCGCATTGGGTGCACTTGCCGAGCGAGACCATCTCGTCGTTCTTGAACTCGAGGTTCTTTACGGGACAAATGTTGATGCAGGTGGAGCAGTGCTTGCAGTAGAACGGGACCCAGGTGAGCTGGGCGTCGATCTTTTTCGGGCTCTCGGTCATGGGTGTTCCGGCGGCTTTTTCCCGCCCTTTGCAATCCCGTACAATCCGGTGAGGAAGACGCGGTCGGCTTCCCGGACCTTGAGCCTGAGGAAGTTCAGGAGGACTCCGATGCTGAGCCAGGTCCACCCCAGGAAGACGTAAGCGCCGCTCTTTTCCCGGGGCGTCAGGAAGGCCGGATGGATCTCCTTGGCCGCGGCCTCGACCGCCGGCTTCGAGGCCGCCGCTCTGAGGGGGACGTTTTGGGCGGCCCCGACGACGGCGGAGGCGCCGGCGAGAAGGAGGAGCGCCAGGAGGGCTGGACGGAGGATCGCGCGGCGGGTGGTCATAGCAGGCTCCATATGGTCATCGCGATCGTATAGGCGAAGACGGCGTACGCCACTCCGGTGATGATCCGGCCCTTCCGCTCGGCGGGGCGGTTGTCGAGGAAAGGGAGGATAAGCACGAGGAAGAACCCGGCCGCCATCACCGCCACGGCGACCAGCTCGCCGTTGATGCCGAGGATGCGGGCGGGGAAGAGCTTCAGGGTCTGGAACATGAAGAGGAAATACCATTCCGGCTTGATGCCGGCCGGGGCGGGGGCCATGAGGTTCGCCGCCGGGCCGAGGGATGGCGCCAGGAGGACGGCCACCGTCAGGAGGATGCCCAGCAGGACCAGCCACACGCCGGTCTCTCTCAGCGTGAAATTCGGCCAGAAGGGCAGGGACGGGGTCTTCTCTCCCCGGGCTTCGGCCTTGAGGGGCAGGCTCATGCCGTGCCGCTGGACGAGGAAAAGGTGGATGCCGAGGATGGCGAAGATCACTAGGGGAAGGACGCAGACGTGAACGATGAAGAACCGCGAGATCGTATCGCCGGTGACGTCCTCGCCTCCCCTCAGGAGACTCGTCACCCAGGTCCCGACGACCGGGATGGCCTTGGGGATGTCCGTGCCGACCTTCGTCGCCGCGAGCGAAAGGTCGTCCCAGGGCAGGAGATATCCCGTGAAGCCGAAGGCCAGGGAAACGCAGAGGAGAAGGACGCCGCTCATCCAGGTCGCCTCCCGCGGCGCCCGGTAGGCCTTGGTGAAGGCGATGCTCAGGAGGTGGATGAGGACGACTGCGATCATAAAGGTCGCCGACCAGCTGTGGATGGAGCGGATGATCCAGCCGAGCGGGATCTCGGTCATGATCCGGGCCACGCTGGCGTTGGCGTCCTTGATGGTCGGATTGAAGTAGAGGGCCAGCATGACCCCGGTGACGATCTGGATGCCGAGGAAAAAGAGGATCGAGCTTCCCGTGTAATACCAGATCGTATGGCTGTGCTGGGGGACCTCCTTCGCCATCCCGAAGCGGGAGAGGGCCTCGAGTCCCAGCCGGTCGTTGAGCCAGGTCCGAAGTTTTTTCATCGTCCTATCCCTGTTTCTTGATGACGAGGCTCTCGCCATCGAGCGAAACGGCGAGCCGCCGCAGTGGCGATGGGGGGGGGCCGGCGATGTTCGTCCCGTTCTCGTCGTACCAGCCCTTGTGGCAGGCGCAGTAGAACTTGCGGTCCGCGGGGAGGTAGCTCACGTTGCAGTCGAGGTGGGTGCAGACGGCCACGAACGCCGCGAGCGAGCCGTCGGCGGCCCGCTTGATCAAGCCGGGCTTGTTCCCCCAGGCGAAGCCCTTGACCTCGTTGGGGGGAAGGTCCCGGTAGTCCGCCGAGGCGAGCTTGACCTCATCGGGCTCCCTATAGGGCGGGAAGACGAACCGGACGAGCGGGCCGATGAAGGTCGCCGCGAACGCGGCCAGCCCGCCGCCGAGGAGACCGTTGAGGAAGACGCGTCGCGTGAAGAGAGAGTCCCGCAGTTTCATGGCGTCCGCCTGACGATCCGTTTCAACAGTCCGGCGACGAGGGCCCGGCGCACGCCTTCGATGCCGTGACCGGGCTGGACCTCCTTCGGGCAGACGGCGTTGCACCGGAAGACCGTATCGCACCCCCAAGCGCCGGTCGGCGAGTCCACGCGTTTTAGCGATTCGTACGGGCGTTTGTCACGCGGGTCCTTGACGAACCGATGGAGCTTGGCCAGGGCCGCCGGCCCCAGGTACTCCGGCTCCCGGCTGACGACCGGGCAGGCCGCGTAGCAGCTGGCGCAGAGGATGCACGTCGTGAGGCGGAAGACGTCCTCGAACGCGGATTCCTCGACGCGGTAGCCCTTCGGGGGGGCCTCTCCCTCGGGCTGAAGGTAGGGCTGGACGAACCGATAGGCCTCCCAGAACGGCGCCATGTCCACGACCAGGTCCTTGAGGATCTCCATGTTCGGGAGCGGCTCGATGACGAGGAGGTCGGGGCCGGCCGTGGCGACCAGGGTCCGGCAGGCCAGGGCGATCTCCCCGTTGATGACCATCGCGCAGGAGCCGCAGACCGCCTCTCGGCAGCTGTAGCGGAACGAGAGCGACGGGTCCCGCTGGTCGCGGATGTCTTTGAGGGCCTCCAGGACCGAGTCCCGGGGCTTGGGCTCGTGGAGGTAGGTCTGGAAGCGAGGCGGCTCGTCACGGGTCGGGTCGGACCTGAGGACCTTGAATATCGTGGCCATGGGCGTCCTCTCAGTATTTCCTTTCCTGGGGAGGGTACTTGCTGACGTCGACGGGTTCGTAGGTGATGCGGGGCCCTTGCTCCGTCCAGGCCATGATTGTGTGTTTCAGCCAGCCCGCGTCGTCGCGGACGGGGAAATCTGTCCGGTAATGGGAGCCGCGAGTCTCCTCCCGCTTCAATGCGCCGAGGAGGATGGCCTCGGCCACGTCCAACATGTATTCGAACTCGATGTGGACGAGCAGTTCCTGGCAGAACCTCTGGCACCGCCCATAGATGAAGGCGTGACTGTAGGATTCCCGCAGGGCGGGGATTTCGGCGAGCCCCTCCCGCAGGGTCGTCTCCTTGCGGAAGATGCCCGCCTTGTCACTCATCACGGCCTTGAGCTGGTTGAGGACCTGGAAGATGTTCACGCCCCTGTCCTTTTGCCGGATGGCCGTGATCTTGTTGAGGAACCTGCGGGATTCCTCGCCGATGGCCCTCTCGGAGGCCTCGCCGGCGCCGCCTTCCTTGATGAACAGGGAGGCGGATTCCCCCGCGATCTTGCCGAAAACGATGGACTCGAGGAGCGAGTTGCCGCCCAGGCGGTTCGCCCCGTGGACGCTGACGCAGGCGCACTCCCCGGCGGCGAACAGGCCGGCGACCGGCGAGGCGCAGGTCTTGTCGACGTCGATGCCGCCCATGGAATAGTGCTGGGCCGGATGGATGGGGATGGGCGTGTCGATGGGGTCGAGCCCGGCGAAGTAGATGCAGATCTCCCGGATGCCGGGGAGCCGCTTCATGATCTTGTCCCTGCCGAGGTGCCGGAGGTCGAGGTGGACGTACTCGTTCTCGAAGCCGTTCCCCTTCTCGATCTCCCTCTGGATGGCCCGGGCGACGATGTCCCGGGGGGCGAGCTCCATGGCCTTGGGCGCGTAGTCCTCCATGAACCGGCGCCCCTGGTTGTTGAGGAGATAGCCGCCCTCGCCGCGGGCGGCTTCCGTGATCAGGATGTTCTTCCCCTGGAGAGCGGTCGGATGGAACTGGACGAATTCCATGTCCTTGAGAGGGACGCCCGCCCGGTAGGCCATGCCGATGCCGCTGCCCAGGTTGATGTAGGCGTTGGTCGATTTCAGGAAGACGCGGCCGTAGCCCCCGGTGGCGAAGACGACCGCCTGGGCCCCGAGCGGGACGAGGGTGCCGCTGGGCAGGTCCCAGGCGACGACGCCGTGGCAGCGCCCGTCCCGGACGACGAGGCTTGTCACCAAGCACTCGTCGTAGAAGGTCACGTTCTTCCGGATGGCCTGCTCATAGAGGGTGTGCAGTAGCATCTGGCCCGTGCGGTCGGCCGCGTAGCAGGTCCGTGGGAAGCCGGCCCCGCCGAAGGGCCGCTGGGCGATCGTGCCGCCCGGGAACCGGCTGAAGGGGACGCCCCAATGGTCGAGCTCGTACATGGTCGGGATGGCCAGCTGGCACATGAGCTCCGCGGCGTCCTGGTCGGCCAGGTAATCGCTGCCCTTGATCGTGTCGAAGGCATGCTTCCCCCAGGTGTCGTCCCGGGCGTCGGGGTTGTTGCCGAGGGCCGCGTTGATCCCGCCCTGGGCCGCGACGGAGTGGGAGCGCAGGGGGTGGACCTTGGACAGGACGGCCACCTTGAGCCGGGGGTCGGTCTTCAGGGCCGCGGCCAGCCCGGCCAGCCCGCCGCCCACGATGAGGAGGTCGAACGTCAGCATTTAATAGTTCCTGGTGTAATAAACGACGAGGAGGGCGGCCGTGACGGCCGTCCCGAGCGAGGTGAAGATCCAGAACAGGAGCTTTTCCTTGCGGACGCCGAGGTCGATGATGACGGTCCTCAGGCCGTAGAACGCGTGGTAGACGCCCGCGACGATGAGGAACGTGTCCGTGAGCGGGTTCGTGTGGAGGAGGATGGCCCAATCGGGCTTCTGGCCCTTCGTCATCAAGAAGAAGGACGTGAAGAACTTAAGCCCGATGAGCAGGATCAGAAGGAGGCCGGTGACGCGGTGAAACACCCAAACGAACATTTTACCCTTCCCTCATTCCGATCGCGGCGGCCGGACCGGAACTGCGCGTGAGCCATGCGGCTTTTATATCATAGTGAACCGAGAAAAACAATAGGAATTGCCCCGCCGGGTCACCTCCCGATGGCCCAGGAGACAGCGGGCCCGCTCAAGAGCGACGGGACGACGCCGAGGACGAGCAGGACCAGCGCCGAGGCCGCTAACACGAGCAGCGGGTTGAGGGCCCGGTCGAGCGGGGCCGCGGCCGGGTCGTCCTCGAGGAAGATCGCCCGGCCGATCCGGAAATAGTAGAACAACGAGATGACCGAGTTGACCGCCCCGGCCGCCGCCAGGAGGACCATCCCCTTGCCGACGGCCGCCGCAAAGAGGAAATACTTCCCCATGAAACCGGCCGTCGGCGGGATCCCGGCGAGCGAAAGGAGGAGGACGAGGAGGGAGGCCGCGGCGAGCGGAGACCGCCGGGCCAGGCCGCGGAAGTCGTCGACCGTCTCCCCGAACGTCCCGTCCCGGCGGAAGAGGAGGAGCATGCCGAACGCGGCGGCGTTCATGATCACGTAGACGACGACGTAGAACAGGATGGCCCACCGGGCCGGCTCCCCCCAGGCGGCGAGGCCGATGGCCAGGTACCCGGCGTGGGCGATGGACGAGTAGGCCAGGAGGCGCTTGACGTTCGTCTGCAGGAGGGCGGCGATGTTGCCCCAGAACATGGTCAGGACGGCGATGGCCTGTAAGGCGAGACCGGCCGGGACCTCGAACCGGCCGAAGGGGCCGGCCAGGGCCCGGATCATGACCGCGAACACGGCGGCCTTGGGCGCGGTGGACAGGAAGACGACCAGAGGGGTCGGGGCCCCTTCGTAGACGTCCGGGGCCCACATGTGGAAGGGGACCAGGGCAGCCTTGAAGAGAAGACCGGCGAAGAAGAGGACCATGCCGGCCAGGGCGACGCGGCCGTCGGCCGCGCCGAGCGATGCCGAGATCGCCGCGTACTGGGTTTCCCCGGCCAGCCCGAAGACCAGGGCCATGCCGAGGAGCATGACGGCCGAGCTCAGCGTCCCCAGGAAGAAATACTTGATCCCGGCCTCGCCCGACCTCCGGTCCTTCTTGAAGATCCCCGCCAGGACGTAGGAGGGGATGGCGAAAAGCTCGAACGACACGTAGGTCGTGACGAGGTCCGTCGAGGACACGGCGGCCATCATGCCGATGAGCGAAAGCGGGATGAGGACGTAGACCTCCCCGGGCTCGGACCCCTCGACGTCGAAGAACCGGAAGGACAGCACGATCGCCAAAGCGGCCGAGAGAAGGACGACGAGCTTGAAGGCGGCGGCGAACGGGTCGACGATGAACCCGCCCCCGAGGACCGCCCCGGCGCTCCGCGGCGACAGGACCACGAGCCCGGCCCCGGCGAGCAACCCGGCGAGCGACACCCATCCGGCGCGGCGGGCTCCCTTCCGCCCGCCGAAGATGTGGGTGAACATCGCGGCCGCGGCCGTGGCGAGGAGCGCCGCTTCGGGGACGAGGGACCTGAGACCGGCCGCGACCGATGCCGTGTCCATCAGCGGGCTCCGACCGGAGGGGCCGGCCGGGCCGGGCCGGCGCCGGGCGGCGGGATAAGGACGGCGTCCCTCGGCGCCGCCGCCGGGTTGACTATGCGAACGACCTTCTCGACCGGCTTGTCGATGAGCGCAAGGAACGGCTTGGGGAAGACGCCGATCCAGAAGGCCAGGAGGATCAATGGCAGGAAGGTCGCGAACTCCCGGGCCGTGAGGTCCCTCAGGGACTCGTTGGCGGGGTTGTCCAGGCGGCCGAACATGACCCGCTGGTAGAGCCAGAGCATGTAGGCGGCTCCCAGGACGATGCCCGTGGCCGCGACGGCGGCCCAGACCCAGTTGGTGTTCCAGGTGCCGATGAGGATCATGAATTCGCCGACGAAGCCGTTCAGGCCGGGGAGGCCGATGGAGGACAGGGTCATGACCATGAACACGGCCGCGTAGAGGGGCAGGCGCGACGACAGCCCGCCGAAGTCCGCGATCAGCCGGGTGTGGCGGCGCTCGTAGAGGACGCCGACGACGAGGAACAGCGCCCCGGTCGAAATGCCGTGGTTGATCATCTGAAGGACCGCCCCCTTGACCGCCATCGGGGAGAAGGTGAAGAGCCCGAGCATGACGAAGCCCATGTGGGAGACCGACGAGTAGGCGATGAGCTTCTTCATGTCCTTCTGCATGAGCGAGACGAGCGCGCCGTAGACGATCGAGACGAGGGCCAGGACGACGATGAGCGGGACGAACCGCCGCGACGCGTCGGGGAAGAGGGGCAGGGAGAAGCGG
>JBBISK010000012.1:21638-23483 GCA_037441295.1 Candidatus Aminicenantota bacterium | reverse complement strand
AGGAGGGCGAGCGGGCGGAGGCGGGCTCGGACGACCACGGATGGGCGCCTAGAACTTGACCTTGGGGGCCGTCTCGGCGCCGGCCTGGGCCTTGAAGTACGGCTTCTCGGCGAAGCGCGAGCCGAAGAACCCCGCGATGAGGACGGTCGGGAAGCTCATCCGCCGGGTGTTGAACGCCTGGGCCGCCTCGTTGAAGCGCATCCGCTCGACGGCGATCCGGTTCTCGGTCCCTTCGAGCTGGGCCTGGAGCGTCTTGAAATTCTCGGTCGCCTTGAGGTCGGGGTACTTCTCCATGACGACGAGCAGGCGCGACAGGGCCGAGGACAGCCCGTCCTGTGCCTGCTGGAACTTGGCGAAGGCGTCGGGTGTGAGCTGGCCGGGGGCGATCTGGACCTGGCCGACCTTGGCCCGGGCCTCGGTCACGGCGGTGAAGGTCGACTTCTCGAAGTCGGCGGCGCCCTTGACCGTCTCGACCAGGTTCGGGACGAGGTCCGCCCGCCTCTGGTACTGGTTCTCGACCTGGGCCCATTGGGACTGGACCTTTTGGTCGAGCCCGACGAGCGAGTTGTAAACCCCGGCCGTGTACAGCCCGACTATGAGGACCGCCAGGACCAGGACGACCAGGCAGCCGATGGCGACTTTCTTGTTGGCCATGAGTGGACCTCCCTGTCTCCGAGAGTGCCCCCGCGGCGCGGGTAGCCGAGTTCCATTCTACGGCGGACGCCGCGGGATATCAAGAAAAAGAGGGACTGCCCCCGAAGGGGGCTGTCCCTCCTCTTTTTAATGTATAATTAGTTTATGGAACGCATCGCCATCCTGACCCGCGACTGCGCCGGGATCAACGCCGCCATCCGGGCCGCCGTCCGCACAGCGACGTCGGCCGGGCTCGACGTCCTCGGCGTCCTGCGCGGCTACGACGGGCTCATCGACGGCGACTTCGTGCCCCTCGACCGGCGCTCGGTCTCGAGCATCATCAACCTCGGCGGGACGTTCCTCAAGACCTCCCGCTCGGAGCGCTTCTTCACCGAGGAGGGGCAAGCCCGGGCCGCGCGCGCCCTCCGCGACCGCGCCGTGGACGGCCTCGTCGTCATCGGCGGCAACGGCTCCCTCACCGGCGCCCATGTCCTCGCCACCCGTCACGGGGTCCGGGTCGTCGGCGTCCCGGCGACGATCGACAACGACGTCAACGGCGTCGACGTCACGATCGGCGCCGACACTTCCGTCAACGTCGCGCTGGACGCCCTGGACAAGATCCGCGACACGGCCACCAGCCTGGAGAGGATCTTCGTCGTCGAGGTCATGGGCCGGCGCTGCGGCTACATCGCCATGCAGGTCGCCCTGGCCGGCGGCTGCGAGGAGGTCCTCCTGCCCGAGCGGGACTTCGACCTCGCGGCGATGTGCCGGGAGATCACCGATGGCCGCTCTCGAGGCAAGGCCAGCTGGATCATCGTCGTCGCGGAGGGCAAGGCCCGGGCCGAGGACATCGGCGCCGCCGTCACCCGCGAAACGGGGCTCGAGACGAGGATCGCCGTCCTCGGTCACATCCAGCGGGGCGGCCGGCCGACAGCCCTCGACCGGATCCTGGCCGCACGCCTCGGCCACGGCGCCGTCGAAGCCCTGGCCGGAGGCGCCTCCGACATCTGCGTCAACTTCAAGAACGGCGCGCTCGAACACCTGCCCCTCGAGACCGCCGTCCGGCCAAAGACGTGCGAGGTCGGCGACGACTACCACCTGCTCAAAGTCCTCGCTTAGGAGCCGGCGGGTCGTCCGAAGGCCGGCGTTCATTCGTGCGAGCACCGCATTGATCTCTGATAAGCGCGTTTAATAAAGAGGGACTGTCCCCGA
>JBBISK010000012.1:18714-21628 GCA_037441295.1 Candidatus Aminicenantota bacterium | reverse complement strand
CTTCTTCCTATCGGCCGCCGGAATAACAGATTGAGACTCGCGGCCGTCGCGCGTCCCCCTTCTCAACCAGCCAGAATATAATCCGCCGCGAGTCTGCCGGTGTAGAGCGCGGTCGGGATGCCGCCCAGGAAGAGCTCCGAGGCCGCGTACGCCCCGGCGGCGAGGAGCCCCGGGAGCGGTGTGCGGACGAGGACCTTCCCCGGAAGGGCGCCGGACGCGCCCGGCCCCCAGCTCCAGCCCGCTATCGAACCCCCGTACCTCCCGCCCCAATCACGGTAGGTCAGGGGCGTCGCCGACTCTACGACCTCAACGGCGCTCGAAAGGCCGGGCAGAATCGTCTCGACCGTCCGGATGAGCTTTCCGGCCAGGCGGGCCTTCTCTTCCCTGTATCCGTCCTTCCTTTTCTTCTCTCCAGTCCGCCAGTCGGCAAAATGCCCGTAGGGGAAGCCGACGCGCAGGACGAGCGAGGCCCGGCCCGCCGGCGTCAGGTCGGGGGCCTGGCGGGACCAGTGGCAGACCTCGACCTCGCGATCGTCGAAATCCCCCGGCCCGGCCGTGCCTTCCTCCCGGGCCACTCTCCGGAAGAACAGGTGCTCCGCGTGGATCGCGCCGAGGTCGACGCGCTCCCGCACGAGCCCAAGATAGACGCAGAGCTCCGAGTCCGTGTAAGGCGCGGCCCGGACCGGGCCGAGGTCGAGGCCGGGGACGTCGGCCGGATCGAGGAGCTCGAGGAAGGTCGTCTTGTAGTCCGCGTTCGAGACAACCCACCGGGCTTCGACCGTCGCCCCGCCGGCCGTAACGGCCCCCGCGGCCCGGCCGCCGCGGACGAGGATGCGCGAGACGGGCTCGGACAGCCGGACCTCGCCGCCGAAGTCCGCGACCTTGCGCCGGAGGAGGTCGGCCAGGCCGTGGACGCCGCAGGAGGGGAACCAGATCCCTTCCTCCGCCATGATGTTCCACATCAGCGCCAGGTTGAGGAACGACATCTCCGGGCGGTGACTGCCCATGGAGCCGAGAAAGTTCCGGAGGGGGACGCTCGCGATGAGCCGGTCGAGGACGTCCGCGGCCGGGGTCGCCGCCAGCCGCCGGACCTCGGCCGCCCTGGCCTCCGTTCCTGCATCCAGGCACGGCCCCCGGTCCCGCCTCCCCCGCCCCCCGCCGAATTCGGGGTGCCAGAGGTCCATGTCCTTCGAAACTGAGATGGCGGCCTTGAGCTGACCGAAGAATTCGGCCAGGCCCGCCGCCTCGCCGGGGAAGGCGGCGAGGAGGTCGGGCTCGAGGTCTTCGAGCGGCTTGGACATCATGACGTCAAGGACGGGCGTGCGGAGCTCGAACCCGCTCCGGCGGAAGGAGACGGGCTCATCGACGCCCGCCTCGGCCAGGAAATCCCGCACCCGCCCCGGGAAGCTGAAGGAAAGGGGGCCCATGGGGAAAGCGTAGCCGCCGCGCCGGAAGACGTAGCTCGTCCCGCCCGGCAGGGATTTTTTCTCCAGGATGAGGACTTTGCGGCCGCGGCGGGCGAGCTTCGCGGCCGCCATCAGCCCGCCCAGCCCGGCGCCGATCACGACGACGTCGATCATCGTTCCCATCATAGCACAGCCGCCGGCCCCGGACCTTGACGGCCGTTCCCGGCCTGGGATAGGATTCCCCCGCATGATCGCCACCGACGACCCGGGAGCCCTCGCCCGGAGAGCGCGGCTCGCCATTCTCGCCGGCCCGCTCCTCCTGGGACTGGCGTGCGCCGAACGGCCGGCCGAACGGATCATCCCTCCCCCAGCGCCCGCCGCCGCGGCCAGGGTCGCTTGGGCCGGCGTCCGCTCCTCGAAATACGGCGCTAAGCCGTTTCCCGTCCCGGGCGGCTGGGAGAGGGCGATCGGGGCCATGGCCGGCTATTTCCCGGGCGCGACCCCCTGCGGCGTCTGGGTCGTCTCCACGATGTCCCGCACCCCCCGGGCGACGCGCCTCGAATTTCCGTCCGGCGGCAGGACCTATCCCAACATCGAGTTCGACGACGCCGACAGGCATGAGCCGTACCTCGCGGACTTCGACAGGGCCGGTATTAAGATCTTCCTCCAGGTCGAGCCGGCCAACGCCGACGTGGCCACGCTCATCAACCTCGTCCTCGACCGCTACGGACGCCACCCGTGCGTCGTCGGCTTCGGCGTCGACGTCGAGTGGAACAGGACGGCCGACTACCCCAAGACGGGGCTGGCCGTCGACGACGCGACCGCCCGGGCCTGGGAGGCGCGGGTCAAATCCCACAACCCCGCCTACCGGCTGTTCCTGAAACACTGGGACGAGAAGTGGATGCCGCCGGCCTTCCGCGGCGACATCGTCTTCGTCGACGACAGCCAGATCTTCCCGGACCTCGAGTCCATGGTCAAGGAGTTCGCCGAGAAGTGGGCGCCGGCCTTCGCCCCGAACCTGGTCGTCTTCCAGGTCGGCTATAGATCCGACCGGCCCTGGTGGTCGAAGCTGCCCGACCCGCCGAGGACGATCGGCCAGGCCATCCTGCGGAGGGTCGGCCGGGACATCGGCCTCATCTGGGTCGACTTCTCGATGAGGGACGTCTTGCCGGTCGACGGGCCGGCGGAAGGGAGGCGGCCGTGATGCCCCATAAGAAAACGACGACCCTGGTTGTCATTCCCCTCGTCGCCGTCGCTGCCGTCGCCATCACCTTGTCCTTGCGCCGGCGGGCGGGCGATTCCCGGCGGGAGCGGCCGCTCGTCGGGGTCAAGATTTACGAGCACTCGGGGGACCTCTCCGCCCTTTTCGCCGCCTGGCGCGAGGCCGGTATCAACGCGGCCTTTGTCAGCTCGGCCCTTCTCTCCAACGCCGAATTCCGGGCCCTGGCAAAAAAGAACGGCGTCGCGACCTTTCTCATCTTCCCTGTTTTGTTCGACGCCGAAGCGCT
>JBBISK010000012.1:0-18704 GCA_037441295.1 Candidatus Aminicenantota bacterium | reverse complement strand
CCGGCGGCCGGACCTCTATGCCACGACCGACAAGGGCGCCCGGGCCGCCGACGACTGGGTGAAATTCGTCTGCCCGACCCGCCTCGATTACCGGGCGGAGAAGGCCGCCGCCCTGGAGAAGATCGTCCGCGAGGCCGACCCGGACGGCGTCAGCCTGGACTTCATCCGCTTCTTCGTCTTCTGGGAGATGGTCTATCCGGACCGGGCGCCGGAGTCGCTGCCGCAGACGTGCTTCGACGCCTCCTGCCTCGCGGACTTCTCCCGGAAGACGGGCGTCGTCGTGCCGCCGTCGCTTTCCGGGACGCCGGAGGCGGCCCGCTGGATCCTCGATCGCCACGCCAGGGAATGGACGGACTGGAAGTGCGGCGTCATCGCCGACACGGTCCGCGAGCTGGCCGCCGCGGCCCGCCGGGCCAAGCCCGGGGTCAAGGTCAACCTCCACGCCGTGCCGTGGCGCGCCGACGATTTCGGCGGGGCCGGACGCGCCGTGGCCGGCCAGGACCTCGCCCGGCTGGCGCCGCTCGTCGACTTCATCTCGCCGATGTGCTACCACAACATGGTCAAACGGACCCCGGAGTGGGTCCATTCTGTCGTCGAGGACGCGGCGCGGGTCTCCGGCGCGGCCGTCCTGCCCAGCATCCAGGTCAAGGAGGCCTACCTCCCCGGGCCGGAAACGCCGGCCGAATTCCGGGCGGCGCTCCTCGAGGCCCTCAAGCCGCCCTCGCGCGGCGTCGTCTTCTGGAACTGGCCGGCCCTGGCCGAGTCGCCCGAAAAGCTCGCCGCCGTTCGGGACGCCGTCGCGCCTTCCCGCTAGAGGCGCGCCGCGCGGCCGACGGCCCGGGCTGTGTTAGAATAGGGCGGCCCCGAAACCGGTGCGCGAGGTGCGGATATGGCCAACGTCGTCACGATCATCCTGGCGGGCGGTCAGGGCAGCCGGCTCTATCCCCTGACCAAGGTCCGGAGCAAGCCGGCCGTACCCATCGCCGGCAGGTTCCGGCTCATCGACATCTCCATTTCGAACTGCATCCACTCGGACTTCCGCCGGATCTTCGTCCTGACCCAGTTCGCCAGCGAATCCCTCCACCGCCATATCTTCACGACCTACCGCTTCGACAACTTCCACCCGGACTTCATCACCCTCCTCTCGGCCCAGCAGACCCTGGAGAATCGGGACTGGTACCAGGGCACCGCCGACGCCGTCCGGCAGAACCTCGGCTTCATCCAGGACGCCGGCGACCTCGTCCTCATCCTCTCGGGCGATCACCTTTACCGCATGGACTACCGGAGGTTCGTCGACGCCCACCTCGCCTCGGGCGCCGAGGTCACCGTCGCCGTGACCCCCGTCGCCGCGGACCGGGCCCCCGAGTTCGGCGTCATGAAGGTCGACCCGCGGGGGCGGATCACGGAGTTCTTCGAGAAACCGAAGGCGGCGGCGGACATCGAGAGGATGAGGGTCCCGGCCGAGGTCCTGCGGCGGGCCGGCATCGCCGAGGACCGGACGCACCTCGCCTCGATGGGCGTCTACCTCTTCAGCGGTCCCGTCCTCCGGGACCTCCTCTCCCACTCCGCCGCCAGCGACTTCGGCAAGGAGGTCATCCCCCGCGCCATCCTCGACCGCAAGGTCCACGGCCACTTCTTCGACGGCTACTGGGAGGACATCGGGACCATCCCGAGCTTCTTCGAGGCCCACATGGACCTCACCCGCCCGCTGCCGAAGTTCAACTTCTACGACGAGCAGAAGCCGATCTTCACCCACGCACGCTTCCTGCCGGGGAGCAAGATCCTGGCCTCCGACGTCGCCAGCGCCATCCTCTGCGAGGGGAGCATCGTCGACCGTTCCCGCATCCGCGATTCCATCATCGGCATCCGCTCCCGGATCGGCGAGAACTGCCGGCTCGAGCGGACGGTCGTCATGGGCGCCGATTATTTCGAGTCGAAGGAAGGGCTTCAGCAGAACCGGGAGTCGGGCCTGCCGGACATCGGCATCGGCGCCGACTCGGAGGTCCGCAACGCCATCATCGACAAGAACGCCCGCATCGGCCGGGGCGTCCGGCTCGTCAACCGCGACGGAGTCGCCGCCGCGGCGGCGGAGAGCTACGCCGTCGTCAACGGTATCATCGTCGTGCCCAAGAACGCCGTCATCCCCGACGGCACGGTCATCTAGGCCGGGCGCGAAGGAGGTAGGGACATGAGACGCGAGATCCGAACGGCGGTCATCCTGGCGGCGGCCCTGCTCTTCCTCGGCCCCCGGGCCTCGGCCTCGGGGACGGACGGGCTCGTCATCACGCGCGGGCCGCTGTACGCAGTCTGGTGGGCGCCGGGCGCGACCAAGGTCCGCAAGACCGACCCCCTGCCGCTCGGAAAGTCCGAAGCCGTCGTCATCCGCGCGGCGCGGAACGAGTACGAGCCCTTCCAGGTCGTCCTCGTCCCCCGGGCGCCCGTGGACGGGGTCCGTGTCGAGGCCGGCCCGCTTCGCCAGGATTCGGGCGCGGAGATCGCCGCGGCGAACGTCGCCGTCGCGCGCGTCGGCTACGTCCACGTCAACCTGCCCACGGACGCCTTCGGCGCAGCCGGCGACTGGCCGGACCCCCTGCCGCCCTATGACGGCCCGTTCGCCGCGCCCGCCGGCGAGAACTCGGCCCTCTGGGTCACGGTCTACGTGCCGCCGACGGCGCGGGCCGGGGACTACCGCGGCACCGTCACCCTGTCCGCGGCGGCCTGGCCGGCGCCCGTCGTCGTCCCCGTCCGCCTCCACGTCTGGGACTTCACCCTGCCGGCAACGGCCAGCATCCGCTCCTCCTTCGGCCTCGTCGTCTCGGACATCAAGGCCTACCACAACCTGACGACGCGGGAGGAATTGGAGAAGGTCTACCGGCTCTACCTCGAGAACTTCCGCGCCCACCGGGTCGCCCCGACATCGTTCGCCGAGCTCTATCCGATCGACGTCCGGTTCGGCGGCATTCCGTGGCGGGGCGGCGAGTTCGTGACGGCGCCGGTCCACGCCGGCCGCCGGGCCCTCATGATCGTCGACGACAGCCCGGCCGAAACGGTCGAGGCCCGCAGCGCCGAGCCTATCCCGGTCGCCGCCGGCCTCCCCTACCGACTGTCGTGGTGGGCGCGGACGGAGAAGGACGGCCAGGACTACACCGTCTTCCTCCAGCCCCTCGACGGCCGCGGCGAGCCGGTCCATCGCCTCAACCTGGTCCAGGTCTTCAAGGGCTCGGCGGATTGGAAGGAGGGGCGGCTGGACGTCCCGGCCTATCCGCCGGAGATCCGGTCCGTCGTCGTGCGGCTCCTCCCGACCTTCCGCGACGAGGCGGGCGCGGCCACGGGCACGGCTTGGTTCGACGACGTTTCCCTGGCAGCTGCGGCGGGAGGGTCGAACCTCGTCCCCGGCGGCGACTTCGAGATGCCGGCCGAGGGGATGTCGGTCGAAACCGACTTCCGGGAGTTCGACCGCGGGGCGCGTCTCCTGCTCGACGAGTTCGGCTTCAATTCCTTCGACCTCTCGGTCAAGGGCCTCGGCACGGGTTCGTTCTATTCCCGGAAAGAGGGGCTGTTCGGCGGCTTCCGCCAAGGCACGTCCGAGTACGACCACTTGCTCAGCATGCACCTCGGCCAGGTCCAGGAGCGCCTCGCCGCCAACGGTTGGCTGGGCAAGGAATACATCTACTGGTTCGATGAGCCGGACCCCAAGGACTATCCCTTCGTCCGCGAGGGCATGCTCAACATCCGCAGGAACGCCTCCAAGCTGACGCGGTTCATCACCGAGCATCGGCCGGGCCCTGACATCATGGACGTCTCGGAGATCGGCTGCACGATCTTCGACCGGGTCGACCCGGCCGCCGTGGCCCGGCTCCGGCCGCAGGGGCGCCAGTTCTGGTCCTACCTCTGCACGGGGCCCAAGGGGCCATGGGTGACGCTCTTCATCGACCACCCGGCCGTCAACCTGCGGATGTGGCTGTGGATGTCCTACAAGTGGGGCCTCGAGGGGATCCTCGTTTGGCGCGCCAATTACTGGTCGAGCCCGACCCTCTTCCCGGCCGGCGTCCTCCAGAACCCCTGGCAGGACCCGATGTCGTATACGGTGGGCTACGGCGTTCCCTACGGCCAGGTCAATTACTGGGGGAATGGCGACGGCCGGTTCCTCTACCCGCCGAACCGGGAGCCGGGCAAGGACAAGACGAAGTGCCTGACCGGGCCGGTCAACTCCATCCGCTGGGAGATCCTCCGGGAGGGCATCGAGGACTACGAGTATTTCAAGCTCCTGGAGAAGGCCGTCGCCGCCGCGGCGGCGCGGGCGCCGAAGGCGGCGCGCCGGGCCGCTGCGCTGCTCGACATCCCGGCTTCGATCTTCAGCTCGGGGAAAGAATACACGAAGGACCCCCACGTCCTGCTCGACTACCGGGCCAGAGTGGCCGCGGCCATCGAGGAGCTCGCGAAGGCCAAGTGACCTGCGGTCCGCCGCCTCAGCCCTGGAGCAGTCCCAGGAAGGCCGCCTCGACCTCCCCGGCCGAGGCCGGCCGGGCTCGCTCCAGGAATTCCGTGAGGCCGGAGCGGGCCGCGACCTCCCCGCGCCGCAGGACGATGAAATCGTCGCTCATCCGGGTCATCTCTGCCAGCATGTGGGAGCTCAGGAGGACGGCGGCGCCGCGGTCCCTCGCCGCGACGATGAGGTCGCGCGCCCGCTTGACGGAGGGCGGGTCGAGCGTCGCGAACGGCTCGTCGGCGACGAGGAGGTCAGGTTCCAGGGCCAGGCTCTGGAGGATGGCGAATTTCTTGGCGTTCCCGGCCGAATAGGTCCGCGGCGGCCGGCCGAGGAGCGCGGCCTCGAAGCGAAGGGCCGCGGAGAGGTCCCGGACCCGGGCCTCCCACTCCTCCCGGCCCGCCCCGGCCGAGCGCCTCGTCAGGTCGAGGATGGCCCGGCCGCGGAGCCACGGGAAGAAGGCCGGCTGGTCGGGGACGTAGCCGACGCGTCCCGCCGCGCGCTCGATCGTGCCTGCGTCCGGGGCGAGGAAGCCGAGGACGATCCGCAGCGTTGTCGTCTTGCCCGCCCCGTTCTCGCCGAGGAGGGCAGTGATGCGCCCCCTCTCGAGCGAGAAGCCGACCCCCCGCAGGGCCCGGACGGGACCGTAGCTCTTCCGGAGTCCATCGACGCGCAGCATCCTCGCCCTCCTATTTCCTGAGCTCGAGCCGCCGCAGGCAGGCCCGCTGGATGAGCAGGGCCAGGACGAGCCCGGCTAGGACGACGACGCCGCCGCGGAAAAGCCGGCGTGCGACGATCAGGTTGGGGAAGACGGCCGCCAGGCCGGCGAAAAGAAGCCGCGACCCGAGGTCGGGGAAACGCCCAGCGGCGAGATGGTCGACGAACCCGGTCCGGAAGGTCGTCGAGAGGATGAGCCCGATGAGGGCCGCGGCCTGGGCGAGCAGGAGGACGACGACGTTGGACCCGGCCCTGAGGACAAAGCCCAGCGCTCCGGCCGCGGCGATGTAATACGCGCCGGCGAGGAGCCCCAGCCCGAGCTGGAGGACGGAGGCCGGCTCGAACGCGCCGCGGCCGAGGCCCCATGCGGCGAGCCCGAGGAAGACCGCGCAGGCGTAGGTCCCGCCGACGGCGGCCAGGACGAGGTTCTTCTGCCAGAGATAGCTCCGGAACCGGCCGTCGAGGAAGAGGACGTTCTCGAGCCCGCCGCCGTAGACCTCCGACGCGGACATGTCCTGAGAGGCAAGGAGGAAGAGGTAGGGAAAGAAGAGGAGGAAAACTCTCAAGGCCGCCGATGGCGACTCCTTCAGGCCCAGGGCGAGGAGGAAGACCGGTAGGGCGGCGGCCGCGGCCACGGCCAACCGCGAGCCGCGGAGCCTCAGCCACGCCAGACGCGCCGTCAGCGGAAAAACGTCCTTTTCAAACATGCGGCGAGGCCCTCCATGCCTCGGATGGGGCCGGCCCGCTGGTCGTTCCGGCAGACCGGCTCTCCCCCGACGAGAAGGACCCAGTCTGGGACGAAGTCGACCCGAAACCTGCGGGCCAGGGATTTCCGCCGGTCGTTGACGACGGGAAGCGTCCAGCCGAATTTTTCGAGGAACGAACGGACCGCGTCGGCCGGGCCGGAGGCGACGCCGACGACCCGCACCGGCCAGCCGCTCTTCTCGACGAGACGGCGCGACTCGAAGAGCCCGTCGTAGCAGACGGGGCATTCCGTCGCGAAAAAGACGAGAAGCGTGGCGCCGCCGCCGGGCGGCGCGGCCTCTTCGAGCGTCCGGCAGAGCCGGACCTCGACCCCGGCCGGCGAAGAGGCCGCCCCCGCCATGGACATGGCCAGGAGGACGAGCGCCGCCCGCCGTCCGCTCATCGCGCCACCCGGAACACCCTGAGCTCGCCGGCGAGGTCGACGGCGAAGATCCGGTCCCCGTCGACGGCCAGGCGCGAAACGCGGGCCGGCAGGTCGATCCTGGCTTCGAGGCGGCCGGCCGGGTCGACGACGTAGACCTTGTCCCCGGGCCCGATGTCCCCGCCGTCCGTATACTCGGGCGCGAGGAGGAAGAGCCGTCCCCGGTCCTGGGCGCTCTCCCAGCAGAAGGCCTCGACCGTCTTCCGCCCGCCGCGGACCGGCAGGGATAGGGCCTTGGAGATGTAGCGGCGGTCGACGGGGATGCGGCCGTCGAGGCCCCCGTCCGGGCCGTAGTGAAGGACCGCCCTTTCCTGGCACTTGAAGACGACGAAGAGGTCTCCCCGCGGCCCCGGGCTGACGAGGACCATGTTGAGGAAGGCGTCGAGGACAGGGTCTCCGCCGGCGCGCGCGACGAGTTCCTGGCGCAGCGGCTCGCCCGAGGCGTTGTAATAATGGAGGATCTTCTCCCCGGCCGGGCGGCTGGACGGACGCCGCGTGACGAGGAGCCGGCCGGCGGCCAGGACGAGGACCCTGTCGGGCGCGAAAGGCAGGGGGAAGCTCCGGAGGAACCGCCCGGAGAGGTCGAGGACCTGGATGCGCCGGTTGAGCTTGTCGGCGATGAAGAGCCGGCCGCCGAGGACGGCAACGCCCGACGGGAACGAGAACTCGCCGGGCCCGTGCCCGCTCCGGCCGAGGACGGCCTCGAACCGGCCCGACCTGCGGAAGACCTTGACCGCGCAGTCCTCGGCGTCGACGGCGTAAACGCGCTCGGCATCATAGGCCAGGGCCGCGGCCAGGCCGAGCGAGGCCTCTTCGGGCCGCGCGTCCCGGCTGGTCACGTCCTCGGCCGCGAGCCGGCGGACCGGCGCGTCAGCTGGGGTGATGGCCGCGGCCGGCGGGATGCCGGACGTCAGGGCCAGGTAGACGATGGCCTGCCTCAAGATCGGTCCCATGGCCGTGCCCTCCTCGCGTTCCGGCGGAGAGAGAGGGCCCTCCGCCGCGGAGGGCCCTCCGCTCGTCGGCTCTACATGTTCAGGATGCATTTGCCGAGCGCCACGTCACAGACGGTGAGGTAGATGGCGATCTTGGTCCAGGCCCCGTTCATGGCCAACGCCCTTTCGCGGCACACCTGGTGGTTCGCGTAGCACTCGTTCACGTCATGGGCGCGGACCGAGAGGGGGAAGAGAAGGACGGAGGAGAAGAGGATGAGCCCGACCAGGGCCCACAGGCATGTTTTTTTCATCGGTGACTCCTTTCGGCTTTCCTTCTTGCAAGGCGCGTGCCAAGGCGAGGATCTTCCATGTAGGTTATATGCCGCTGATTATAAAGATATTATGGGCAGGCCGCGAAACGGGTAAGAACGGAAGATCGGGCCCGCCGCGGCACAGTTTGTGCCGCCCGGGCGCATCCTCTTCAGGGTCAGCTGGATATGGGGCGCTCCGCGGCACAAAACGTGACGCGGCACGCACGGCCGCCAGATCCCCCCGGTCCGCCCCGGCCGGGCCGGACCGTCGCTACTTGAGGAGCGGGACCTTGATCCCCTTCTCCCGGGCGCAGGCGATGGCTTCGGGATAGCCAGCGTCGGCGTGCCGGGCGACGCCCAGCCCGGGGTCCACGGTCAGGACGCGCTCGAGGCGCCGGCCCATGGCCGGGGTGCCGTCCGCGACAATGACCATGCCGGCATGGATGGAGAGGCCGATGCCGACGCCGCCGCCGTGGTGGACGGAGACCCACGAGGCGCCGCTCACGGCGTTGAGGAGGGCGTTGAGGATGGGCCAGTCGGCGATGGCGTCGGACCCGTCCCGCATGCCCTCGGTCTCGCGGTTCGGCGAGGCCACGGAGCCGGTGTCGAGGTGGTCGCGGCCGATGACGATGGGCGCGCTGATCCGCCCCTTCCGGACAAGGTGGTTGATGACCGCCCCGAAGCGGGCCCGCTCGCCGTAGCCGAGCCAGCAGATGCGGGCCGGCAGCCCCTGGAACTTGAAGCCGCTCCGGGCCTTCCGGATCCAGCGCGCCAGCCCCTCGTCCTCGGGGAACTCCCGCAGCACGGCCTCGTCGGTGGCGTAGATGTCCGAGGGCTTCCCGGACAGCGCAACCCAGCGGAAGGGCCCCTTGCCGACGCAGAAAAGGGGGCGGATGTACTCGGGCACGAAGCCGGGGATATCGAAGGCGTCGCGGACGCCAGCCTTCTGGGCCTGGCCGCGGATATTGTTGCCGTAGTCGAAGGCCCGCGCCCCCCTCCGCCGCAGCTCGAGCATGGCCTCGACGTGGGCGGCCATGGCCTGGTAAGAGCGGCGGATGTAGTCGGCCGGGTCGTCCCGCCGCAGCCGGAGGGCCTCGTCGTAGGGCAGGCCGTTCGGCACGTAGCCGTTGAGTTCGTCGTGGGCCGAGGTCTGATCGGTCAGGACGTCGGGGACGACGCCGCGGCGGACAAGCTCGGGCAGCACGTCGGCGGCATTGCCGAGGAGGGCGACCGAAAGCGGGGCACCCTTGCGCATGGCCTCGCCGGCCAGCCTCAGGGCTTCGTCGAGGCTCTCGGTCATGGTATCGACGTACTTCGTCTCGAGCCGGCGCCGGATGCGGTCCGGGTCGACCTCGACGACGACGGCCACGCCGTCGTTCATAGTCACGGCCAGCGGCTGGGCCCCGCCCATGCCGCCGAGGCCGGCCGTCACGACGAGCTTCCCCTTGAGGGAGCCGCCGAAGTGGCGCCGGGCCGCGGCGGCCAGCGTCTCGTAGGTCCCCTGGAGGATGCCCTGGGTCCCGATATAGATCCAGCTGCCGGCGGTCATCTGCCCGTACATCGTCAGCCCCAGTGCCTCCAGGCGCCGGAACTCGTCCCAGGTCGCCCACTTGGGGACGAGCATGGCGTTGGAAATGAGGACGCGCGGGGCTTCGGCGTGGGTCCGGAACACCGCCACGGGCTTGCCGGACTGGACGAGGAGCGTCTCGTCGTTCTCGAGCTTCTTCAGGCTGGCGACGATGGCCCGGAAGCAGTCCCAATTCCGGGCGGCCTTGCCGGTCCCGCCGTAGACGATGAGCTCCTGCGGCTTCTCGGCCACGGCCGGGTCGAGGTTGTTCATGAGCATGCGGAGCGCTCCCTCCTGCGACCATCCCTTGGTGAGCAGGCGGGAGCCCCTCGGGGCGCGGATGCCGGTGACGGGCGTCTGTGCTGCGGGAGCCATGTCGGTCCTCCTCGTCGGTAGGCGCCGCGCGCGGCGTCCGACGGTCCCGAATATACCATATCGCCTCCGGGCAAGCCAAGAAGAACGGCCCCAAAAACCCCCTTGACGGGGGCCCGGTCATATTGTAACTTAGGGGCGGGTCAGCGGAGGGCGGCCCGCCCCGGGGTTTGCTTTCGAGTCCGACCCGCGAAAAAGCCAAGGTTTCAAAGACAGGGGAAGAACGATCGGGTTCCTCCATCGTTCGAGGGAAGCGGCCGGCCGATGAGCCAGAGACACATCCTCATTTTGCACCCTTCGCCCGCCGAGGCCGACCGCCTGTCGAGGCTGGCCTCGATGTTCGGGCCGGTCACGGCCGGGACGGGCACGGCGGACCTCGCCTCGCGCCTCGCCGGCGTGTCCGTGGCCGCGGCCGTCATCGAGGCCGGACTCGTCCGCTACGCCGACGTCCGGGACGTCCTCGGGCCGTCCACGGCCGTCATCCTCACCGGCCCCGACGAGGCCGCCCTCCGCCGGGCCGCCGAGGAATGGCCGCCCGCATTCTATGTCGACCCGTTCGTCGCCGACGCCGGCGCCCCCCGGGACCGCTTCTTCCTCCGCGCCCTCGAGCGGGCCGTCGAGCACGCCAGGCTGAAGGCCGAGGCGGAGGACCTCCGCCGCTCCCTCGCCCAGCAGGAGACCAAGGTCCGGGACGTCTACGCGGAGATCCAGGAGATCAAGGGCCTCATCAACGCCAATTTCCTCTCCGAGATCGAGAAGCGGATCGCCATCGAGACCAAGTACGTCTGGTTCCAGAAGGAGCGCCAGCGGGTCGAGACGATCCTCCGCAAGATCTACGCCTCCGACGACGTCAGCAGCCTCCTCGACCTCGTCCCCGAGCTCCGCGACATCGTCCGGGCCTCGAGCGCTACGGTTTACATCATCGAGACGAACGAGGTCCTCGGCCGCTACCTCAAGCCGCTCGTCTGGGACAACGCCTACCTCTCCCATGCCGAGTTCTCCAAGTACATCGCCCTGTGGGACGCCCAGGACTTCGCCGCCACCGTCGCCCGCTACGGCCAGGGGATCAACACGACCGACCTGGCCTTCGATCGCCGCCTGACCAAGCGCTACGCGGAATACCTCCGCTCGCCGCTGAAGAGCCTCCTGGCCGTGCCCATCATGCACGACCGCAAGGTCATCGGCGTCGTTGAGGTCTACAACAAGATGGTCCAGGGCAAGTCGAGCCCGGAGGGCTTCAGCCGCGAGGACCAGCAGATCCTCCAGGGCCTGTCCGAACACATGGCCATCGCCATGCTGAAGCTCAACCTCATCCAGTACGACGCCCTGACCGGCCTCCTCCGGCCCGAGCCCTTCTTCGAGAAGGTCCTCCAGAAGGTCAACGCCCTCGGCAAGCGGCGACGCGAGGAGGGCGGGCTGGCCATCGTCATGGGCGACGTCGACTGGTTCAAGGCCTTCAACGACCGCAACGGCCACGAGGCCGGCAACCGCCTGCTCCGCGAGCTGTCTCACGTCCTCAAGCTTTCGATCCGCGAGGAGGACCTCCTCTGCCGCTACGGAGGCGAGGAGTTCCTTTTCTGTCTGACCGGGGTCAAGGGGCCCGAGGACGCCGTGGCCCTGACCGACCGCATCCGCAAGAACGTCGAGGACCACTATTTCGAGTTCCAGGAGTTCCAGCCGCAGAATAACTTGACCATGTCCTTCGGTGTCACCGTCTACCCCAGGCCCGGGGAGGAGCCGCTCGCGGCCATGACCCGCTCCGACCTCAAGCAGCTGGCGGCGGAGGCGGACCTGGCCATGGCCGAGGCCAAGGGCAAGCGCCGGGCCGGGCTCGAGGGACGACAAGGACATGAGGCCGACCTGACCAAGAACCGGGTCACGACTTTCCGCGCCGGCCAGGGCCGCGAGGGCGCGAAGCCCGAGGCCCCGGTCGCGCCGGAGCGGCCGGACCGGGAGCGGCGGAAGTTCGAGCGCACGAACGCCTCGACCCTGGCCCTGGTCCGCGAGAACGGCGGTTTCAGCGTCGCCAAGACGGTCAACATCGGCCTCGGCGGGGCCCGGATCGTCTCGGACTCGAGGCTGCCCCTGGCCAAAACGGTTGACATGATCCTCGTCCTCGGCGAGAAGGCAGGCCTCCTCCGAGGCGACGTCGTCTATTCGGAGAAGCGGGACGGCGGGCAGCCCTTCTTCTATTCGGGGTTGAGGTTCCGGGACCTGACCTCCGGGGATATCCGGGCGCTCGAGGATTATCTCATCGAACGCCGGCACAAGGGCGCGGCCGCCGCCTGAGCCCCGCGGCTAGCGGGACTCGAGCTCTTGCTTGAGGGCGCGCAGGTAGGCGACTCTGGGGGAAAGGCGGGACACGAAGGCCTTTTCGAGCTCTCCCGCCGCGCTCCGGAACGAGGCGAATTCCTCGGGATTGCTCCAGTTCTCCATGCTCAGCCGCTCGAGCAGGCTGCGCAGGGAAGGTACGCTCAGGACGTCGGCGGTGTAATCGGGGAGCTCCCAGACCCTCTTCTCGATCATCTTGATGACCCGCAGGAATAGGGCCCGCAGTCCCTCCTGCCAGTTGATGAGCTCCTGCTTGATGAAGAACTGGTCCTTGGGGGATTCCGTCCGGGCGAGCTTGGCCGAAAGCCGTTCGGCCTCCTCCACGGTCTTGTCGACGGAAGAGAAGAGGCTCTCCGCATCGACGATCATCCGGGCGTCCTTCTGGAAGTAATGGATCTCGCCGCAGCCGTTGGCGGGCTCGATCCTCCGCCAGGATTCGAGGGCCGCGGTCAGGGTCTCCTCGCTCTCCTCCGGCGCCTCCGGAGGCGCGAGCGCGACGGCCGCTCCGGTCGCGGCGGCGGGCGAGGGCTGCGGCTCCAGGGGCATCTCGGCGACGAGGTCCCGGATCTCCGGGATGCGGACCTCGGCCGGCGGCTCGGGGACCTCGAGCGGGGTGAAGGCCTCGGTCGCTGCGGCCGCGGCTCGCGTCCCGCCGAGCCCGGCGGCGGCCGATTCGACGGCCAGCAGCTCCTTGATCTTCCGCAGCTTGTCGAGCTCGCCGTCGAGGTCGATGCCGGCCGGCCGTTCCGACTCCCCCAGGACGTCGGCGACGATGCCGAAGCGCTCCCTCAAGTCCGTCTTGAGGAAGCCGGCCCGCTCGGCCGTCCGGGAGCGGAGACTCTCGATCCGGTCCTGGAGCTCGGTGACCTTCCGGATCTCCTCGACCGTGGCCTTGGCCAGGCCTTCGATCTCGGACTGGAGCTGGAGGATGCGGTCGAAGTGCCGGTGGGCCTCGTCGAGGAGCGCGGCCCTCTCCTCGTCGGCCGCCCGGACGACGTTCCGGTAGTCGGCGAGCGCCTCGCGTTCCTTGAGGAATTCCCGCTCGACCTCCTCGCGGCGCCTCTTGGCCTCATCGCGCTCCCGGTCGATGCGGGCGGCGAGCTCGCGCTCGATGTCCCCGACCTTCCGCTCGAGGAGGCGGTCGAGCTGGGTCTCGATCTCCTGGATGATTTCGGACGGATCCTTAAGGACGTCCCTCTCTTGGCCCATAGACGGCCTCCTTAGCCACGACCCTTATCTTAGGGGGGTCGGCGGGTCAAGTCAAGGAGGATTTTCCGCCCGCCGGGGCGCGATCCGAGCCGCGTCTTGAATCCGGCCGGGGAAAAAGGTATATACTACGGGGAGCAGTAAATATATTACATAATCCTTACTGCTCCCCGAGTACTAGCCGGGCGATAGAGAAACCTGAAGACGACTATTTTCTGCCCGGCTTAGTAAGGACGGAGGAACGCGGACGTGATGAAGAGCGCCAGGGACACCGGCCGGGACCGCGAGGTCGAAACTCTGCGTCGGAGACTCGCCCGGCTGCGGCGGGAGCGCGCGGAGCAGGCGCGCCGCGCGGCCGAGATCGAGGAGACCTACGAGACGACCCTCGAGAACTTCATGACCGCCCTCGACATGAGGGACGTCGAGACCTACGGCCACTCCAAGACCGTGGCCCGCTACACCCAGGTCCTGGCCGAGGCCTTGGGCGTCGGGGGCCCCCGGACGCTCGAGAATATCCGGCGGGGAGCCCTCCTCCACGACGCCGGCAAGATCGCCATCCCGGACGCCATCCTGAAGAAGCCGGGCCCGCTCTCGGCCGCCGAGTGGGAGAAGATCCGGCGGCACCCCACCGTGGGCTACGGGCTGATCAAGGATGTCCGGCTCGTCGCTGAAATCGGCAACATCATTCTCTGCCATCACGAGCGCTTCGACGGCTCGGGCTACCCGCGCGGACTTAAGGGCGAGGCCATCCCGGTCGAGGCCCGCATCTTCGCCGTGGCCGACACGCTCGACGCCATCACCTCGCACCGGCCCTACCGCGAGGCCGCGGACTTCCCCGCGGCCCGGGCCGAGATCGTGCGCCAGGCCGGGAGGCAGTTCGACCCGCGGGTCGTGGGGGTCTTCGCCGGCATGGATCTCGCCGTCTGGGAGAAGGTCCGCTTCCAAACGACGCGGATCCTCCCCGTCGAGGATGGCTATGCGCCGTCCCGGACGAGGAAGTGACGGGGCCGCTCAGGCGCGGCGGGCGGTGATGACGCGGGGCTTGCCGGCCAGGTCCCAGGCCGTTTCGATCTCCGTCCAGCGTCTGCCGAACAGGCCGAGGACCTCGTCGCGCTGGCCGTCCCCAATCTCAAAAATGAGGTAGCCGCCGGGCCGCAAAAAGCGCCCGGCCCGGCCGACCAGCCGCCCGATGACCTCGAGCCCGGACTCCCCGGCGAGCAGGGCGCGTTGTGGCTCGTAATCGCGGACTTCCGCCGGCAGGAACTCCCATTCCCGCGCCGAGACATAGGGGGGGTTGGAGACGATGAAGTCGAAGCGGACGCCCGTGCCCCGGAAGGCCGAGAATAGGTCGCTCCGCAGGAACTCGACTTGGCGGGCCTTGAGGCGCTCGGCGTTCCGTCGGGCCACGGCCAGGGCCCGGAGCGAGACGTCGGCGGCCAGGATGCGGGCCCGCGGCAACTCCTTGGCCAGGGCGATGGCGATGTTGCCGCTGCCCGTGCCGACATCCAGGATGGTCTCCCGCTCGCGGGAGGAAAGCTCGAGGACCTTCTCGACGAGGACCTCCGTCTCCGGACGCGGGATGAGGACCGAGGGCGAGACGCCGAGCGGGATGGACCAGAACTCCCGCGTCCCGGTCAGGTAGGACAGGGGCACGCCCCGCTTCCGCTTCTCGACGAGGCGGAGGAAGAACGCCTGGGCATCGGGGGGGAGCGGGGCCTGGGGGGCGGCCAGGAAGCCCTCCTCCGAGAGCCGGGCGGCACGGAGGAGGAGGACCTTGGCTTCGACGAGGGCCTGGGGGCTCCCCTCGAGGAGCGAGGCCCCGAGGCGGAAGAACTCCTGAAGGGTCGCCGTTCTAGGGTTCAATGTCCCGTGCCAGGCCCGCGCCCGGCGCCGTCTCCCCGAGGGCCTGCGCCTGGGACCGGAGGACGAGCTGGCCGACGACGTCGTCCAGGTCGCCGTCGAGGAGAGCCGCCAGGTTGTGGAAGCTCGCGTTCAGGCGATGGTCGGTCACCCGCGACTGCGGGAAATTGTAGGTCCGGATCTTCTCGCTCCGCTCCCCCGTCCCGACCTGGGACCGCCGGTGCTGGGCGATCTCGGCGCTCTGCTCCTTCTGGGCCATGTCCATGAGCCTCGAGCGGAGGACGCGGAGGGCTTTCTCCTTGTTCCGGTGCTGGGACTTCTCGTCCTGGCAGGAGACGACGAGGCCGGAGGGCTTGTGGGTGATGCGGATGGCGGTATAGTTGCGGTTGACGTTCTGCCCGCCGGGGCCCGAGGAGCCGAAGGCCTCGATCTTGAGGTCCTTGGGGTCGATCTTGATGTCGATCTCGTCGGCCTCGGGGAGGACGGCGATGGTGGCGGTCGAGGTGTGGATGCGGCCGGAGGCCTCGGTCTTCGGCACGCGCTGGACCCGGTGGACGCCGCTCTCGAATTTCAGCAGCGAGTAGGCGCCCTTGCCCCGGATGCTGGCCACGGCCTCCTTGATGCCGCCGATCGGCGAGAGGCTCGTGTCCATGACCTCGAACTTCCAGCCCTTGTGCTCGGCGAACCGGGCGTACATCCGGAGGAGGTCCTGGGCGAAGAGCGAGGCCTCGTCGCCGCCGGCCCCGGCCCGGACCTCGAGGATGACGCTCTTCTCGTCGTAGGGGTCCTTGGGCAGCAGCATCCGCCGCAGCTCGGCTTCGAGGGTCTTGTCCCGGCGCCCGAGCGTTTCGAGCTCCCCTTCGGCCAGGGCGCGGAGCTCCGGCTCGGCCGAGGCGTCGGCGAGGATGTGGCGTGCGTCCTCGATCCCCTGGCGGACCTTCCGCCATTCCTCGAACTTGCGGACGACGGGCTCGAGCTCCGCGACCTGGCCAAGGAACGGGCGGAGCTTCTGGGGGTTCCCCGAGAGGGCGGGGTCGGAGAGCGACAGGGTCAGGCGGCGATACTTGTCCTCGAGAGCACGGAGTTCCTGGATCATCGGGCCGGTTTTTTGGCCGGACCGTATTTCTTCCGGAACTTCTCGACGCGGCCGGCGCTGTCCACGAGCTTCTGCTTCCCGGTGAAGAAGGGGTGGCACTGAGAGCAGATCTCGACCCGTATCTCCTTCTTGGTCGAGCGGGTCTTGAAGGTGTTCCCGCAGGCGCACGTGACGATGGCTTCCTGGTATTCGGGATGGATGTCTTTCTTCATCGTCGGTCTCCTCAGACGGGCTATTATAGCAAATTCCAGGTGCCGCCGCAAAAGGACGGGATCTCGGCCGATTTTTTCTCGAAGGCGGCCCAGTCGACAGAGAACAGGAGGCTCTCCTGCCCCGCTCTGACCGCCTCCCGGTAGGGGCGGGAGGCGAAGTGGTCCTTGAGCGGCCGGGTCATGGGGTAGAGTTGCTCCTCGGCCGACCACTCGTAGGTCGAGCCGTCAGCGCGCCTGAGGCAGTTGAGGTAGACGATCCAGGCCAGCTGTTTCAGCGGGGCGTGGCTGAAGGCCTTGCGGATGGCCAGGACCTCCCCTTCCTTGACCGGGTTCCAGAAGTGGAAGTAGCGCGAGAAGAGCAGGGCGTTGTGGAAATAGGCGGGGAAGGCGAGCAGCGCGTCCTTGCGCGTCAGCCGGCCGAGGTAGACGAAGAGGTCGATGATCGGCTTGCTCATATTCAGCCCGGGCCGGGTCTGGCCGGGCAGCGGGGTGAAGGACTCGGAGAAACGATGGAGCGGGTTCTGGAGCGTCAGCCACTCGAAAGCCAGCTTTTTCTGCGGCGGCAGGGACGACGGGACGCCGGGGACGGGCTGCGCCGCAAAGTCGGTCTCGCGAAACTTGAAGTCGACGATGAGGTTCTCTGCCTTCTTCTCGCGGAAGAAGATCTGGAGCCGCTGGAGGGGATACTCGGTCGAGTTGAGCTCGAAGGCCAGGGGCCAGAGGAACCGCTTGCGGGCCTCCCTGAGGAAGCCCTTCTTGGCCAGGACGGAGATGACCTCGTTCAGGGAATAGCGGCCGAGGAGGAGGGAGCTCGTCTTCCGCACGGTCATGTCGGAGAAGATCTCGCCCTCCTCGACGAGGGGCGCCTCCTGCCAGAGCGGCGCGTCCTTCCGGTCCGATCTCTTCATCTTCGGCGTCACGCCCTGCCTCCAGTCCGGCCCTTATTCTAGAGCATCGCCCGCGCGGGTGCAAGCGAGGGAGGGCGGCGGTCAGTCCGTGGAGCCGGGGTGGGTGAAGAAGAGCAGAACGTCGTCTCCGATCTCGACGCGGCGATCCAGGGCGAAATCGCCGGTCTTCGGCCGGACCTTGAAATAGTGGCGGAGGACGATCGTCCCGCCCGGCCGGAGGACGCCGCGACGGCGGATGACGCGCAGGGGGTTGCGCTCCTCGAGCAGCCGGTAGGGAGGGTCGAGGAAGATGAGGTCGAACAGGACGCCCTCGTTGGCGAGGTCGATGACGGCCCGGTTGAACTCCCGGTGGACGACGACCGCGCCGTCCGAGGCGCCGCACTTCTCGATGTTGGCCCGGATGACCTTGACCGCGGGATAGAACTCGTCGACGAAGACGGCCGTCTTGGCGCCGCGGCTGAGGGCCTCGAGGCCGATGGACCCCGTCCCGGCGAACCCGTCGAGGCAGACGCTCCCGGCCACGCGGTCCTGGATGATATTGAAGAGCGCGCCCTTGACCTTGTCCTGCATGGGCCGGACCGAGGGGCTGGGAACGAGCTTGAGCCGGCGGCCCTTGTAGATCCCGCTGATGACCCGGATCATGTCCCTCGCGTCCCCTTTGGGCGCCCCCTTCCTTACTACGGGGAGCAGTAAATATGATACATAATCCTCAACTGCTCCCCGAGTACTAGCCGGGCGATACAGAAATCTGTAGACATTTATTTTCTGCCCGGCTTAGTAATAATAGCAGATGAGGAGGCCGGCCCGCGATTCCAGCCGCCGGATGCCGTAGGGCAGCGGATACCAATCGTGGAGGCCCTGCGCCGGCTGCCCCTCGAGGCCGGCGACGATGCCGATGACCGTGTCGAGGAAGGACGGCGGCAGGCGCTGAGTGCCGAGGAAAAGCCGCTCCATGGTGATGCGGATCTTGCCGTCGCGCGTCTCGGCCGAGGCGGCGAAGAAGATCTCCGCCTGCGCCGGAAGCACGGCCGCGGCCGGCGTCCGGCTGAGGTCGATGGCGAGCTTGCCCTCGGCCCGGTCGCCATCGAGGAGGCGGAGCTCGCACGACCGGAGGTAGGCCTCCCCTTCCGTGGCGATGCGGTAGGCGATCCAGGCGTTGAGGTCGGCCTCGGCGACCGTGCCGCTGCCGCCGGGACGCCCCGGATGCCGCGCCCGGTCCTTCTCCAGGCCCTCGAGCAGGGCGATGACCTTGAGGGCCCGCTCCTTGACCTCCGGGGCGACCTCCCGCGCCGCCGCGAATCCTGAGACGGCCAGGAGCAGGGCCGACGCTATGATCAGCGTTCTCTTCCGCAACTCTTAACTCCGCCCCTCATGTTACCAGATTCTCTCCGCCGGGCCAAACGCCGTCTCCCCATTCGCTGACGCGTCCTGTCACCGCGCAACGCTACCCGGCTTAAAGCGCCTCGGGGGCGGCCTCCACTCCAGACCGCGGTTTTCGACACTGTGTCAATCCCGCGCTC
>JBBISK010000011.1:15480-24473 GCA_037441295.1 Candidatus Aminicenantota bacterium | reverse complement strand
GGCCCCGTCTTTCAGATCATGCAGTTCGGGTTCACGCGGGAGGCCGCGTCCGGCCTGAGCGGGCTCTCGGAGCTCGAGACCTTCAACGCCAGCAAGGCGGCCCTCGGACTGCAGGCCGGCCTCAGCGCCTCCGCCCGCGTCGTCCGCGGCGTCGCCATCGTCGCCGAGGGCTTCTATCGGACCTCGACGGTCAAAAACATCAAGGGGAACTGGTTCCTGAGCCAGACGACCGGTTCCGGGACCGTCACGACGAGCGACAGCGCGTATTACCTCTGGACCTATACCGATACCCAGCCGACCGGGGCCTACACCAGGACCGGCTTTTTCGACGGCGGCGGCCCGGCGGGGAGCAACGTCTCCGGCGCCCGCACGGCCGACCTCAAGCTTTCCGGCTTGGTCATTCTGTTCGGCCTCAAGTTCAGTCTGTAGCCCGTGGCCGAGACTTTCGCCAACAAGGACGCCGGGCCCTTCTCCGCGCCCCCCATCGACGACTCTCCCCTCGTCTTTTTCCGCGGCATGGTCGACCGCTGCTACGACCATGCCGAAGAGCTGAAAAAGCGGGGCAGGCCGGTCGTCGGCATCCTGTGCGAGGTCACGCCGAGGGAGGTCATCCTGGCCGCCGGGGCCGCTCCCGTGTGCCTCTGCGGCGGCTCGATGGAGACGATCGCCGCGGCCGAGGCGTGCCTTCCGGCCAACCTTTGTCCGCTCATCAAGTCCACGTACGGCTACCACGCCCAGCGATCGAACCCGTTCCTCGAATGGGCGGACCTCATCGTGGCCGAAACGACATGCGACGGAAAGAAGAAGATGTATGAGCTCATGGCCGAGACGAGGCCCATGCGGGTCCTCGAGCTCCCTCAGAAGCCCGACGACCCGGACGCCCTGGCCCACTGGGCGCGCGAGGTCGCGAAGCTCAAGTCCGCTCTCGAGGAACGCTTCCGCATCCGCATCACCGACGCGGCGCTGCGGACGGCCATCCGGCTCATGAACCGTGAGCGCGCCCTCCGCCGCCGGCTGGCGGACCTCATGTCCCGCGAAGCGCCTCCGCTCAAGGGACGCCAGCTCCTGGAGTTCAAGAGCCTCGTCTCGGGCCTCGAGGCCGACCTCTGCGAGTACGAGCGAGCCGCCCTCCTCTTCGAGGGAGGGGCCGCGGCCCCGGGGTCGCCCCTGGCGCGCCGGGGGGAACCCCCGCCGGTGCGCGTCCTCATGACCGGGGTGCCTATGGTCCACGGCGCGGAGCGCGTCATCGAGCTCATCGAGGGTCAGGGGGCCGTCGTCGTCGCCCAGGAGAACTGCACCGGCCTCAAGCCGATCCTCGAGGACATCGACCCCGAGGCCGCCGACCCCCTGCTGGCCATCGCCGAGAAGTACTTCCGCCTGCCGTGCTCGATCATGACCGCCAACCGGCGGAGGCTCGAGAGCTTGGCCGAGCTGGCCGCGAGATTCAGGCCGCAATGCGTCGTCGAGCTGGTCTGGCACGCCTGCCTGACCTACGACGTCGAGTCCTTCCAGGTCCGCCGTTTCGTCGAGGAGCGGCTCGGGCTGCCCTACCTCAAGCTCGAGACGGACTATTCCCCGTCCGATTCGGCCCGCCTCGCCCTCCGGGTCGCGGCCCTGTTCGAAACGGTCCGGACCCGGGCGCGCGCCTCGAGGACCGGGAGGTCCTGATGATCGGCTGCGGCGTCGACGCCGGCTCGCGGGCATGGAGCGGTTCGTGTCCGAGGCGGTCGGGAAGCCCTTGATGGTCCCGCCCGATCCCCATCTGACCGCGGCCCTGGGGGCGGCCCTCCTGGCCTGCGATCCCCCGGACGGATGACCGTTCCACCCGGTCGTGCGGCGGACCGGGCCGGGCTTGAAAAGCCCCGGCGTCGGACTAGAATAGGACCATCGGGAGAAGGACGGAATCGCCGGACATGACGGACCCCGAAGCGCCGCTCAAGGAGTTCTGGAGCCTCGCCGCGGACGACGTCCTGGCCCGGCTTGGCACGTCCTCGCGGCCATCGTCCTCCTCTACGTAACGAGCGCCGAGGTCCTCAAGAGGCTGTTCTACGGGGGCCGTGACGGAAAATTCAGTTGAAACCGCGGCGGCGGCAGACGATAATGTCGGCTCCGGCGAGTCGGTGAAAGCGACGGCATGAGAGCGAACCGAAGGTTCACGGCCCTCGGCCTGGCGGTCGTCATGGCCGCCGCGGGGGCGTGCGTCCGCTATCACGCCCGGCCCATCGAGCCGGCCAAGGCCATGGAGGAATTCGAGGCCCGCCGTCTCGAGGCGCGAGAGCTCGGCGACTTCCTCGTCCGGAGCGGAGAGGTCAAGGAGTGGCCGCCGGCCGCCTGGGACCTCAAGGCCCTGACCCTGGCCGCCCTCTACTACCATCCCGACATGGACATCGCCCGCGCCCAGTTTGGCGCCGCCCGCGGCGGCGTCGTCACGGCCGGGGAGAGGCCCAACCCGACGCTCGGCCTCCTCACGGGCTTCAATTCGACGACGCCGCGGAGCGAGATGGCGCCGTGGATCCCGGAGGTCTCGCTGGACATCCCGATCGAGGTCGCGGGCAAGCGGGGCATCCGCATCGCCCAGGCCCGCAAGCTGGCCGAGGCGGCCCGCTGGGATGTTCTGACGACGGCCTGGGAGGTCCGCAGCCGGCTGAGCGGCGCCCTGCTCGAGGTTTGGTCGGCGGGCGAGAAGGCGACCCTCCTTTCCGAGCAGGAGAAGCTCCAGGCGGAGACGGTCCGCCTGCTCGAGGTCCAGAAGGACGCGGGCGAGGCCTCGGTCTATGACCTGACCCAGGCCCGGGTCGCCCTCGACAATGCCCGCCTGGCCGCCGTGGAAGGCGTCCGGGCCGGGGAAGAGGCCATGGCGCACTTGGCCTCCGCCCTCGGCCTGCCGCGGCGCGCCCTGGACGGGGTGCGGCTCTCGTTCGACGCCTTCCGCGCCATCTCCCCCGACATCCCCGCCGGCGAGGTCCGGCACCACGCCCTCCTCAACCGTTCGGACATCCTGGCCGCCCTCGCCGCGTACGCCGCGAGCGAGGCCGCCCTGCGCCTGGAGATCGCCAAGCAGTATCCCGACCTTCACCTGGGGCCCGACTACCAGCTCGACCAGACCAACAGCAAGTGGACGCTCGGGCTGTCGTTCGAGCTCCCCATCCTCAGCCGCAACCGCGGCCCCATCGCCGAGGCCAAGGCCCGGCGCGAGGAGAGCGCGGCGCGCTTCCTGGCCGTCCAGTCCCAGGCCATCGGCGAGCTCGACGCCGCGGTCGAGGACTGCCGCGCCGCCGTCCTCAAGGCCGGGGCGGCCGAGGACCTGTTGGCGAACCTAACCGTTCAGGAGCGGGCGGCAAGGGCCCGCCGGGAGCTTGGGGAGATTTCCGGGCTCGAATTCCTGGGTGTCCGTCTCGAGCTCAACGCGGGCGCCCAGGCCCGGCTCGAGGCCCTCGTCCAGGCCCAGGAAGCCGTCGGCCGGCTGGAGAACGCCGCCCAGAGCCCGCTCGATGTCAGGGATTGGATCACCACGATGCCGCCGGCCCAGGCCGGGCCCGTGAAGGAGAGAAAGGATGACTAAACGCCAAGTCACGACCGGGTTCGTCCTCCTCGCGGTCGCCGCGGCCGCCGTCCTCCTCCTCACCAGGGGCGGGCGGAAGGGCGCCGGCGAAGAAGAGGGTGTCCCCACGGATGTCGCCGTTCACGTCGGCAAGGTCGTCCGGGCGACGCTCCACAGCTACGTCACGGCCTACGGCACGGTCGAGCCCGAGCCGCCAGGCGACGGCCGGCCGGCGGCCGGCGCCTACATCTCGGCCCCGGTCGGAGGGATCCTGACCGAGGTCAAGTGCGTCGAGGGTCGGGCCGTCGAGCGGGGGGCGCTCCTCTTCAAGCTCGACACGCGCCTGGCCGAGGTGGCCGTGGCCAGGGCCGAAAAGGAGCTCGCGGCCGCCGAGAAGACCTACGAGCGGCAGAAAAAGCTCCTGGCCGCCGACGGGACGTCGCAGAAGAACTTCCAGGAAGCCGAGCTCGCCGTGGCCACGGCCCGCAGCGAGCTGGCCGCGGCCCGGACCGAGCTCTCCCTGCTTGAGATCAAGGCGCCGCTCACCGGGACGGTCGTCCGCATCAACGCCCGGGTCGGCCAGTCGGTCGAGACGAACGCGGTCCTGGCCGAGGTCATCGCCCTCGACCGCCTCGTCGTCACGGCCCACGTGCCGAGCCGCGAGGCCGGCCGCCTGCGGCCGGGCCAGCCGGTCGAGCTCGGGACCGGGGGTGGCGCCGGGAGCCTTCTTCTCGTCGGCAAGGACATCGACCCGAAGACCGACACCGTGCTCGTCCGGGCCTCGGTCCCGGCCGGCGCGGGGCTCCGGCCGGGCCAGTTCCTCGGCCTGCGCATCGTCTCCGAGGAGCGCCGCAACGTCCTGGCCGTGCCCGAGGAGAGCGTCGTCGCGGGTCCCGACGGCGGGACGGTCCTGATGGTCGTCGAGGGCGGCAAGGCCGTCCCGAAGCCGGTCAAGGCGGGCCTCCGCGACGGCGGCCTGGCCGAGGTCGAGGGCGAGGGCCTCGCGGAGGGCCTGGTCATCGTCACCACGGACGCCTACAACATCACCGGGGAAACGAAGGTCCACGTCGTCGCGAACAAATAGCCCGCCATGAGCAAGGACACCGCCCTCGGCCGCTTCGCCACCCGGCACGCCCTGCCCATCCTCTTCATCAGCGTCGCCCTGTGCCTGGCCGGCGTTTATGCGGCCCTGACGCTGCCGTCGTCCGTCTTCCCGCAGACGAACTTCCCCCGCGTTGTCATCCTCGTCGACAACGGCGTCATGCCGGCCGACGAGATGATGGCCACCATCACCCGGCCCATCGAGGAGGGGATGAAAGACATCCCGGGGGTCGTGACGATCCGCTCGGCGACGGGGCGCGGCTCGGCCGAGGTCAATGTCTTCTTCAACTGGAAAGTCGACATGATCCAGTCCGAGCTCTACGCCCTCGGCCGCCTGTCCCAGATCCGGGCCTCGCTGCCCGCCACGGCCGAGACCAAGGTGTACCGGGTGACGTTCTCGAACTTCCCCATCATCGGCATCAGCCTGATCAGTCCCCGGCGTGAACTGACCGAGCTCTGGGAGATCGCCCGCTACGAGCTCAAGCCTCGCTTCCTCCAGATCCCCGGCATCGCCCGGGTCGACCTCGTCGGAGGCCGGACCCCGGAATTCCACATCATCGTCGACCCTGTCCGCCTCCAGGCGGCCGGCCTGACCCTGACCCAGGTCGCCGAGGCTCTGGAGAGGAACAACCTCGTCGCCTCGACCGGGCTCCATGAGGAAAACCGTTTCCTCTACCTGGCCGTCGTCGACGGCCGGGTTCATTCCATCCCGGAGATCGAGAATTTTTCGGTCGCGGTCGCGGGCCGTCACCCCGTCCTCGTCCGCGACTTCGCCCGCGTCGTCCGGGGGCCCGAGCCCGTCTTCAATGTCGTCACCGCCGACGGCCAGGAGGCCGTGCTGCTCAACATCTACAGCCAGCCGGACGGGAGCACGCTCGATATCGCCCGGCGGCTCACGGAGGAGTTGAAGGCCCTGAAAGGCGCGCTGCCGCGCGACCTGAAACTGGCGTTCTTCTACGATCAGTCTTTGCTCGTCCGGGCGTCGGTCCGGAGCGTCTGGGAGGCCATCATCTTCGGCCTCATCCTGTCGGTCCTTATCCTCTTCCTGTTCTTGAAGAACTGGCGGACGACCTTCGTCGCCATCCTGGTCATCCCGGTTACTGTCCTGGCGACGCTCTTGGCGATCAAGGCGGCCGGGCTCTCGTTCAACCTGATGACGCTCGGGGGGATCGCCGCTGCCATAGGCCTCGTCATCGACGATGCGATCGTCGTCGTCGAGGCGATTCATACCAAGCGGATGTCCGGCCTGGACCGTCTGACGGCCATCAGAGAAGGCATCAGCGAGATTGTCCGTCCGCTCGTCGGCTCGACCCTGACGCCCGTCGTCGTCTTCGTCCCCCTGGCCTTCCTGGGCGGTGTCACGGGCGTCTTCTTCCGCGCCCTGGCCCTGACCATGGCCGTCGCCCTCCTGACGTCCCTCGTCCTGGCCGTGGCCCTGACACCGTCGTTGGCCGCCTGGTTGCTCCGGACGCGGAAGGGGGAGCCCGACGCGTTGCACGAGGACCACGGCGGTCGCCTCCTGCAGCGGACGATCGGCGTCTACGAAACCGGGGTCCGGGCCGCGCTCGGGCGGCCGTGGCTGACGGTCGTGGTGTGCGCCGGGATCCTCATCCTGGGCGTTCTTCTCTACCGGGGTCTCGAGAGCGAGTTCCTGCCGCCGATGGATGAGGGCGGGTTCATCATCGATTACCTCACCCCGCCGGGAACAAGCCTGGCCGAGACCCACCGCCAGCTCCGGTACGCGGAGGACATCATCCGCTCGGTGCCCGAGCTCGAGAGCTACTCGCGCCGGACGGGCGCCCAGCTGGGGCTGTTCATCACCGAGCCCAACAACGGCGACTTTCTGCTTAAGCTGCGGCCCGACCGCAGGCGCTCGACCGAGGAAGTCCTGACGGAGCTCAGGCATCGCCTCAACGCCGCCCTGCCCGACGTCATCTGGGAATTCCCGGGGATCCTAGGCGACCTCATCGGCGACCTGATGTACGCACCCCAGCCCGTCGAGGTCAAGCTGTTTTCGACCGACGTCGCCTACCTCAAGGCGAAGGCCCCGCAGATCGCCGAGACCCTGGGCAAGATCCCGGGCGTCGTCGACGTCTTCAATGGCCTGGTTTATACCGGCCCGGCCATCAGCTTCCGTGTCCGCTACGTCGACGCGGAGCGTTTCGGGCTCACGGCGGACGACATCGCCGGGACGGTCAACGCGGCCATGATCGGCCAGCTCGCCTCAACCGTCCTCGAGGGGGACCACGTCGTCGCCGTCCGCGTCAAGGCAGAGCCCGGCGCCATCGACCGCCTGGAGAAGCTTCGGAACCTGCCCCTGCGGGCCGCGGACGGCGGCCTGGTGACACTATCCCAGGTCGTGGACGTTATCGAGGAGCCGGGCCAGCTCGAGCTCCGGCGCGACGACTTCCGCCAGGACGTGGCCGTCAAGGCCCGGCTCGAGGGCCGCGACTTGGGCAGCGCCATGGCTGAGATCCGGAAGACGCTGGCTGGGGACAAGTCGCTCGCGGCGGGATCGGTCGAGTACGGAGGCGTCTACCAGCAGCAGCAGGAGTCCTTCCGCAACCTCGTCGTCGTCCTGCTCATGGCCATCTTCCTCGTCTTCACCGTCCTGCTCCTCGAGTTCGGCTCTTTCTACGAGCCGCTGGCCATCGTCTTCGGCGCGGTCCTGGCCTTGTGGGTCACGGGCACATCCCTGAACGTCGTTTCGCTGCTCGGGGCCATCATCGGGGTCGGCATCGTCGCCAAGAACGGCATCCTGATGCTGGACTTCGTCAAGGAACTGCGGGCCGAGGGGCTGGACCTGGCCGAGGCGCTCGTCCGGTCGGGCCGGCGGAGGCTCCGCCCCGTCCTGATGACGTCGATGGCCGCGGCCCTCGGCATGCTGCCGCTGGCCTATGGCATCGGATCGGGCGCGGACATGCTCAAGCCCCTGGCCATCGCTGTCATCGGGGCCCTGTGCATCTCCGTGCTGCTGTCGCTCATCGCGACGCCGACGATCTTCTACCTCATGGTCCGCCGGCGCAAGGCGGAGTGAGACGGGTTCAGGCCGGGGCGTTCGGGCCGGGGCCGCCGGCCCGGACGGGCGTCCGGAGGGCCGCCGGCGGGATGCCGTTCTTCGCCCGCAGGCCCACGATCATGCCGACGAGGGCGACATAAACGATGAGCGGCACGAACTGGGACCGCGGCGTCGGCGCCACGAGGAGAAAGGTCATGGCCGAGGCCAGCATCGCGGAATGGAGCCTGAGCCTGGGCGCGGCCAGGACCGACAGGCCGAAGATCCCCACGGCGACGAACGGGTAGAGCTTCTCCAGGCCGATCCAGCTGAAGAGCCCCGAAACGACGTTCGGGTAGTAGGCCGTGTAGAGCGCCCTCTGCTTCAGGACGAGGTTGAAGAGGACGGTCTCCCTGAGGACGGCGGCGACGCCGAAGGGGGCCATGATGAGGACGGCCGTGCCCAGGGCGATGCCCGCCTCCTCGGCGATCTCCAGGAGCGACCGCAGCCTCTTCGGGTCGAACTTGTGCCAATAATAGGCGGCCATCAAGGGGATGACGAGGAATTTCGTCATCAGCCCGACGCCGAAGAGGACGGCGACGAGCGCCCGGCTCCCCCAGCCGGGGCTCTCGCCGCCCTTCTCGACGGCGAGGAGGATGAGGGCCGTGAAGAGCAGGGCCAGAGCCGGGTTCTGCTGGACCTCGAGGAACAGGAACAGGGGGACGAACGCCAGGAGATATGTCCTTTTGATCCCGGGGAAGGTCACGAGGAAGAGCAGGCCGGCCAGGGCGTAGAGGGCCATCTTGAAGGCGGTCAGGATCCAGATGTTCCACGTCCCCGTGACGCGGTAGAGAAGGTCATAGGGATAGATCTCGAGCGGTGGATAGTTGAAGTCCTCGAGGACGGGCTGGTCGAGCTCCTTGCGGTGGAAGATCGTGCCGCTCGTGTAGGGGTTCTGACCGCTCCTGATGGCCTGGAAGAGGCTCCTGTACGTGTGCACGATCTCGGCGTCGGGGTTGAGGGCGAGGAACCCGCCGATGCCAAAGCCGAGGGCAACAACAAGGACGAAGATCCTCATGCCCTTGGTGAAGACCAGGCCGGGTTGGAACCGGTAAACGTACCAGATTCCGGCCAGGATCGCCACGAGCTTGAAGGACATCCCGTAGAAGTGCCCGTGGGGGAGAGGCTGGACGACGACCATCAGCAGGGAGAAGAGGATGCAGAACGCGAACCCTGCCGCGACCACACAGTCCTTCCTTGACATCCCCGAGAGACCCATTCTGGACAGCCCTTACCGCTTCATAACGCCGGCGAGTCCGGCTGCGTTACGCGGCGCGGTGGGAGCGAAGCGCCCCC
>JBBISK010000011.1:0-15386 GCA_037441295.1 Candidatus Aminicenantota bacterium | reverse complement strand
GTTCGAGGACCATGAACGTGCCGGGGACGATCGTGGGCCGGGGCCGCGGCTGCTCCTTGGTCGGGGCCGGGGCGGGACCGAATTCCGCCGTCACCAGGAAGACGTGGTGCGTCTTGGGGTCGAGCTCCATGGTCCGGGCCCGCGGGGCGGTCTTGACCGTCTCGAGCACGCTGTACTTGTCGGCCGATTCCTGCTTGACCACGGTCATCGTGCCGTCGCCGTTCGAGGAGAAGGCCAGGCCAGTCTCCGCATCGTAGCGGACCGCGTCGGGCCCGGCGCCGATGGGCACGGAGGCGACGACCTTCCCGTTCTCGAAGTCCGAGACGACCATGACCTTGTCGCAGACACTGAACAGGCGCTTGTGCTTGAGGTCGATGGCCAGGCCGCTCGGGCCTTCGCCGGGGGCGATCGACCAGCGCTTGCGGACCTCGAGCGCTTTGGCGTCGAAGGCGACGACCTCGCTCTTGTCCTCGTTGTTGACGAAGATCGTGCCCTTGCCGTCCGTGACGGCGAACTCGGGCTTGCCGCCGAGGTCGATCGTCCCGGCGACCTTGTCCGTGGCCGCGTCAATGGCCGTGGCGTTGGCCGTCCGGCCATTAAAGGTGAAGACGCGCCCCGAGAAGGCGTCGTACATGATGGCGTCGGGGTTTTGGCCAGAGACCGGGACCTCCTCGATGACCTTGTGGGTCTTGAGGTCGAAGACGGTGACGGAGTTGCCCCGGCCGTTGGAGATGTAGCCCCGGCCTCTCGCCGGCGCGAAGGCAACGCCGTGGACGCCCTTGAGGCCGGTGATGGGCTCGCCCTTGACGCCGGTGTCGACGTTGAGGATCTCGACGGCGCTGCCGTGCGTTACGTAGAGGAGGCGTGAGCCGCCCTCGAGCGCCAGGTAGTCCCAGCCGCCCTCGCCGCCGAGGACGTGCTTCTTAACCTGGTGATAGCCCGCGGGCTTCGGCGCCTGGGGCGCCGCGAAGCTCACCATGGCCATCGCCAACAGAAAGACCAGACCGACACGAGCAGATCTCATTTTGCCCTTCCTTTCCTTCCGTCCATTGTACTCCTCCCCGTGGGCTCCGACCACTCGGGGAACGGGAGTCTAGTGGATGATCTTCCCCGAGGGGTCGACCGTCGCGGACATCTTCTTGTCTTTGACCTGGATTGAAAGCTCGAAGAGCTTCGCTCCATCCTTCGTCATCTCTTCGGCCTTGAGGATCTTGTAGCCGGGATAAGCCTTGGCCAGGGCCTGGAGAACGGCGGGAGGAAGGGCACCGGGAGCGATGGCTTCCTCGATCTCGACGGCCTTCCCGTCCGCAGTGTAGAGGAGGTCGCGGTTCAACTTGCCGTCGACGCTCTCGACCTCATAGTACGTCACGCCCTTTTCGGTCTCCTTGCTCGCGCCCCTGATCACGGCCTTGGGGTATGCGGCCTTGAAGGCGTTGAGAACGGCCGGAGGCAGGATCTTGAGGTCGACGGCGGGCTTGGGCTTGGCGGGCGCGGCCTCTTCCTTTTCCTCGGCCTCTTCCTTCTCCTCGACCTCCTTGCCCTTCGTCACCTTTTCCTTATCTTTGGCCTCGTCGCGCCACTTGGGTTCCTCGACGACCGTGCCGTCGGGCGCGACCTGGACTTCCCCCTTCCTCTCGCCCTTGACGAGTTCGGCCTCGTAAACGTACTTGGAAGGGGAGAACTTGACGATCGTGCCCTTTTCGCCGGCCTTCTTGACCTCGGCGCGGACCTCGGACTTCTCGACCTGCCCGACCGTGGCCCCCGCGGCGACCTTGAGGATGGCATCGGCGGCGGGCTTGGGGACATCCTTCATCGCCACGATCGTGGCGATGTCCATGACCGTGCCATCGGCCGCGACCTCGATCTCACCCCGGCCGGCCTTGAACTCGATGTCGTAGAGGGCGAAGCCGGCCTCTTTTTCCACGTCGACCTTGGCGATCTCCGCGCCCGGGCAGTTGGCCTTGACGGCCTGCGCCACTGCGGGCGGCAGCTCCACCTTCGTCTGAACCGCATGTTCTTTGCTTTCCTGTCCGGCCCACGCGGAAGACGACGCCAGAGCCAAGGACAGGGCCATGACCCCCGCCAACATGGCGACGACCTGAATGCGTTTCATGAAAGCCTCCTTATAGGTTCTTCACTCGTACCCTGAAGCCCAAATCCCGGCCCCGGGGCGCTCGTGAGTCTATCATCCGAGGGGGGAGTCCGCCACTGAACTCTTTCTGAATTATGCTTCAGCCGGTTGCCCCAAACGACGAATGGCGGGCCGCATCCTGAGCCTCACGCCTCTATTTCGGGGTGAAATCCTCGTATCGGTATCCCCCGGTTGGGGACTGTCGTTCCGACCCTGAGCCCTCCAGCCGGGCTATTTCCGCGGCGATCCTCGGAAAATCCCTGATCTGCTCCATCGTGCTTCGCCAGGAGGCCCTGTTGATGGCGAGATGCAGCAGCGGGTGGGCCCGATTGGCCGGGAGCCTCCTGAGGACCGCCGAGGTCTTTAAGAATTCCGCCCTCGCCCAGATCCGGCCCGCGATGAGCTCGAGCGGAGTGAGATTTCTGGGCCTGAAAACGACGGTATTGTGATTGTAGTGTCTCCAATCATCCGTGAAGACCCGTCCTTCTTCCTTCAATTGCCGGAGGATCCGCGTCCCCGGATAGGGGGTCAGGATATTCATGCTCGCCGAGCCGACGCGGTTCTTTTCCAGGAATTCAAGGGTTTCCGCGAACGCCCGCGTCGTGTCCTCGTCAAAGCCGAAGACCACGGAGCCGAAGCAGTAGATGCCGGCCTTGCGGAGCGTCTGGATGGCCTCGCCGACCCGCTCGATCGTGTGGATCGATTTGCGCATTTTTCCCAGCCGGGATTCCGAAACGCTCTCCAGCCCGATGAACAGGGCGCCGCAGCCACTCTCCCGGGCCAGCCTCAGCAATGCCGCGTCGTGGACGAAGGAGAGGGAGGCCTGCCCCCCCCACCTGATCCTGAGCGGTCTGATCGCCTCGAACAGCTCTTTCGCATAGCCGCGGTCCCCGACGATGTTGTCGTCGAGGAACATGAACGCCCTGCCGCCCGAATCGACCATGTGGCGGACGACGTTGGCCACCGGGATATGGCGGACCGCCGCGCCGTAGATGTCGTGCACGCAGCAGAAATCACAATCGTACGGGCAGCCGCGGGTGGTCATCACCGGCACGACGTGGAAGAGCCCCTTCTTCAATCCCTTCCGGGGCTTCACGGGAACGTACCTGTCCAGCGGGGGGCAGGGGTCGTGGTAGGTTTTCTGGAGCCGGCCGTTTTGAAAGTCTTCCAGAAGGCGCGCCCAGACCCCTTCGGCCTCGCCGATGACGACGGAGTCGGCGTACCGAAGGGCCTCGTCCGGCAATAGTGTTGGATGGACGCCTCCCAGGACGACCGTCTTGCCCCTCTTCTTGAATTCCTGGGCCAGCCTGTAGGCCCGGGGGGCGTTCGAGGTCATGCAGCTCAACCCGACCAGATCACAATCGGCACCGAGCGGGATCTCCTCGCACTCCTCCTCGATGATGGAGACGTCATGGCCCGGGGGGGTCAGGCCGGCCAAAAGGTCGAGGGCCAACTGGGGGAACATGACGCTCTTCTGTTGCTTGATTTCGGGATCTTCGCACGGCGAGATCAAGAGGATCTTCACGGCTCGACTCTCCTCCCCGCACCCCCGCGCTATCTGCCGCCTCCGAACCTCATGAGAGGCCCTCGGCAAAAACCAGGCAGAAAGCGCTCCCCCCGTTCTTCCGGGTTTCCCATTCGATGCGGCCGCCGTTCGCTTCGACCGCCCACTTGACGATGGCCAAGCCGAGGCCGGCCCCGCCGGGATCGCCGGAGCGGCCCCTGTCGGTGCGGTAGAACCGCTCGAAGATCCGGTCGCCATCCTCAGGCGCGATGCCCGGGCCGCTGTCGCCGACCTCGACGACGGCCTCGCCCCCCCGGACATATACGCGGACGGCGACGGCGCCCGATTCGGGAGTGTACTTGATGGCGTTGTCCAGAAGATTGACCAGGGCCAGGCGCACCGTCGCCTCATCCGCCAGGATCCGGGCCGGCCCGTCTGCGGCCACGGTCAAAGACTGGTTCTTTTCCTCGGCTAGAGGGCGCATGTCGTCGACCGCCCGTTCGGCGAGGCGGGCCGCATCGATCAGCGTCCGGCTGAGCGGGACCTGCCCGGCGTCCGCCCTGGTCAGTGTCAACAAGCTGTCGACGAGACGCGTCAGCCGCTCGACGTCCTCGAGCATGCTGCCGATCCGGTCCCGGTAGGCGGCCGCGTCCAATTCCTCCTGGAGGGCGACCTCTCCCACGCTCCGGATGACCGTCAGGGGCGTCCTCAGCTCGTGCGAGGCGTCGGCCGTGAAGCGCTTCAGGCGCTCAAAGGACTTTTCCAACCGCGAAAGCATGCGGTTGATGACGCTCGCCAGCTGGCCGAACTCGTCGCCCGGGTCCTCGACCGGCACGCGGGCCGAAAGATCCTCGGCCGAGATCCGCTCGGCCCGCGACGCGAGAACAGAGACGGGCCTCAGGAGGCGGCCGGCCACGAGATAGCCTCCCAGCCCGGCCAGCGCGAGGGCGGCGGGCAGGGCGAGGAGGAGGATCGCGGCGAGCGTCCTGAGGGCGCCCCGCACGGGCCCCTCCTCGACGGCCACCGTCAGAAGAAGGCCGTCCCCGACGGACGCGGTCTTCATCCGGAACCGGGCGCCGGAAGAGGCTCGGACCGGTCGGACCCCGGACGCCGCCGCCTCTCCAAAGACCGGGAGTCCCGCCCTCTTGAAGGCCGGAGACTCGAAAAGCACCGTCCCGCCCTTGACGACCTCGAAGAGACGGGAGGAATTCTCGCGTTCGGCTTCAAGGAGCTCGTTCGACTCCTCGGAGAGGGCCTGGGAAACCGCCAGAAAATCCGAGTCCAGGTGCCGGTTGAGCTCCCGCAAGAGGCTGGCCTTGACGAACAGGAAGACCACCAGGGAGAAGACGAGGATGATCAGGGCCAGGGCCGCCGAATACCAGAGCGTCAGCCGAACGCGGACGCTCGACGGACGGAGTCTCATGGGTGCTTCTCCGAAAGGATGAAGCCGACGCCGCGCACGGTATGGAGGAGCCGAATTGCGAACGGCTCGTCAACCTTCTTCCTCAGCCGGCCCACGTGGACGTCGATGACGTTATCGAGCGGGGTCGCGCGCACCGTCTCCTTCCAGACGTCCCGGGCCAGCATGTCACGGGTCACGACGTGCCCCTGGTTGCGGAGGAGGTATTCGAGGAGCTCGAACTCCCGCGCCGTCAACGCCAGGGCCTGCCCTCCGCGCCGGACCGTGCGCTTGAGGAGGTCCATCTCGAGGTCGGCCAGGGACAGCCTCGTCGCCGGGTCGTTCCGGCCCCGCCGGGCCAGGGCCCGGATGCGAGCCGCCAATTCGGGGAAGGCGAAGGGCTTGACGAGGTAATCGTCCGCGCCGAGGTCCAGTCCGAGGATCTTGTCCTCGACGGCGTCCCGGGCCGTCAGGATGAGGACCGGCGTCACGGCGTCCGTCCTGCGGAGGGCCCGGAGGATCTCCGTGCCGTCGCGGCCGGGCAGCATGAGGTCGAGGACGATGAGGTCGAAGGCCTGAGAGCAGAGCCGGAAGAAGCCGTCCTCCCCCGTCAGCGCCGCCTCCACCTCGTGGCCCTCGGCTTCGAGCCCCTTCTTGAGGGTCAGGGCGACCTTCTTCTCGTCCTCTATGACCAGAATCTTCATTCGTCCGCCTCGCGGCGTTCCCGAATATATCACCGGGCCGCCGCGGCCAGCCACTGAACTTATCCTGACGGCTCCTTAAGAAAGGCGCCCGGGCCTACGGCCTCTTCCGGCCGTGGATGAGGAAGCAGGGCATGATGTTCCGCGGTTCGAAGAGGACGCGGACGCGGGGGAACCGCTCCTTCACCGCGCCCCTCATGAACGGCGTGAATTGGTGAAAGATGACGAGGTCGCCGTCTTCGGCGAGGAGGGCCTGGACATCGTCGAGGAGCCCGTCCCTCTGTGCTTTCGTGAGGAAGGAGAAAGGGATGCTGGCGATGACGGCGTCGACCGTCCCCTGGGCCTGGCCGGGGAGGAGACCGCGGACGTCGCAGGCGTCCCCCTCGACGATTCTCAGGCGCGGGTCGGCCGGCGCCGCCCGCAAGGCCTCGAGGAAGGCGGGGTTCTTCTCGATCGCGATGTAGCGCGCGTCGTCCGGGAGGGCCCTGAGGACGGGGAAGGTGGCGACGCCGGGTCCGGGGCCGAACTCGACCAGCGTCCGCGTCCTCTCCGGCCTGAGGCAGCCCAAGAGCCGGCGGACGAGGAACCGTGAGCTCGGGTGGAGCGCCCCGACGTCCTTGTCGGCGACGTATTGCCTGAGGTAGCTCGGTCTCTTCGCCGTCATGAAATCTTGCCGGCCCGGCGCAAGCCTATTTCTGCTGGACCCGGAGCCCGTTGTTGACGTTGAGGGCCCCGGTGTTGAGCCGGACAAGACGCTCGTAGCTTTCGGCATCGCCCTGCTTCTCGACCGTCCCGCCGAGGGTCACGACCCCGTTGAGGACGACGATGTGGACGCGCCCGGTCGAGCGCTGGAAGTTCGGGCCGGTCGGCCGGGTATAGATGAGCTGGGCGACGAGGGTCCGCAGGTTGCGGTCGGCGTCGTCCATCAGCAGCCGCTGGATGTCGTTCCTGACCTTCGTGACGCCCGGTTGGGCCTGGGCCAGCTTGACGAACTCGGTGGCGCTCCAGGGGAAAGACGTCCAGCCCTTGAGCGTGACCTCGCTCGCGGCGGTGACGTCGGGCCCGACCAAATCATAGATGAAATAGCTCGGGCTTTTCTCGATGGCGGCCATGACCGCATCGCCGATCTCGCGTGCCGAGAGCCCGGCCTCGGCCAGGGCCAGGTTGTTGACGACCTTGTATCCCTTGGCCGCGGCCGCGGCGTCCTGGCCGGCCTTTTCCTTCTCGGCCAGCGTCCGGACCGTCCCGGTCAGCGTGACGGCGTTCGCCCCGACGGCGACCAGGATGTCGTTGCCGACGAGCAGGCCCGACTCCTTGAACTTCTGCTCGACCCGGGCCTTGGCGTCCGCGTCTTTATCTTGGCCGGCGGCGACGGCCGTTCCGGCGGCCATGACGAAGGCCAGGGCCGCGGCAAGAAACCCGGCGACGAGGCCGATGCGAATTTTCATATCTCCCTCCTCGGTCCCGGCGGCGACGGCCGCCTGCCGCACCCAAGGGCGACAGGACCGGTAAGTATTATAGGCTCCGGGGGCGGGTTTTTCCAATCAGGCCCGCGCCTTGCGGACGGCCGCCCGCCAGCCGTCGTAGAGCCGTTCGGCCCGCGAGCGGGCCATGGTCGGCCTGAACCTGCGGTCGAGGGCCCAGAAGCGCCGGATCTCGTCCGTGCCGCTCCAGACGCCGGCGCCGAGACCGGCCAGGTAGGCCGCGCCCAGGGCCGTCGTCTCGACCGTCCGCGGCCGGACGACCGGCAGGCCGAGGAGCCCGGCCTGGAAGCGGCAGAGGAAATCGTTGGCCGCCGCCCCGCCGTCGACCCGGAGCTCCCGGATGGGCAGGCCCGATTCCCGCTCCATGACCTCGAGGACGTCCCGCGTCGCATAGGCCATGGCCTCGAGCGCCGCCCGGACGAGGTGGCGGCGGTCCGCCCCGCGCGTCAGGCCGACGACGGTGCCGCGCGCCTCGGCGTCCCAGTAGGGCGCTCCCAGCCCGACGAAGGCGGGGACGAAATAGACGCCGGCGTTGTCCCCGACGGCCTCGGCCAGGGCCTGCGACTCGCCCGAAGTGCGGAGCAGGCCGAGCTGGTCGCGGAGCCATTGGACGGCGGCGCCGGCGACGAAGACGGAACCCTCCAGGGCGTAGACGGCCTCCCCCGCCGGGCCGCAGGCAAGGGTCGTGATGAGGCCGTGGCGCGACGCGACGCGCCGGCGCCCCGTGTTGAGGAGGATGAAGGCGCCCGTGCCGTAGGTGTTCTTGAGGCTGCCCGGCTCGAAGCAGGCCTGGCCGAAAAGGGCGGCCTGCTGGTCGCCGGCGACACCGGTGACGGGGATGCCGGCAGGCAGCCGTCCGAGCTTGGCTGTGCGGCCGAACTCGCCCGAGGACGGCCGGACCTCGGGCAGGATCGCCTCGGGCACGCCGAAGAGGTCGAGGAGGTCCGGGTCCCAGCGCCGCCGGCCGATGTCGAAAAGCATGGTCCGCGAGGCGTTGGTCGGGTCGGTGGCGTGGCTCCGGCCGCCGGTGAGCTTCCAGAGGACCCAGGCGTCGGTCGTGCCGAAAGCCAGGCGGCCCTTCTTGGCCCGTTCCCTGAGTCCTCCCCGGTCGAGGATCCACTGCAGTTTGGTGGCAGAGAAATAAGGGTCGATGGGCAGGCCGGTCCGGCGCTTGATGAGGGAAATCGCCCCACGGACCTTCCTGAGATCCCGGCAGCGCCGGGCCGTCCGCCGGCACTGCCAGACGATGGCGTTCATGACGGGGCGTCCCGTGCGGCGGTCCCAGACGACGGTCGTTTCACGTTGGTTGGCGAGGCCGACCGCGGCGATCGGGGCAGCCCCGGACCGGCCGATGACCCTTTGAATGGTCCGGTCGACGCTCCGCCAGATGGCCTCGGGGTCGTGTTCGACCCAGCCTGGACGCGGGAAGACCTGGGGGAATTCCTCGTAGGCCGCGGCGACCTCGCGTCCGCGGCGGTCGTAGACGATGGCCCGGGTCCCCGTCGTCCCCTGGTCGATGGCCAGGATGCGACTCACGTCAGATCCTCTTTTCCGCCCACCCGATGATGTCCCGGAAGACCCGTTCACGGCCGAGGTCGATGGACAGGGCATGGTGCATATCCGGGTATTCGACGAGGGTCTTGTCCTCCAAGGCGAGCTTCCCGAAGATCTTCCGGCTGGCCCGCTCGTCGACAAGGAAGTCGGCGCCCGAGATGAGAAAGAGCGATGGGACGCGGAGCTTCTTGGCCAGCCGCGGGGACCTCATCTGCTCGGCGAGAATGCTCATCAGGCACTTCAGGCTGGCGATGCGCAGCTCGTCCGGGCTCGCGTCCATGACGGCCTGATAAGCCGTATCGCGCGTGCACATGGCCGAATCATAGGGAACGGCGATCGTCTTTTTGGGCCGGATGAGGACGAGAGCGACGAGGGTTGGATAGGCCGAGAGGGGGAACTTCAGGCCGTTCTTGAAATCCGGCGAGATCAGGACCTGGCCGGCGAAGGTGTCGGGATTCCGGCAGACGAGGTTGAAGGCGAGGAGGCTGCCGATGCTCTCGCCGAGGAGGAAGACCTTCCGGCCGGGGTTCTCCCGGGCAATGGCCTCGCGGAGACCGAGGATGTCCCGCTCCCAGACGCGGAGGGAGTCGACGTGGCCGCGCGGCCGTTCCGGGCTCCGGCCGAAGCCCCGAAGCTCGATCGCATAGGAAGCGAAGCCGCGCCCGGCCAGGGCCTCCGCCAGGAAGCCCCAGCGGGCGGAATGCGCGCCGAGGCCGTGGACGAGGAGGAAGACCGCGCCGGGGGCCGCGCCCGGGGGCGACGCCTCCCACTTGCGGTAGAGGGCATCCGTTCCGACGAGTTCCGGCATGGCCGGATTATAGCAAATCCCGGAGCCGCCTTGACAGGCCCGGCCGGGAAAAATATCATCCCCCCATGGAAACCACCCCCCAACCAAGGGCCCGGCTCTTGTCCCTGGACACCCTCCGGGGCTTCGACATGTTCTGGATCATCGGCGGCGACGCCTTCTTCCGGTCCCTGGCCAAGGGCACCGGCTGGGGCTGGGCCGGCCTGTGGGCCGCCCAGCTCGATCACGCCGAATGGCGGGGGTTCCATTTCTACGACCTCATCTTCCCCCTGTTCATGTTCATCTCGGGCGTCGCCATGCCCTTCTCCCTCCTGGCCAAGGCCGAGCCGGGTGCCGATAAAAAAGGGCTCTATCTGAAGCTCGTCCGGCGGGCCCTGCTGCTCGTCTTTCTCGGTTTCGTCTACAACCATCTCCTCGACCTCGACTTCCGGACGCAACGGTACGCAAGCGTCCTCGGCCAGATCGGGCTGGCCTACCTCTTCGCCGCCCTCATCATGCTCAAGGTCAGGAGCGTACGTGGCAGGGTCGCCGCGCTGGTCGCGATCCTGGGCGGGTATGCGGCCGTCCAGTGGCTTATCCCCGTGCCCGGCGTCGGCGCCGGCGTCTTCACGCCCGAGGGCACGATCAACGGCTTCGTCGACCGCCTCCTCCTGCCGGGCCGGCTCTACGACACGATCTTCGACCCCGAGGGCATCCTGTGCGTCCTGTCGGCGACGAGCGTCACGCTGATGGGCGGCCTGGCCGGGGGAGTCCTGCGGCGCGAGAAGGGCAGCGGCTACCGCAAGGCCCTGACCCTCGCCGCGGCCGGGGCCGGGCTCGTCCTTACCGGCCGGGTCCTCGGCATCTGGTACCCGATCATCAAGAAGGCCTGGACGGCGAGCTTCGACATCTACGCGGCCGGCTGGTCCTGCCTCCTCCTCGCCCTCTTTTACCTCCTCGTCGACGTCTGGCGCGTCCGGAAATGGACCTTCGTTTTCCGGGTCATCGGGCTGAACTCGATCACCATCTACCTCGGCAGCCGGATGGTCGATTTCGAGGCCACGAGCAAGTTCCTTTTCGGCGGGCTGGACCGGGTCGCCGGCGGCGGGAACGGCCTCATCCTCCTGGCCGGGGTCATCGCCGCCGAATGGCTGGTCCTCTACCTTCTCTATAAGAAAAACGTCTTCCTGAGAGTCTAGGGGTCGCCGGGTGATCAGGCAGCGGCCAGCTCGGCGAGGCGCGCCAAGCCGCCGGCGGGGTCGCCTCCGAGGTCGATGCGGAGGATGCGCCGGCCTCTCGCCACGAGCGCCTGAAAATCGCCGAAGGCCTGGGCGCGGATGAGCCGGCCGAAGGTCAGGTCGGTCTCGGGAATCGCCAGGTCGCGCTCCGGCTCGTCGAAGAGCTGGAGGATGAGGGCCTCGTCCGGGCCGCCCTTGTGGAGCTGTCCCGTCGAGTGAAGGAAGCGCGGACCGGAGCCCAGGGTCGTGGCCAGGCCCGTCTTCTTCAGGAGAGCGGACCTCAGCTCCCGGAGCGCCGACGCCGTCGCCCCATCCGGAGGGAGGTAGGCTTGGATAGCGATGTAGTCGCCTGGCCCACCCCGGGCCAGCCAGCGGCCCAGGGCCGTTCCGAGCCCGGCCGCGGAATCGGCGGGGACCGCGTCACCGGAAGTCGGACCCCGTGTTTCCCGGCCGGCGTCCTGGTCGAGCGCCCTCCTCGCCAACTCCTTGGCCAGCTCGACGTCCGGCTGGTCGAAGGGCTGGACGCCGAGGACCGAGCCGGCCGCGGCCACGGCCATCTCCCAGCGGAAGATCTCCGCGCCGAGAGAAAGGACGTTCGCAAGCCCGACCCCGATGACGGGATGTCCGGCTTGCTCGAGCGCGGCGACCAACCCGTCATTCCCGCCACGAGGGTCCGGCCCGAGGACGAGGGAGACGAAAGTCCTGTCGGCGCCGTAGCGTGCGGCCGGAAGAGGCGGTTCGCCCACGACCGGGACGATGCCCTTCCCGTCCTTGCCCGTGCTTTCGGCGATGAGCTGCTCCAGCCAGTCGGGGAAGCTCCGCAGGCCCGGCGGGGTTAGGATGGTCAGCTTGTCCCGGACGCTCCCGGCCTCTCCCAGCGCGGCCCCGAGGCGCAGCCCAGGCGCAACGGCCTCGGGAACGTCCGGCCCGTTGGCCCGGGCCTCGGCCGCGGCGCCGGCGAGCAGCCCGCCGATGTCGACGCCGATGACGGCCGCGGGGACGAGCCCGAACTCGGTCAGGGCCGAGAAGCGGCCGCCCACGTCAGGGGGGGCCTCGAAGGCCCGGCGGAAGCCCCGCTCGCGAGCCAGCGCCGCGAGGGGTGTCCCGGGGTCGGTGATGGCGATGAACTGCCGCCCCGGCGACGCGCTGACGCCGGAGACGAGCCGCCAGAAGTAGCGGAAGAAGGAGAGCGGCTCGACGGTCGTCCCCGACTTGCTCGAGACGATGAAGAGCGTCCGCGGCAGGTCGACCCTCGCCTCGACCGCCGCGACGGCCGCGGGGTGGGTGCTGTCGAGGACGATGAGCTCGGGACGCCCTGGGGCGTGGCCGAAAGTCCTCTCAAAGACCTCGGGGGCCAGGCTCGACCCGCCCATGCCCAGAAGGACGGCGTGGGTGAATCCCTCAACAGCGATTTCCCCGGCGAAGGACCGGATCCCGGCCAGCCGCGGCGCCATCCTGTCAGGCAGGTCGAGCCAGCCCAGGCGTTCGCCGATAGCTGAGGCGGGGCCCGCGGCCCAGAGCGAGGGGTCCTTGGCCCAGAGGCGGCGGAGGTATCCGGCCCGCGCCCAAGCCTCCAGCCGCGCGTCCACGCGGCTCTGGAGATCGCCGAGGGCGAGCGACAAGACCGAGGGCCCTCGAGACGGCTCGGGGCCGGCCGGCTTCCGGGGGCTTCGCTTGCCGTACATGAGGGCCTCCTCCCCAGGCCTTAATCTATCAGGTTCCGGGGCCGGGTCAAGGTCGTTTGACTCGAGCCGCGGAAAAAATATAATACCCTCGCCCCGGGAAGTTGACGACCGGACGCCGGGGCCGCCGGGAGCGCGGGCAGCTCCGGGGAGCTCCGGAATCCCAAGGAAGAGAGCGACCTCATGGCCCCTCATACCCGAGATTCCCGGCGCCCCATCTTCTGGCTGCTCTTCCTGGCCCTCGCGGCCCCCGCCCTCCGCGCCGGGACCGTCCTCAAGGCCGTCCGCGTGGACAAGAGCCCGCGCCTCGACGGGCTCCTGGACGACGAGGTCTGGAAGCGGGCCGTGCCGTTCACGGACTTCCTCCAGGCCAGGCCGAAGCCGGCCAGCCCGCCCTCGGAGCGGACCGAGGTCCGCGTCCTCTACGACAGCCATGATCTCTACATCGGCGTCTATTGCTTCGATCGTGAGCCGCGCCGGATCGCCGCGAACACCATGGCCCACGACAGCGAAGGCGCGGAGGGAACGGGGGACGTCGTCAAGATCCTCCTCGACCCCTTCCAGAACAAGCGGACGGCCTACGTCTTCTTCGTCAACCCCCGCGGCGCCCGGAGCGAGGGCTTGGCCTTCGGCCAGGATGCGAGCCTCGATTGGGACGGGATCTGGGACGCCCGGGCCAGGATCCGTGAGGATGGTTGGAGCGCCGAGGTCCGTATCCCCTTCAAGACGATCTCCTTCAAGCCCGGCCTGGCGGCCTGGGGCCTGAACGTCGAGCGCTACATCGCCCGGAAGCAGGAGACCATCCGGGCTTCGGGGGCCGACCTCGACAGCCATTTCTACAACGCTAACGAGGCCGCGACTTTGGAGGGCATCTCCGGAATCCGGCAGGGGTTGGGGATCAGCCTCCGGCCCTACGGCCTCCTCAAGACAACCCAAGACGTTGTTTCCGGCACCTCCCGGCAGTGGAAAGTCGACGGCGGCCTCGACGTTTACAAGAACTTCACCCCCAACTTCGTCGGCGCTGTCAGCGTCAACACCGACTTCGCCGAGACCGAGGTCGACGAGCGGCAGATCAACCTGACCCGCTTCCCGCTCTTTTTCCCGGAAAAGCGGACCTTCTTCCTCGAGGGCTCCGAGTACTTCAACTTCGGGACGACCTCCGGCGGCGGCCAGTACCACTCCTCTTTCCTGCCGTTCTTCAGCCGCCGCATCGGCCTCGTCGAGGGCTCTCAGGTTCCGCTCCTTTTCGGCGCCAAGGTCTTCGGCCGCCTGGGCGACACGAACATCTCCATCATCGACGTCGGCACGCGGAATCTCGACGACGCCGCGGCCGGGCTCGCCTTGCCGGCGAAGAACCTGCTGGCGGCACGCATTTCCCAGAACCTGTGGGAGGAGAGCCGGATCGGGGTCATCTTCACCGACGGCAACCCCGCCTCGCCCGGCACGGCCGGCGCCGATTACAACCGGCTGGCCGGGGCCGACTTCCGCTACTCGACGTCCCGCCTCTTCGGGGACAAGAACTTCACCCTCGACGCCTGGGGGGTCTACAGCTGGTGGCCGGACCCGAACCGGAAGAGGCACACGGGATACGGCTTCCGCCTCGATTACCCCAACGACCTCTGGGACATGAACTCGAGCTACAGCTATTACGGCGACGGCCTCGACCCGGGCCTGGGTTTCATCAGCCGGCCCGGCGTCCGGACGTGGAGCGCGATGGCCGCGTTCATGCCCAGGCCCGACCCGATGAGCGGGCTGGGCAAATACGTCCGGCAGTTCTTCGTCGAGCCCTACGCCGAGCTCTACTGGGACCTCGGGGGGCGGCTCGAGACCCGCACGCTCGCCGTCTCGCCAGCCGTCCAGTTCCAGAGCGGCGACAGGATCGAGGGCGATATTTCGTCAACCTATGACGTCCTGCCCTACGACTTCGAGGTCGCCGATGGCGTCGTCCTGCCGATGGGGCCTTACCGCTACGCGACGTTCCGGGCCGGGTTCGAATCCGCCTCCCATCGCCCGTGGCGGGTCGAGCTCAACCAGCATTTCGGGCGCTTTTATTCGGGGCGCTTGACCGAGACGGAGGTCGGCCTGTCCCTTAGGCTCAAGGGCTACGTGACGCTCGGGGTGATGACGAACCTCATTCGGGGACGGCTACCCCAGGGGAACTTCGACGAGCACATCTACGAGCTCAAGGCCGACATCTTTCTTTCGCCCGACCTCGGCCTGATGAACTACGTCCAGTACGACGACGTCTCGAAGCAGCTCGGCTGGCAGGCACGCGTCCGCTGGCAGATCACCCCCGGCAACGAGGTCTTCCTCGTCTATAACCGGAACTGGGAGAGGCGGTGGGACCCTATGAGCCGGTTTGCTCCGCTCGGCGACCACGGCATCTTCAAGATCCAGATGACCATCCGGCCCTAAGCGGCGCGAAACGGGCGGCCTCGCCCTCTGTGGAAGTTTTTCACGCCGGAAACTGTCCCGTCTTCGGCGCCAAAACAACTCGCCCGGCGTGCGCTACGCCGGGCTCAAACACGTTTTGGCGGTCTCCCCTGAGACTTCCCTCAGCCGGCACGCTTTCCGGCTAAACTCCCGCGATGTCGGGCTCCGGCCGCCCCTTCCGCACTACCGTGGGCCGGGCGGCAGGTTCTCGACGAGGAACCTCGTGAACAGGTTATAGAGGTGGAGGGTCGTCCCCTTCCCTTCGTAGATGCCGTGGGAGCGGTTCGGATAGGACATCATCGTGAACGTCTTCCCGTTGGCCACGAGCTCGTTGACGAGCATCTCGAACCCCTGGTAGTGGCAGTTGTCGTCGCCCGTGCCGTGGACAATGAGGAGGCTCCCCTTGAGCTGCTTGGCGAAGGTCAGGGGCGAGCCGTTCCTGAACCCGTCCTCGTTGTCCTTGGGCAGGCCCATAT
>JBBISK010000010.1:1170-24496 GCA_037441295.1 Candidatus Aminicenantota bacterium | reverse complement strand
CTCCTTCTTCCCCCGGTCGAAGAAATGGTTCGTGATGTAGCCGCGGGAGCCGATGAAGCCCTGTTCCTCGCCGTCCCAAAGGCCGATGCGAATGGTCCGGCGGGGCTGGACGCCGGCGGCTTTGAGGATCCGCACGGCCTCGATCGCCACGGCGCAGCCGGCGGCGTTGTCCGTGGCGCCAGTCCCGGCGTGCCAGGAATCGAAATGCCCGCCGAGCATGACGATCTCATCCTTGAGCTTCTTGTCCGAGCCCGGCAGCTCGGCAACGACGTTATAACCCTGGAGGTCGTCCTGGGTGAAGCGGGCCTGGACCTCGACCTCCATCGTCACCGGCACGTCCTTCTGGAGGATGCGGACGATCCGGTTGTACTGTTCGACCGAGACGACGACGGCAGGCAGCGGGACGGGCGCGGTCGGGCTCTGCGCGCCGCCGCTCTGGACGAAGATCGTCCCGTCCTTGCCGCGGCTGGGCTCGAGGCAGACGGCCGCGCCCTCGTCCTTGAGGAACTTGCCCACGGCCTGCTGGAGCTGCTGGCGGGCCATATACTCCTCCATCCGGGCGGCGAAGGCCGGCCGGGCCGCGGGGTCGGGGACGAAGTAGAGCTTCTTCAGCTCGTCATCCGTCAGCCTGGAAGCGGCCGGGTCGAAGGAGATCTCGAGCGGCTGCTCGCCCTGCATGAGGACGATGGCGTCCTTGAGCTTACCCTTGTACTTATCGAGGTCGGCGACCTTCTTCACGTCGAGAAGGACCGGGTTCCCCTTGACAAGGCCGTTCGTCCCCGCGGTCCAGGCCTTGGGATAGGCGATGAGAGGCATATACTGGGGGGCCGTCATCGCGCCGTAGAACTTCTGGAGCTCCCAGCCCCGGCCGTACGTCCCATAGGGCTCCATCTTGGCGTTGGCGAGCCCCATCTCCTTCAGCCGCCCCACGGTCCACTCCCCCGCTTTGCGATACTGGGGGCTCTCGGCGAGCCGGGGCCCGTAGACGTCGCAAAGGTAGATCAGGAAGTCGGTGATCTTGGAATTCTCGAGGCCTTCCTTGCGGATGCGCTGGAGGACCTGGAGGTCGACTTTCTCCTGCGTCGCGGCCGACAGGGCCATCAGCAGGACCAGGACGGCGGCCGCCGCCGCCCGCCGCATGCTCCGATGGTTCATGGCGCCCTCCTCGTGGCATGATCCCGAAATCGGGAATGTCATTCTACATCAGTTCGCCCGGTCAACCAACATTTTTCCCATGCCTCCCGTCGCACCCCTCGGACCGGCCGATTGACATCACCCCGCTCCGGGTATATGTTCGTCCGCGGAGCCATCAGCGAACGCGGAGGAAGAAGCCATGACACATCCGTCCCGGAATCGAACCCTCCTCGCCCTGGCCTTCGTCGCCGGCGCCGCGGCCCTGGCCGTTCCGGCCCCGGCCTCGGACGTTTTCAGGGCGCGGCTGCTGACCGGCAAGGCCCCCATCGAGCCGCAGGCCGTCGCGCTGCGGATCGAGGTCCAGTCGTACACGACGCCCGAAGAGCTCATCCAGCTGCAGCAGGCCATGAACACCAGTGACAACGCCTTCCTCGACTTCTTCCAGAAGCTCAACAAGGGCGTCGTCCGGTTCATGGACAGCCGCGGCTGGAACCTGCCCATCCACGTGGCCCAGATCGTCACCACCGACAAGGGCAGGAAGCTCACCTGCGTCCTGTTGCGGCAGGTCTGGGACCCGGGCTCGCAGTTCGTCCGGGTCGGGGGGAACTACTTCATGGTCCTCGAGCTGAACCTCAGGGACAAGGGCGCGGGGGACGGCCGGCTTTATGAGGACGCCAACATCAGGTTCACCCTGCCCGACGGGAAGATCGGAATGACGAAATACGGCGCGGCGCCCAAGATCCTCATCCAGGCGAACGAGGTCAAGCAGAAGTGACGGCCTGCGGGCCGCGCCTGGGCCGGACCTAGGCGGCGGTCTTGGGCACCCTCAGGTCCTCGGCCGTCACGCGCCGCTTCAGGAATTCGTAGCTCACCGCCCCATACTTGCACGAATCGACGCACTTCAAGCAACGGACGCAGTCCGGGCTGTTGGCCGATTCGTAGATGCCAATATCCACGGGGCAGTCCCGGCGGCACTTGTCGCAGAGGGTGCATTTCGCGTCGTCCACGGCCATCCGGAAGAGGCTCGCCTTGTTGAACAGCCCGAGGATGGCCCCCAGCGGGCAGACGGTCCGGCAGAACGGCCGCCGGCTGACCGTCATCCAGCCGAGGAAGAGGACGAGTAGGGCGACCTTCCAGTAGTACATGAACCCGACGAGGCCGCGCAGCCCGGGGTTGAGCAGGATGAGAGGCAGGCCCGCCTCGAGTGTGCCGGCCGGGCAGATCCACTTGCAGAACCAGGTCTGGCCGAGGCCGTACTGGTCCACGACGAGAAGCGGCAGCGCCACGACGAGCACGGCCAGGAAGACATAACGTCCATAGGAGAGGGCGTGCGGCACCTTGAGCTTGGGCGTCGGGATCTTGTGCATGACCTCCTGGAGCAGGCCGAAGGGGCAGAGCCAGCCGCACGGCATGCGGCCGACGACGCTGCCCACGGCCCCGAGGAGACCGACGACATAGAGGCCGAACTTGGCCTCGGCCGCGGCCAGGTTGAGGCGGAGCCCGGCCATGAACGTCTGGATCGAGCCGATGGGACAGGCGCCCAAGGCCGAGGGGCAGGAATAGCAGTTAAGGACTGGGACGCAGACGCCCTTGACCCTGCCCTGATAGATCTGGCCGCTCAGCCAGCCCGGCAACCAGGCGTTGATGGCCAGGCCGCCCAGGGCCTGGTACCAGATCCGCTTGCGCCGGGGTTTGGCCAGGATGCCCACCGCCGATACCTCAGCCGATCCCGATGCAGTCGAGGCAGACCGTGACGGCCTTCTCGAGGACGGCCTTGTATTCGCCAAGGAGGAGCCCGACCGCGACGAGCCCGAGCGAGAGTCCCAGCAGGATCCAGGGCAGGCGGCGCTTCACGTCTTCGCTCCGGCCAAGGCTTTCATCACCGCCTCCTCGAACCCGGCCGCCTCCTGGACCTTGAAGCCCTGGTGGACGTGGACGATCGTGCCCGAGGCGTCGATGAGGTAGACGACCGGCAGGGACACGGCGTCGTAGGGGCCCTTCATCTCGAGCGGCGAGTGCAGGAGGCCGTCCCCGGCGTTCCCCGGCGTGGGGTCGTAGAGCATCGGATAAGTGACCTTCGACATATCATAGAGGATCTTGACCTTCTTCGACCCGGGATTGTCCATGGCGACCGAAAGGACCCGCAGGCCGCCCTCGGACTGGCCGGGGGCCGGCTTAAATTTTTCGTGGAGCTTCTCCATGGTCGGCATCCCTTCCCGGCAGGGGATGCACCACGTCGCCCAGAAATCGATGAGGAGGGCGGCGGGACGGGATTTCACGGTTTGCGCCTTGCCGTCGACGATCTCGGTCACGGCGAGCGTCAGCCGGCCGGCCTCGAGGGTCAGGGCGTATTCCCGGCCGTCGACGCCCTTGAGGGCGAAAGGCAGGAACTTCTGGCCCGGCTTCATGAGGGACCGGGCGGCCGGGGCCGCCAGCAGGACGGCCAGGACCGCCGCCGCGACCGTCCGGACCGCCCGCTTCATCTCATGCCCATCGGTTCTTGTGCTTCTCATCAAAGGATAGTCTAGCGTGCCCGCATCGATTTATCAACTTCGCCCGGAGGCAGGTTTGACTGTCTGTCGGGACAGGAGCCGCGTGCGGGGAGGGCTGGGTCTCAGAAGCCGACGGCGATCCCGAGGCCGCCCTGGAAGCCGCCGAGCTCGGTGGCCACGGTGTCCGCCCCCTCCCCCGCGGCCTTGACCAAGGTGTACCGCGCCTGGAAGTCGAGCGAAACCCGGCCCTTGAGCTTCACCAAGAGGCCGGCCTGGGCGACCAGACCGAGCCGCCCGCCGCTGGCCGTGCCGATGACGTTCGTTTCCTTGTAGGAGAAATAGCCCGCGGCGGCCGCGGCGTACGGCCGCACGGCCCGCGAGCGCCGGACGGAGCCGAGCTTGAGGCCGAGGAAGACCGGCATGACGCGAAGGGTCGTCGGCTCCTCCGTGTAGGTGAGCTTTCCGGCCTTACGGAAGATGTCGAGCCCGCCCCAGACGGACAGGGTATTGAGAAGGGGCACGCTGATCTCCGCGCCGAAGGCCGCGCCGTTCCGGTAGGCGGCGCGGACGTCGCGCGACGAGGGGATGAAATAGCCGGCCCGCGCCTCGACCTCGGTCGCGGAAGCCACGGCCGCGAGGAGGGAAGCCGCGAGCGCCGCGGCGGCGACAGCCCGGGCGAGGGTCTTCATGCCGCGGATTCTACGGAATGCCTCCCGCCCTGTCAAGGAAGGCGGCGCTTGGCCGCAAGCGCCGGCAGGCGGCCGTTGACAGTCCGCGGGGCCCTCCTCTAGAATTGTTAAGAGGGACTGCCCCCGCAGGGGGCTATCCCTCTTAACTTCTCGATGAGGTGAAGCATGGTCGCCATCGGCATCGACTCGGGAACGCAGGGCACGAAGGCCCTGGTCGTGGACTTCGAGAGCGGCCGGGTCCTCGGCCGCGGCTACGGCCGCCACGAGATGATCCCGGGCCTGGCCCCGGGCGAGAGCGAGCAGGACCCGGCGACCTGGGTCCGGGCCATGGAGGGCGCCCTGGCCGAAGCGCTCAAGGAAGCCCGGGTGGACGCGAAGAGGGTCGTCTGCCTGGGCGTCTCCGGCCAGCAGCACGGCTTCGTGCCGCTCGACGGCCGGGGCCGTCCCCTCCGCCCGGCCAAGCTCTGGAATGACACCTCGACCATCGCCGAGACGCAGACGCTCCTCGCCCGTCTCGGCGGCCCCGCGGAGTGCGTCCGCAAGCTCGGCATCAGCCTCGCCGTCGGCTTCACCGCTTCCAAGATCCTCTGGCTGAAGGAGCGCGAGCCCGACCGGTTCGCCCGGCTCGCGACCGTCCTCCTCCCCCACAATTACCTGAACTTCCACCTGACGGGCCGGGCCCACATGGAGTACGGGGACGCCTCGGGCACGGGCCTCATGGACGTCCGGAACCTCCGCTGGAGCGAGGAGGCCGCGGCGGCCGTCGACCCCGCCCTCGTCGGCAAGCTGCCTCCCCTCAGCCATCCGCGGGAGCCGGTCGGCTTCGTCCGCCGGGCCGTGGCCGGGAAGTTCGGCTGGGGCCGGGTCCTCGTCTCCGCGGGCGGCGGCGACAACATGATGGGCGCCATCGGCACGGGCAACGTCGTCCCGGGCGTCTCGACCGTCAGCCTGGGCACCTCGGGCACGATCTACTCCCATGCCGCGGAGCCCTTCATCGACCCCGAGGGCGAGATCGCCGCCTTCTGCGACAGCACGGGCGGCTGGCTCCCGCTCCTCTGCACGATGAACGTGACCAACACGACGGAGCTCCTGAAGAAGCTCTTCGGCTGGACGAACAGGAGGCTCGAGACGACGGCGGGCCTGGCCCCGGCCGGGGCCGACGGGCTCGTCTTCCTGCCCTTCGTCGACGGCGAGCGCGTCCCGGTCCTGCCTTCGGCGAGCGCCGTCTTCTTCGGCCTCGACCGCCGGACCTTCGACGCCGCCCACCTGGCCCGTTCGGTCATGGAGGGGGCTGTCCTGAACCTCGGCTACGGCTTCGCCCGGATGCGCTCGCTCGGCCTCCGCCCGGCCGAGGTTCGGGCCACGGGCGGCGGGGCCAAGAGCCGGCTCTGGCTCCAGATCGTCGCCGACATCCTCGGGACACCGGTCGTGACCCTGAAAGAGCGGGAGGCCGCGGCGTACGGCGGGGCCCTGCAGGCCATCTGGTGTTATCTTCGGGACAAGGGGCGGCCGGCGGACATCCGCGACATCACCTCGGCCCGGGTTTCCCTCGACAGGCTGGCGGCGGAGCCGGCGAACGCCGGGACCTATGCCGCCCTCCAGGAGCGGTTCAATTCCCTGTGGCGGACCCTCGGGCCTGAGTTCAAGGCCCACGAGAAGGCCTCGGGCCGGCGCTGACCTCCCGGGCTCAGTGCTTGTGGAGGTCCTTGTGCATGATCTTGCGGACCTCGTGGAGCCTCTCGTGGGCCGGCAGCCCGGACAACTGCTTGTTCATGAACTCGTCGTTCTCGGCCTGGAGCATCCGGGCGACGTAATCGATGACCGAGGACGGGAAGACGCCGTCGCGCTCATAGAGGTCCCGCTTTTTAAGGAGCAGGCGTGAGGATTCGACGCAGCTCGCCGGCAGGATGGGGAGCTTGGCGAGCAGCTCCTTGTCGGAGAAGATGTTCCCCTTGACGTAGAGCCTGTCCGCGAGCTCGAGCGGCCCGTATTCCTTGAACAGGGAGCCGTCCCCCCCGAAGGCCCAGTTCGCGGCCATGGCGATGCCGGCCAGGACGAGGTGGACGAGGGCGCTGCCGTCCGGGCTCCGCAGCTCGACCGTCTGGCGGGCGCCGGCGGCGCCGCGGTAGCCCTCCGGCTCCCGGGGATTGACCTTCTTCGCCAGGTGGGAGACGTTCGTCCAGCCGAGCGGGACACGGATGAGGGCGCTGCGGTTGAGGTCGCTCCAGCAAACCCGGGTCGGCGCCTCGTGGTTTGGGACCAGGCGCAGGTAAGCCGAGGAGACGGTGTTGCCGAAGGCCGTCAGGGAATCGGCATACTCGCACAGCCCGCCGATGAGCTTGCGGGCCGTCTCGGACAGCCGGCCGTCCGGCGCGGTCATGACGTTCCGGCCGTCCCGGGCAAGCCCGAGGTGGAAGTGGAGGCCGTTGCCGGCGACGCCCTCCTCGATCTTGGGGGTGAAGGTGGCGATCGCGCCGTGCCGGAAGGCCGTGTTCCGGATGATCCAGCGCCCGAGGACGAGGGCGTCGGCCATCTCCTCGACAGGCCGCGGCAGGTACTCGATCTCGAGCTGCTCGGCCCGGCGGCCCTCGATCTCCTCGACGTCGCTGTGGACGGAATCGACCAGGCCGACCTCGCCGTGGGCGTACTTGACGGCGCCGGTGACCCGGCCGATGTGGCGGACCATCTCGTTGAGGATGGGTCCGCTCTTGGTGAACGGCTGCGAGCCGTGATAGCCGCTCTGGCCGGGGACGAAATAACCCCTCTCCCCGCCGGGGAGGAGCAGGAAGAACTCGAGCTCGCCCAGGGCCCGGAGGTCGAGCCCGGTCGAGGCGCGGAAGAGCTCGGCGGCCCGGCCGAGGATATTGTCGAGGGTGAAGGGCGCCGGGCTGCCGTCCCCGGCGAGGTAGCGGCAGACGAAGTCCAGGCTGCCCTCGTCGAAGGGGTTGAGGAAGGCCGTGCGGTACTGCGGGACGACGTAGAGGTCCGAGAGGGCCATGTCGACCAGGCCCTTGAACAGCGACGAGCCGTCCACGCGCTCGCCCTCGGCCAGCACGGTCTCGGCCTGGGCGCGGTCGGTCGCCGGGATCTTCAGCTCCTTGAGCTTGCCGTCCAGGGCGGTGTAGTGGAAAGTCAGCCGCTCGATGCCGAGCTTGTCGATGACCTTGAGGATGTCGGCCCGGACGAAATCCCGGGGGGACTTATCCAGGACCTGGGACAGGGGGCCCGACGGGGCCGACGGGGACTCTTGGTTGGCCATCTCTCGTCGCTCCTCGGTTGGAATCGGAAAGGCATTCATTCTAAAGGAAAAGGCGGGGCAGGTCAATCGTTCTCCAAGAAAATGGGGACCGTCCCCGGGGGGGCTGATAGATAGGAAAAGTGACTCCCCCTCATTACTGATAGAGCAAATACGGTTTGCGCAGCTCGAGGAAGGCGTCGAGCTCCGGCTTGAGCCCGTCGAGGATGGCCCGGACGGGCTTCCCGGCCTCGAGGGCCTCGCGTACGCGGGACGTCCCCATGACCTTGTCGAAGTAGTCCTTGTGGAATTCGAACTTGCCGGGGGCCATGTCGCGGATGGCCTCGACGACTTGGAGGAAGGCCTCGAAGGAGCGGAAGGCGGCGCGGTCGGTGACCTGGACCTGGCAGCCGCCGCAGAGCTGGCCCGCGAACTTGGAGAACGTGGGCGTGAACCAGGCCGCGCGGAAGATGACCCCGGGGAGGCCGAGCCCGTTGAGCTTCGCCGCGAGCTCATCGCCGTCGATCCACGGGGCGCCGAAGAGCTCGAAGGGCCGGGTCGTCCCCCGCCCTTCGGAGACGTTCGTCCCCTCGAAGGCGACGAACCCGGGATAGACGGCCGCCGTGTCGAGCGTCGGCATGTTCGGCGACGGCATGACCCAGGGCAGCCCCGTACGGTCAAACCACATCGTCCGCGTCCAGCCCTCCATCGGGACGACCGTCAGCTTCGCCTTCTTCGCGAGGAAGCGGTCGTTGAACAGCCGGGCCAGCTCGCCCATGGTCATGCCGAAGCGCTCGGGCACGGGATAAAGCCCGACCGGCGAGCTGTAGGCGGGATACTCGAGGACCGGGCCCTCGACGTCCGTGCCGCCGATCGGGTCGGGCCGGTCGAGGACGATGAAATCGATGCCGTTCTCCGCGCAGGCCTGCATGGCGTAGGCCATCGTCGCGATGTAGGTATAGACGCGCGTGCCGACGTCCTGGATGTCGTAGACCATGACGTCGATGCCCTGGACCATGCCCTTCTCCGGGACCTTGCCGGCGGACCGGGTGTCGTAGGACCGCATGAATTCGTCGATCTTCTTCAGCATCCCCGGCTCGGGCTTCATCGACTGGCCGTAGAGGCTGAAGACGGGCAGGCCGGCTTTCCTGTCGAAATAGTACGGGACGTATTCCCCGGCCTGAGCGTCGCCGCGAACGCCGTGCTCGGGCCCGTAGAGGGCGGCGAGCTTGACCTTGGGGTTCCGGGCGAGGAGGTCGACGGTCGTCCGGAACGCGGCGTCGACGCCTGTCGGGTTGGTGATGAGCCCGACGCGTTTCCCCGCGACCAGGTCGAGGTGTTTTTCAAGAAGGACCTCGAGGCCGGTCTTCACCCGGCCGGGCGCGGCCGGAGCGGCCGGCCGTGGCTCCGGCGAGCAGCCTGCCAATCCCATGATCAGAAGAAGCGCGGCCGCCCCGAGCCGGTTCGTTCTGGAGCGGGGGCGGGTTCTTTCGACAGGTCGATCCTTCATTCTTCACCTTCCTCGTCCGGCGGCCCGGACGGGGCCAAGGATAGCAAGTCCCCGGCCCGGGAGTCAACGGCAGCGGCGCGTATTGATTCTCGGCGGGAAATCGCATATATATGAAGGGCGTCGATGTGGTCATCCGAAAGCGGCAGATCTTCCCGGCGGCTCCGGGCCCGCCTCGCTCTTTCCCTCGGCGCGGCGCTCCTCGCCCTGGCCCTGCCCTGCCCCGCCGCCGACATTCCCTGCGAATGGACAGGCGTCGAGAGGGTCGTGGCCGTGGGCGACCTCCACGGCGACTTCGACAATTTCGTGACCATCCTCAAGGCGTCGAAGGTCGGCCTCGTCGACGACCGGCTCCACTGGACCGGCGGGAAGACGCACCTCGTCCAGATCGGCGACATCCTGGACCGGGGAGACAAGGCCAAGGACATCTTCGACCTCCTCGTGCGCCTGGAGAAGGAAGCCGCCGCCGCGGGCGGCATGGTCCACGTCCTCCTCGGGAACCACGAGGAATCGACGATCACGGGCATCGCCCTGAATTACCCGCAGTACGTGTTCGTTGACCAGTTCTACGCCTTCCTCCCCGAGGATTTCAAGAAGGCCCGGATGAAGCAGTACGTGGCGGGCCTGCTGGCCGCCGAGCGGGCCAGGCTCGGGCGCAGGGACCCGGACTTCGCCACGGACCCCGGCTACCGCGCCTTCTGGGAGAAGGTCCTCGAGACCTCCAAGAGGGCCAGGGGCATGGACGAGGCCGGCCAGGCCTATACCGAGAACTTCAACCACACCTACGGAAGATGGCTCCTGACGAAGAACGTCGTCATCAGGATCAACGATGTCGTCTTCGCCCACGCCGGGGTCAACCTGCAGTTCTCGACCTGGAAGCTCAAGGACCTCAACGACGCGTTCCGGCTGGAGCTCGGTATCTTCGCTCTGCGGGGGCCGTACAACAGAGTCTTCAACCAGGGATTCCGCCCCAAGCTCGTCTACAATTCGGAAAGCCCGCTGTGGCTCCGGCAAATGGAGAACACCATCTCCCAGCAGGACATGGACAAGATCCTGGCCAACCTCAAGGCGACGAAGATGGTCGTCGGCCACAACTTCATGGCCATGGGGGAAACACGGAGCCCGATCGCGCCGGCCGGGGACATCATCCCGCTCTTCCACGGGAAGGTCTGGATGATCGACACGGGCATCGGCTACACGCTCTACGGCGGCCGCCTCTACGCCCTCATCATCAACGGCGGGACGTTCGACCACTACACCGACAACGAAGAGGCGGCGCCGCCCGCCCCCTTCGCTTCGCCGACGGCGAACGGGCCTGGGGCCGCGGACGAGGTCGAGCGGTTCCTGGAGACGGCGACGCCGGCCTTCGTCATCCCCGGCGAGGCCGGGCGGACCGACCCCTGGAAGGTCCGGCTGGAGGCGGACGGGACCAGACGCTGGGCCCAGTTCAAGTACATCGACCGCCGCCGCCCTGACCCGCTGGCCGACAGCTACAAGTACGAGCTCGCCGCCTACGCCCTCGACAAGACCCTCGGCCTGGGCCTTGTCCCTCCCGTCGTCGAGCGGACGATCAACGGCTACCCGGGCTCCCTCCAGATCTTCGTCGAGGACGCCTTCTCCGAGACGGTCCGGAAGGGCCAAGGGCTCAAGATCGGCGACCCGGAAGCCTTTGACCGGGCCATGGCCGACCTGAGGGTCTTTATCAACCTCGTCGCCGACACCTGCGGGGTCGAGCGGGACCGCGACATCCTCATCCAGAGGAAGCCGGAGAGGGTCTGGGCGGTCGATTTCTCCAGGGCCTTCGCGCCCGTGACCGAGACGGTCCCCGGTTGCGAGATCCAGAGGTGCTCGCGGGGGCTGTACCGAAAGCTGCTCGAATGGGACAAGGCCGGGGTCCGCCGCATCCTCGCTCCTTACCTCAACGAGGAGGAGGTCCGGGCCCTGGAAGCGCGGGTGGGCTCGATCCTCCGCGTCATCAGGATGCAGGTCGAGACCCGGGGGGAGGGCGCGGTCCTGTTCTGAGAACGGGAGGCGCGCGCGAAGGAGGGGCGGATGGCGGAAGTCGGGGCCGGGACGGCATCGAGCCCGGAGTCGCTGGGCGGGCGCCTGCTCTATCGCTTCCTCAGGCTCTTCGCCGACATCCGGCCGGGCGAGGCTCCCAAGGCCCTGCTCCTCTCGCTAAACGTCTTCCTTCTCCTCCTGGCCTACTATATCCTCAAGCCGCTCCGCGAGGCGCTCCTCCTCGTGGACAAGGACTCGGCCGCCGTCAAGAGCTACCTGGGCGGCGCGCAGGCCATCCTCTTCATCTTCGTCGTCAAGGGCTTCAGCCGGTTGGCCTCAAAGGTCCCGCGGCAGATCCTCATCACCTGGACGACCCTCTTCTTCATCTCGAACCTCGTCGTCTTCTATTTTTTGAGCCTGGGCGGCGTCGCCGTCAAGCCCATGGGCATCGCCTTTTTCATCTGGATCGGCATCTTCAACATCTTCGTCGTCGCGCAGTTCTGGGGTTTCGCCAACGACCTTTACACCGACGAGGTGGGCAAGCGGACCTTCCCGCTCGTCTCCCTGGGCGCGACGCTCGGGGCCGTCCTCGGCACCCGCATGCGGTGGCTCAGGGACGCTGCCGGCGCCAACTGGGAGTACAAGCTGATGCTCATCGCCGGGGCCGTCCTCTTCGTCTGCATCGGCTTGGCCCTCTTCATCCACCGGCGCGAGGTGCGCATCGCCCGGGCGCGGCGGGAGAAGGGGCTCGACGGAGGCGGGGACGCCGAGCGCGCCCGCGTCCAGGAACAGCCGCTCAAGGCCGGCGGCGGGTTCCGCCTGGTCTTCAAGAGCCGCTACCTCCTCCTCATCGCCCTCATGATCGGCATCTACAACTTCGTCAACGCCACGGGCGAGTTCATCATCTCGGCCGTGACGGTCAACCAGGAGATCGCCCGGAACGGGCCCGCCCCCAGGCCCTCCGGGACGCCTGCGCCGGCCGTGGTCCCGGGCGGGACGGCGGAGCCGCGGCGGGCCGACGCCGCCAGTCAGAGCCCCGCGCCGGGCATGACGAAGTCCATCCACAACGCCTTCATGGACTACCAGTTCCTGACGAACCTCATCGCCCTTTTCATCCAGCTGTTCCTCGTCTCGAGGATCTTCCGCTGGGTGGGCGTCGGAGGGGCCCTCCTCTTCCTGCCGCTCGTCGCCCTCGGCGGCTACGGCCTCATCTCTTTCGGCGCCGTGTTCGTCCTCGTCAAGTGGGTCAAGGCCCTCGAGAACGGCACGGACTACTCGTTGCAGAACACGACCAAGGCCGCCCTTTTCCTGGTGACGCCGCGGGAGGAGAAGTACAAGGCCAAGGCCGCCATCGACACGTTCTTCGTCCGCGGCGGCGACACGCTCTCGGCGCTGGCGGTCTTCCTCGGCACGACCTTCCTCGGCTTCCGTATCGAGCGGTACGCCCTCGTCAACGTCGCCGGCGTCGCCGTCTGGCTCGTCCTCTGCGTCCTTATCATCCGGGAGCGCAGGAAGCTTTGGCCGCGCCCGGAGACGGTCTAAAAGGTACGGGGGAAAAGATGACCATCACGAACAAAACAGCGCGCGCGGGACGCGGCGCCGCCGCCTGGAAACGTCCTCTCGTCGGGCTCCTCGTCGTGTCCCTGGGGCTGCCTGGCCTCCTCCCGGCCCAGTTCCGGCCGGAGGAGATCGCCCGCCGGCCGGAGATGGAGGCCTTCCTCCTCACGGCCGAGATCGTCAAGGCCGAGCCGGTCGGAGAGGGCGTGACGAAGCCCTACCGGCTGACCCTCAAAAAGGGAGGCTTCGAAACGCGGGCCTTCTGGAAGAACCCGAGCGGCATGATGTACGGGTTCCTCGAGGGCTGGCAGTACGAGATCGCCGCCTATCGGCTCGACAAGCTCATCGGCCTCGGCATGGTCCCCGTCGCGGTCGAGCGCGAGTTCCAGGGGAAGAAGGGCGCCCTGTCCCTCTTGGCCGAGAACAAGGCCAGCCTGCTCAAGGTCGTCGAGCAGGGCATCCCCATCCCCAAGGAGGCCGAGCCCGGGATCGAGAAGATGAAATGGCTGACACGGGCTTGGGACAGCCTCATCGCCAACGAGGACCGGACCCAGCAGAACGTCCTCTATACCGCGGACTGGCGGACGATCCTCATCGACCATTCGCGCGCCTTCCGGTCGACGAAGGAGTTCACGGAGAAGCTCATGTTCGGGGCGGACGGGATCAAGAAGGGCCAGGACGGGCACGCGCTTCTCTTCCGCCGTCTCCCCCGCTGGTTTTACGAGAGGGTCAAGGCGCTGACCTTCGAATCCGTCAAGGGCGCCACGGGCGGGACCCTGACGGACGAGGAGATCCGCTCGCTCCTCGCCCGCCGCGACCTCCTCCTTAGGCAGGTCGACGGCATGGTCCGGGCCCAGGGGGAAGCGAGCGTCCTTTACGACTGATACGACCGCGGCCGTCCGCGGCAGGAATCGATCGCGCGGGAGGGTGAAGATGAAGAAAGGATCGGTGATTCTCGTCGTCGCGGGGCTGGCCCTTCTCCGGGCGCCCATGCTCCTGGCCCAGTTCACGACCGACGAGCGCGGCCAGTTCGCCCAATGGGAGGAGTTCCTCAAGGCGGCGGACATCGTCAACGAGCACCACATGGTCGGTCCAGAATCCGTGACCAGCCCCTGGAGGCTGACGCTCCGGAAGGGCGACGTCACCCATGACGCCCTGTGGAAGAACGCCCAGGGCCGCATGCAGGGCTATATCGAGGGCTGGCAGTACGAGATTTGCGCCTACCTGCTGAGCAGGGAGCTCGGCCTCGACATGGTGGCGCCGACCATCGAGCGGCGGTTCCACGGCGACCGGGGCTCCCTCCAGTACTGGATCAGCGACTGCATCACGCTCAAAGAGAGAGAGGAAAAGAAGATCAAGATGCCGTCCTACAAGGTCTTCGGCTGGAACCGGGACACCTACCTCCAGAGGTTCTTCGACAACCTCATCGCCAACGAGGACCGCCACCAGAACCAGATCCTCATCACCAAGGACTGGCGGATGATCCTCATCGACCACTCCCGGTCCTTCCGCTCGTCCGGCAAGTTCGTCAAGGCCCTCATCTACACCGAGAAGCACCCGGAGGGCCCGAAGCTCATGAGCGAGCTGCCGCGGGCCATCGTCGACAAGGTCAAGACGCTGACCTTCGAGGGGATCAAGGCCATCACGGGTGACTACCTGACGGACGACGAGATCAAGGCCGTCCTCATCCGCCGGGACCTCATCCTGGGGGAGATCGACAAGCTCGTCAAGAAGAACGGCGAGGCCAACGTCCTCTACTGAGGCCGCCCCGGGCCGCGGGGCTCAGACCTTCTTGAAGACCGTCAGGACGTTCTCGCCGCCCTCGCGACGGTAGGCGTAGCCGTCCATGAGCGTCTTGAAGAGGTGAATGCCGAGCCCGCCCTTCGTCCCCCGCCGGATCTTTTCCTCGATGTCCGGGGCCGGCCGCTCGGCGGGGTTGAAGGGGACGCCGCGGTCGCGGAACTCAATGCGGAGCGTACCGCCCTCGCGCCAGACCCGTAGGGACATCTCGCCCTCCCCCTCCGGGTAGGCGTAGCGGGCGATGTTGACGAGGATCTCGTGGAGCGAAAGCTCGATCCTCAGGACGTCCTCTTCGGCCAGGGACAGGCCGCGCAGGTTGTCCCGCAGGAACTCCCGGGCCCGGTCGATGGCCCCGAGGTCCGCCTTGACCGTCAGAATCTTCGCCCCGGAGCTCATGCCGGCCCGCTCCCCCGGCCCCTCAGGCGCCCCTCTTGACGACGACGACGGTCATGTCGTCGCCCGGCTCGGCGCAGGATGAGAAGGCGAATGCGTCCTCGTAGATCCGGTCCATGATCTCGCGGGCAGAGAGGCCGGCGGATTCCCGCAGACGCCGGGCCAGCCGGTCGTCCCCGAACTCCTCCTTGTCCGCGTCGCGGCTCTCGACGATGCCGTCGGTGAAGAGGCACAGGATGTCGCCCGGGGTGGGGCGGAGGCTCCGCGTCTCGTAGCTCACGGACGGGAACATCCCCAGGCAGAAGCCCGTGCTCTCGAGGGAGCGAAGCCCGCCGGCGGCGTCGACGACGAGGGGCGGGTTGTGCCCCGCGTTGACGTACTCGACCTCCCCCCGCCCGCGGTCGAGGAGTCCGAAGAAGAAGGAGATGAAGGAGTGGGAGTCGGAGCTCTTGTGGACGTCGTCGTTGAGCTCGGCGGCCAGCCGGGCCAAGTCCCGCGTGAGGCCGAGCTTGGAGTGGAGCGAGGCCCGGAGCGACGCCATGAGGAGGGCCGCGCTGACGCCCGTCCCGGAGACATCCGCGATGACGAGGCCCAAGCGGTCCGCGTCGACGGGGATGAAGTCGTAGTAGTCCCCGCCGACATGGCGGCAGGCGCGCGTGCTGCCGCTGATGTCGTAGGGCTCGAAGACGGGGTCGTCCTTGGGCAGGAAGTTCTTCTGGATGCGAGCCGCCGTCTCCAGCTCCCGCCGGAGCCGCTCCTCTTCCAGGGCCGTCTCGATGAGCTTGGCGTTCTCGATCTTGTTGGCGGCGAGGTTGGCGAGAAGCGTCAGGAGCCGCAGGTCGTCCTCGGTGAAGGGGCCGTGGAGGGCGGCCCGGTCGCAGTAGATCAGGCCGATGATGGCGTCGCCGTTCCAAAGGGGGACGCACATGGCCGAGTGGATCTGGCCCTGGACGACGCTGACCTGGCCCCGGAGCTCCGCCTCCGACTGGATGTCCGAGATGAGGACGGAGGAGTTCTTGTCCAGAGCCGTGCGGATGATGCTCCGGCTGACGACGATGCTCTGGCTGCGGAGCGGGCTGTCCTGGACGCGGACGACCTTGTGGACGAGTTCGTCAGTCTGGCCCTCCCGGAGCATGAGGACGCCCCGGTCCATGGGGATGTTCACGGTGATGAGGTCCATGATGTGGTCCAGGAGCTTGTCGAGGGGCATATGGTAGATTAGGGCTTGGCTCACCTCGCTCAGGACGCCCAGGAACTTCTGGTCCTGCTGATAGCGCCCCGGCTCGGGACCGCCGGCGACCGGCTGGAGGAAGACCGCCGTCGGGGGCTTGCGGACGATGTCCCGGACGCTGATGATCGTGTTCGAGCTGTGGGTGAAGGTCGTGCCGTCGACGATCTTGACGGCCGTCTGGAATTGGCGGTCGAAGACGATCTTCGTCTCGCCGATGACGATCTCGTCCCCCCGCTTGAGGGCCACCTCGCCGCTGACCCGCCGGCCGTTGATGTAGGTCCCGTTCTTGCTCCCCATGTCCTGGACGGCATAGCCGCGGTCCTTGGGGACGAAGGCGACGTGGCAGCCGGAGCTGTATTGGTCGGAGAGGGGGATGTCGCAGGATGCGGCGCGGCCGGCGGTGACCTTCTGCGCGCCCAGGGCGAAGACAAACGCGTCCCCGCCTTTGGGATAGATGAACAGGTCCGTCATCGAGGTGCCCGCTCCCCATTCTAACGGACAAGGCGGGGCAATGCAACCGCGGCCGGCGGTGACGCCTAGCGGGGACGCCGGCCCCGGAGGGACCTTCTCAGCCGGCGGCAGCGCTCCTCCGGCGGCAGGCTCTCGATGAGGGGAAAGAGGAGCTCCTTGAGGTCTGCGCCGAGGATGTTGTCGAGGAGCTCGAGCGAGTAGTCGACGGACTTCTTCGTCCCCCGGAGGATGTTCTGGTAGGCCTTGACGACGTCCTCGGCTGGGGCGACGAGGGTCAGGAGGTCGAACAGAAGCTTGGTCCGGAGGTCGATGGCCGCCTGCCTCTCCGGTCCGGGCTCCCGGCCCGCCCCGGCCTCGACCGCGTCGAGGTAGTCCGCGGCGTGCCGGCGGGCGAGGTAGAGGGCGGCGGCCGCGATCCGTCTTTTCTTGAAGCGGAGCTGGGGATGGTTCGAGCGGACCTTGTAGAGGGCCTCGATGAGATGGGCCTCCAGGAGCTCGTCACCGGCCTCGAGCTCCGCGACCAGGGCGTCGGCGGCCTTCTGGTTCCCGAACCGGGCCAGGACCTCGGGGATGGCCCGGCGGACATCCGGAGGAGCCCCCCGGTCCTGGAGGCGCTTCTTCAGGACGTCCTCGACCCGCGGTCCGTAGGCGGCCAGGGTGTCCTGGGCGAGCTGTCGGCTCATGGGGTTCCCGAGGAGGTCGACGATGAGGGGCACGTGCTCCTTCCGGAGGTGAACGGCCACGCTGTTGAGGGCGTAGTTGAGGACCTCGAGCGACGGGTCCCGGAGGAGCCGGCCGAGCTCGCGGATGACGGCCGGCGTCGGCTCCATCAGGCCCAGGGCCTTGGCCGCCTCCATCCGGGCGACCTCCGAGGCGCTCTTCCGGGCGACGAGGTCGCCGATCTGCTTGTCCATCAGGTCCTTGTAGACGGGCAGGGCCATGACCTCCCGCACGGCGGAGTCGAAGTCCTTGTCGGTGATGATGTCCTCGATCCCCTGGAAGGAGGTCTCGCCGTCGATGCCGAGGAGGGCGTCCATGGACCGCGCCTTGATCTCCTCGCCCTTGAGGCCGATGGCCTCCATGAGCTCCGCCGTCAGCTTCTCCTTCTGGACGAGCCCGTAGAGGTTCATGACGTAGAGGGTCGCGCTCCGCTCCCGGCTCTGAATGGTGTCGACGATGCGCCGCGTCAGGCCGATGTCGACGTTCGCGGCGACGACCTTGTGCCCGTCCTGCCATTTCAGGGCCAGGTCCGCCTTGACCTTCTCGAGGTAGTGCTCGTGGATGATCCAGATGAGGCCCATCCAGAGGAGGGCGAAGGCGACGACGAAGAGGCCGAGGACCCGCACCCGTTCCTCCGGGGTCCTCATCGCGAACGACAGCGCCCGGTAGAGGACCCAATAGAGGACCGCGCCGAAGCCCAGGGCGAACTTGTTGACGGACATGTCGATGAGGACCTTCGCCTTGTACTTGATCTCGGCCGGAATGGGGAGGTAGAGGAGCTCCCGTACGGACTGGCTCATGGTCGTGTCGAAGAGCTTGTCCGTGCCGCGGAGGAGGAAGGCCCACAGGAGGCCGGCCAGCGTCGGCACGGCTGCGGCCGTGACGATCGTTAGGAAAAAGACCGGGGCAGTGCCGAGGACGAGGACCGCCGGGGCCACGAGCAGGGCCACGCGGATGCCGAACCTTTTCAGGACCCGGCCCGTGGCCAACAGGTGGAAGAGGGTCGAGACGACGAGGACGCCGGAAAAGAACATCGCCAGTGACGAAGTCCGTGTTGCGTCGTCCCAGCCCTGGGCCTTGACGACGAACTTGAACTGGAAGTTGATGAGCTGCCCGACGAGCACGGCCGAGCCCAGGACGCCGGCGAGGATGCGGAGATAGCGGTCGCCGCCGACCGTCCGCAGGCTCTCCAGGAAGCCGACGCCGGAGCCGGCCGGGCGCGGCGCGGCCTCCGCCCCTTCCCGGAGCCTCTCTCCTTCGCCGTGGACGAGGCCGACCACGGCGATCATCAGGAGGAGCACTGCCGGGCAGACGAGGAGAAGATGGTGCGGCGCGGCGAGCTTGGGCAGGACCCAGGCCAGGGCCGAGCCCCCGATCCCTCCCAGGAGCCCTCCCGTCACCAGGAAGCCGACCAGCCGCTTGGCCTGGTGCGGGTGGAAGATGTCGTTGACGGCGATCCAGAACTGGGTGATCGTCATGGCGATGAAGATGTCGGACCAGAAGCTGAACGCGAAGATGAAAAGGTTCAGGTGGCTCTGGACGAACACGAGCAGGGACGGGAAGGCGTAGATCCGCCGGTGGTAGAGGTCGAAGGCGTACCAAAAGAGGACCAGGCACCCGGCGGAGAAGCCCAGCGTCAGCGACGAGTACTTCCGGCGGGGCAGGCGGTTGAGGAGCCGCGTGTTGATGGCGACGGCGAAGCCGATCAGGACGGCCGTGCCCAGGTCGAAGCCCCCCCACCAGCGCTCGTTGACGCCGATCTGGAGGCTCTCCTTGACCGTCTTGACGATCGAGAATGTCAAGGTGATGAGAAAGAAGTGGAGGAAGAGGAAGGACGCCGCCCGTGACTCGTCCGGCCGGACGTCGATGCCCAGCCTGCGCAAGAAGGCGTGCAGCCGGCCATCGTCCAACGGCCGTCCCCCCTCCCCCGGTCCGGCGGGACTCAAGGCGTCCCGAAGCTCTTCAGGGCGCGGTCGCAATCCTCATAGATCTCGAGGACGGTGACGAGCCTCGTGATCTGGAAGAGGAGGAAGAGCTTCTTGGACACGCTGCAGAGTTTGAGCTTCCCCCCCAGGTTCTGCGTCGAAACGTAGCTCGCCAGGAGCTCGCCGATGCCGAAGCTGTCGATGAAGTCGACCTTCTTCAGGTCGAGCAGGATGTCCCGCTTCCCCCGCTCCAGCTCGTCCTTGATGACCTGGTGCAGGGTCGGCTGCGGCATGGTCGAGATAGTGATTTCCCCGTCGATGTCGAACACGACAACACTTTGGTGGTCCCGACTCTTGATGTCCATGTCTCCCGCCTTCGCCTATGTGTTTATCAAAAGCCCTCTGGAAAGTCAATCGGAGACGGGGCTAAATATCTGTTAGAATAGGACCGAAAGGAGCCCGACATGCCGCTCATCGAGATCCACCTGCTGGAAGGCCGGACGGACGAACAGAAGAAAGCCCTCCTCTCCTCGGTCACGACGGCCGTGCACGAGTCGATCGGCGCGCCGCTCGAATCGATCCGCGTCTGGGTCCGGGAATTCTCCCCGAAGGAGTACATGGTCGCGGGCGTCCTGGCCGCGGACAAGAGGAAGTAGCGGCCCGCCCTCCCCGTCAATCCGCGGGCGGCTTGGCCAGGGCCTTCCGGACGAAGTAGACGGGGATGCCGAGGAGGACGATGGCCAGCCCCGGGATCGTGTATTTCGGCTTGAAGACGAGAAGGTCGACGGCGATGGCCGCGGCGACCAGGATGTAGATCGCCGGGACGACGGGATAGCCCCAGGCCTTGTAGGGGCGCTCGGCGTCGGGCTTCTTCTTCCTCAGGATGAAGATGCTGCTGACGATGAGGACGAAGAAGATCAGGACGGCGAAGACGACGTAATCCAGGAGGTCGCTGTACCTCCCCGACAGGCAGAGCAGGCTGGCCCAGACGCACTGGACAACGAGGGCCGTGCCCGGGACGCACTTCTTGTTCAGGGACCCCGTCGCGTTGAAGAACAGCCCGTCCTTGGCCATGGCGTAATAGACCCGGGCGCCGGACAGGATCAGCCCGTTATTGCAGCCGAAGGTCGAGATCATGATCAGGACCGCCATGATGACCGCCGCCGGCACGCCGAAGATCATCGAAGCGGCCGCCGTGCCGACCCGGTCCGCCGCGGCGAACTGGATCCCCCTTCCCACGACGTCGGCCGCCCCCGGGGTGCCGTGGACGGGCAGGATCGTGACGTAGGCGACGTTGGCCAGGAAATAGAGGAGGATGACGATGCCGGCGCCGAGGACGAGGCTCAGCGGGATGTTCCGCTTGGGGTTCTTGACCTCGCCGGCGATGTAGGTCACCGTGTACCACTCGTCCGAGGCGAAGAGCGAGCCGACCATGGCCGCGCCGATCGCGGCCAGGACCATCAGTCCCGAAAGCGGCTCGACGGAGGCGATGCCGCCGCCGCTCGCGAGGTGCGTCCAGCTCGCCTTCCAGAAGCCGGCCAGGTTGGCCTTGATGGCCGCGGCGTTGGCCCCGAAGATGAACCCGAGCAGGATGAGCCCCGAGAGCGCGGCCGTCTTGGTCACGGTGAAGAGTCCCTGGATCGTCTTGCCCGTCCTCAGCCCGCGCATGTTGAGGTAGGTCAGGACGACGATGCTGGCGATGGCCAGGAGCTGGGCGGCCGAGACCCGCAGGCCGAGGACGGTGAAGAGGATATGATCCTCGCGGAACCAGGGGATGAGGAGCCCGGTGAACTTGGCGAAGGCGACGCCGACGGCCGCGATCGTCCCGGTCTGGATGACGAGGAAGGTCGTCCAGCCGTAGAGGAAGCCGGTCAGGGGGTTATAGGCCTCGCGGAGGTAGACGTAGAGGCCGCCGGCGTGGGGCATCATCCCGGCCAGCTCGCCATAGCTCAGGGCGCCGATGATGGTCACGACGCCGGTGATGAGCCAGACGAGCAGCAGGTAGCCTCCAGAGCCGACGGTCCGGGCGATGTCGGCGCTGACGATGAAGATGCCGGAGCCGATCATGGCCCCCATGACGATCATCATGGAGTCGAACAGGGTCATCTCCCGCTTGAACTCGCGGGCCCCGGCCGCGGGGGCGGCGGGAGTAACGGGGGAGGGGCTGGAGCTCATGGGTCCTCCTCGGGTCAGGTCGCTTCCGGGCCGGCCGCCGGCGGCCGCCGCAGCCGGCTCTTGCGGATGCCGTAGGTGAAATAGATGACGAGCCCGATGGCCATCCAGACGAGCAGGCGGACCCAGGTGTCCTTGGGCAGGCTGAACATGAGGTAGAGACAGCAGAAGATGCCCAGGGCCGGCACGACCGGGACGAAGGGCGTCCGGAAGGGCCTCGGGATCTCGGGATGGGCGTAGCGCAGGACGAGGACGCCGCCGCAGACGATGACGAAGGCGAAGAGCGTGCCGATGCTGACGAGCTCGCCGACGATGCCCATCGGCAGGAGCGAGGCGGCGACGCCGACGACGACGCCGGTGATGATCGTCGTGACGTGGGGCGTCCCGTGCTTCGGGTGGACCTTGGCCGCGCCGGGCGGCAGGAGGCCGTCCTTGGCCATGGTGTAGAAGATCCGCGGCTGGCCCATGAGCTGGACGATCATGACCGACATCAGACCCACGATGGCCGCGATCTTCACGAGAGGCGAAAGCCAGAACAGCCGCATGGCGTCGATGGCCACGGCCACGGGGGCTGGGACGTTGAGCTCGGTGTAGGACACGACGCCGGTCAGGACGAGCGAGAAGACAATGTAGATGGCCGTGCAGGCGAAGAGCGAGCCGAGGATGCCGATGGGCATGTCCCGCTTTGGGTTCTTGGCCTCCTGGGCGGCCGTGGAGACGGCGTCGAACCCGAGATAGGCGAAGAACATGACCCCGGCGCCGCGGAGGATCCCGCTCAGTCCGAAGAAGCCGAACTGGCCCTGGTTCGGCGGGATGAACGGCTTCCAGAGTGCCGGCTTGAGGAAGAACAGGCCGGCGCCGATGAAGACGAGGATGATGGAGATCTTGAGGAAGACGATGACGGAGTTGACGGTCGCAGACTCGCGGATGCCGCGGACGAGGACGTACGTGATGAGGGCGATGACGAGGGCGGCGGGGAGGTTGACGACGGCGCCCGTCCGCGTCCAGGCGCCGGTCTGGGGAGAGAAAGAGAAGGGGGCCTCGGACAGGGAGGGCGGGATCGTAATGCCGATGTCCTTGAGAAGGCTCACGACGTATCCCGACCAGCCGATGGCGACGGTCGTCGCGCCCACCGAGTATTCCAGGATGAGGTCCCAGCCGATAACCCAGGCGAAGATCTCGCCGAGGGTCGAGTAGGCGTAAGTGTAGGCGCTGCCGGCGATGGGGATGAGCGAGGCGAACTCGGCGTAGCAGAGGCCGGCGAAGGCGCAGGTCACCCCGGCCAGGACGATGGACAGCGTGACGGCTGGGCCGGCGTACTGGGCGGCGGCGTGGCCGGTCATGACGAAGATGCCGGCGCCGACGATGGCCCCGACGCCGAGGAAGATGAGGTGCCACGGCCCGAGGACCCTCCTCAGGCCGGAGGTCTCGGAAGACGCTTCCTGGGTCAGCTGCCCGAGGGACTTCTTGGCCAGGAGTATATCGAACTTCATGGGACGCCGGATTTTATTACAAAAGAGAGGGTCAGGTCTACTTTTTATCACTCTTTGTTTCGACCGGGCCGCTTCCCCTGGAGCCTTGGCAAGAGCGGCGGACGAGAACATAGGAAAGAGGGACAGTCCCACAGGGGGGACTGTCCCTCCCCATTTTAGACTATTCTGTGGGGCAGCTCTCTCCCGCCCCGGCCTCGAGCTCCGCCACGACAGGGCCTTCGTTCCCCGCGCGCCTCCGGAACCAGCCGTACAGCACCGGCAGCACGAGGAGCGTCAGCAGCGTCGACGAGATCAACCCGCCCACGACGACCACGGCCAGGGGCTTCTGGATCTCCGACCCAGGACCGGTGGCGAAGAGCATGGGGATCAGGCTGAAGACCGAGATGGTGGCCGTCATGAGGACCGGCCGAAGCCTGGTCTCCGCCCCTTTCCGGATGGCCTGGTCGACAGGCATCCCGCAGTCCTGAAGCTGGGAGATATACGAGATGAGCACCAGCCCGTTGAGC